>JBEVNE010000091.1:0-12413 GCA_040508275.1 Duganella sp.
GCGATAGAACGCGGCACAGGCCGTCTGCGACTGCTTGCAGGGGCCAGCGCTGGGTCTCTGTGTTGTCGAAGTGTACGCACAGGTGGCGCAGGTAGCGCTGGGCGCGTAGTTGTTGTTGCAGGCGGTCTGCTGCCTGGTCGGGGTCGGTGTTTTCGCCATCGTCAGTGTTGGGCGGTGGCAGCCCGGACAGCAGGTCGCGCTGGCGCAGGTAGTCGTTACAGCGGTAGTGAAAAAAATCGGTTGATCCCATGGAAACACCAGGCAAGGTAAGCGTCAGATTGCATGGATAAATGTTGCCATAAATAGTAATAAGAAAAATATTTTGTCAGGGTGGTAGATTTAGCTGTGGTTGCGGAATGTGGCGGCTGGTCTGGGTGATCAATAAAATTTTATTTATAAATCAAATGCTTATAAAAATGGTGCGGTGCTTGGGCTGCGTCATTGCGTGGATTCTCTGGGACGCTTGCGTAGAAAAGCAGACAAATACCAAGTTGCTTTAAGGATACAGGTTGAGTGGCGGTGGATTGGAGCGGGGGTATTGCTGGCTACGGTCCATGGTTGTGGCGGCTGGCGGCTGGTGGCTGTAATGGGACGGTAGCTCATTAAGCGTTACCTGCCTCACCCGATGCCAGCTGTGATTTAAAACAGTTCCATCTGCCCGCCACCCCTTGCCACCGCAGGCACCGACAACGGCCGCCTAAACCGTCCCACCTCGAGCTGCCGAAAGCGGATCATGCGTTTTGCCAGCCCCAGCCGGCGCACGGTTTTTTCCACCCGCTGTTTGATCAAATCAGCCCACACCCCTTCACCGTGCATGCGGTTGGCAAAGTCCGCCTGATAATCCTTGCCGCCCCGCATATCGCGCACGCGGTTCATCACGCGCTGCGCACGCTCGGGGAAATGCGCTTCCAGCCATTGCTGGAACAGCGGATTGACTTCCCACGGCAAACGCAGCACGACGTAATTCACATGCAATGCCCCCGCTTCGCACGCAGCTTCAATCACACGCTCGATATCCGGCTCCGTCACAAACGGAATGATGGGTGCGATGCTGACACCGACCGGGATGCCTGCATCGCTCAGGGTGCGGATGGTGCGCAGGCGGCGCGCTGGCGTTGCGGCGCGTGGTTCCAGGGTACGGGCGATGGCGCTGTCGAGCGTGGTGATGGTGATCGCCGCCGACGCCAGGCCCTTGGCTGCCATGGCGGACAGCAGATCGATATCACGCTCGATCAGCGACGACTTGGTAATCAGTCCCACCGGGTGGTTGCATTCGTGTAGCACTTCCAGCACGCCGCGCGTGATTTTCAGGTTGCGCTCACACGGTTGATAGGCGTCGGTATTCACCCCCAGCGCAATCGCTTCCGGCACATACGATGGCTTGGCCAACTCCTGGCGCAGCAATTGGGCTGCGTTGGTCTTGGCGAAAATCCTGGTCTCAAAATCGAGCCCTGGCGACAAGCCGAGATAACTGTGGGTGGGTCTGGCAAAGCAGTAAATGCAGCCGTGTTCACAGCCCCGGTAGGGATTGAGCGATACGCTGAACGGCAAATCCGGCGAGGCGTTGCGACTGAGGATGGTCTTGGCGGTTTCGCTGACGACTTCGGTCTGCAGCTGCGCGCTGCCGTCGTCGTCCTCGCCGTCGCTCCAGCCATCGTCGAACGTTTCGCGCGTGTTCACTTCGTAGCGCCCCTGCAAATTGGACGCTGCCCCGCGCCCCTTGTGCAGCAGGATGGGGTAGCGTTGCGCAAGCTTGGGATCGACAGGATGCATGCTGGTTCCGGATACTGTATTTATATACAGTATCTTAGCATTAATCGCTCGCCGGTTTTTCCAACCCCGCCAAAAATCCCTCAATCGCAAACACATGCCCATCCTCGCGTCCCATTTCGCGCAGCGCCTGCGCCAGGTGGTTCAGGTAGTCGCTGTTCGGGCCGCTGGGGCCGCTGGCGCGGGCGATGTGGCGGGCGATATCGTGTTCCGGTGCTTCGCCCAGAAACGCCGTGTTGTCGGGCGTGGCGATGTAGACCAGGCCGACCACGCTGTCGCCTTCGCCGTCTTCAAAGCTGATCGGCGTGGCCAGGCGCAGGTAGCCGTTTTTTTCGCGGTGGTCGAGGTGGGCGAATACTTCCGGGGTGATCAAATAGGCCATGCCGTGGCAGATGGCGCCCGGCTCGGCGATCAGCGTGACCACGCGGCCCGGCGCTTCCGGCGTGCCGCGGTGGTCGTGCGAGCCTTGCCAGAAGCGCCGGGTCCAGCCGGCGATGCTGGCCGGGCGCCTTTGCAGGTAAGTAAAGTCGGCCTTGTAGATCAACGAGCCATAACCAAACAGCCATACGCTGTGATGGCCGTCGAACTGGTTCATCTGTTGGTTGATGGCGATGGTGTCTGCGGTCATGCGTGAATCAATGAACGGGGGAGGGCTGGCGCCGTATTGTCGCACAGCGCGCCGGGCAGCAGCCGTCAGCGCCTCGTGTTCATGGCCGTGACACCTGCCACGCATGCGCGGCCATCGATTGCTGCAGGAAGTCGGCAAAGCTGGCGGCGGCCGGCGACAGCGTGCGGGTGCTGCGCGTGTAGATGAAAAAACGCCGCGTCAACTGTGGCTCTTGCAGGGGGCGCATGTGCAAGCCGTACAGCTGCACCATTTTTTCGGCGTAGGGCAGGCACACCGTAATGCCCAGCCGGGCGTGCACCATGGCCAGCGCCGTGGTCATGAAGGTGACCTCGTTGGCCGGGCGCAGCGACAGTTCGCGCAGCGAGCTATGCATGTCCTGCAGCAGGCGTTCGGTAAACTGGCCCTGCAGTGCAATCAGCGCAAACTCGCCGATATCGGCCCAGCGGATGCGCGCGCGCTGCTGCAAGGCGTGTCCTTCGGGGAACACCACAACGAAAGGCATTTCAAACAGCGGCTGGGCGCTGATGCCGGCCATGGCGTCGCGCTCGGGGCCGATGCCAAAATCGGCTTCGCCGCTCAATACGCGCGCCAGCACCTGTTCCACCGGGGTGTCGGCCAGCCGTAGCTGGATGTCGGGATAGCGGGCGCCGTAGGCGGCCATGGCTTCCGGCAGCAGCGTGCAGGACAGCATTTGCGGCGCCGCCACCCGTACCACGCCTTGCTTGAGCGCCTTGCGGCTGGCAAGGTCGGTCATGGCGCCTTCCAGGTCTTGCAGCATTTTGTCGAACAGCGGCGTGAGCTCGCGGCCCAGCTCCGACAGCTGCGCCTTGCGCGTGGTGCGTTCGACCACGCGCACGCCGAGCCGTTGTTCCAGCTCCTTGATCTGGCCGCTGAGGGCGGATTGGGTCAGGTTCAGGTGGTCGGCGGCGAGGGTAAAACTGCCGGTTCTGGCCAGCGCCACCAGCGCGCGCATGTGGCGTACACTTGGTAAGATGGGATTCATTGGGAAATCTGATAAATCAATAGAAAAATATCGTTTGTATGATATCTGCAATTGCCTTTAAATATGAGGGAAAATGCCGGAGACAGTCATGAAAATCAAACAGATACACCACGTCGCCTACCGCTGCCGCGACGCCAAAGAAACCGTGGAATGGTATGTGCGCCACCTGAATATGGACTTCGTGCTGGCCATTGCCGAAAACGAAGTGCCGTCCACCAGGGCGCCGGACCCGTATATGCATGTGTTCCTCGACGCCGGCCATGGCAATGTGCTGGCGTTTTTCGAGCTGCCCACGCAACCGCCCATGGACCGCGACCACAACACCCCAGCCTGGGTGCAGCATCTGGCGCTGGAGGTGGACAGCATGGACGATCTGCTGGCCACCAAACAACGGCTGCTTGCGGCCGGCATCGACGTGATCGGCCCCGTCAACCACACCATTTTCCAATCGATTTATTTCTTCGACCCCAACGGTCACCGGCTCGAACTGGCCGTCAACACCGCCACCGCGCAGATGATGGACAAGCTCGATGCCGTCAAATGGCAAATGCTCGAAGAATGGTCGCACACCCGCAAGGCACCCGCGCACGCCGCGTGGATGCATGCTCCCGCAGGAGAACCAACATGAAACTCGCCACCCTCAAGGATGGCAGCCGCGATGGCCGCCTGGTGGTCGTCAGCCGCGACCTGTCGCACTATCAGGCCGTGCCCAAGATTTCGGCCACGCTTCAGCATGCGCTGGACAACTGGGCGTTGGTGGCGCCGCGCCTGCAGGCGGTCTACGATACCCTCAACGTCGGCGAGGCGCCTGCTGCCGAGCCGTTCGAACAGGCAGCCTGCCATTCGCCGCTGCCGCGCGCCTACCAGTGGGCCGATGGTTCGGCCTACGTCAACCACGTGGAGCTGGTGCGCAAGGCGCGCAATGCCGAAGTGCCGGCGTCGTTCTATACCGATCCGCTGATGTACCAGGGCGGCTCCGACAGTTTCATCGGCCCGCGCGATCCGATCTACGCCTTGTCCGAAGACTGGGGCATCGACCTGGAAGCGGAAGTGGCCGTGATCACCGGCGACGTGCCGATGGGCGCCAGCTTGGAAGATGCCAGCGCCGCCATCCGGCTGGTGATGCTGGTCAACGATGTATCGCTGCGCAACCTGATTCCCAACGAGCTGGCGAAAGGCTTCGGCTTTTTCCAGTCCAAGGCGGCCAGCGCGTTTTCGCCGGTGGCGGTGACGCCCGACGAACTGGGCGCACACTGGCAGGACAGCAAGCTGCACCTGCCGCTGCTGGTGCACATCAACGGCCAGCCGTTCGGCAAACCGAACGCCGGCCAGGACATGACCTTCAATTTTGCCGCGCTGGTGGCGCACGCCGCCGCCACGCGCGAGCTGGCAGCCGGCACCATCATCGGTTCCGGCACGGTCTCCAACAAGCAGGGCAATCTGCACGGATCGAGCATTGCCAACGGCGGCGTCGGTTATTGCTGTGTGGCCGAGGTGCGCATGTACGAAACCATCGAGACCGGCAAACCGCAGACCGGCTTTTTGAAGTTTGGCGACAGCGTGCGCATCGAGATGCGAGGTGACGACCAGGCCAGCATTTTCGGCGCTATCGATCAGCGCGTGGTGCACTACGGTGAGCGTGAGCGCGGATGATGGCAACCCGATGAAGCTCTACACCTACTTCCGCAGCTCTGCAGCCTACCGCGTGCGTATTGCGCTCGCGCTCAAGGGCTTGCCGTTCGAGGCGGTGCCGGTGCACCTGCTGCGCGGTGGCGGCGAGCAGCGCCAGCCTGCTTACCGCGCCGTCAATCCGTCGGCCCTGGTGCCGACGCTGGACGACGCCGGCACGCTGATCGGCCAGTCGCTGGCGATCATCGAATACCTGGACGAAACCCATGCGCAAGCGCCGCTGTTGCCGCCAGATGCGGCCGGGCGCGCCCGCGTGCGTGCGCTGGCCTTGAGCGTGGCGGCAGATACCCATCCACTCGGTAATTTGCGTGTGCTGCAATATCTCACCGGCCAGCTGGGCGTGACGGACGAGGCCAAGCTGGCGTGGCAGCAGCATTGGCTCAACAGCGGCCTGGCCACGCTGGAAGCGCTGCTGGACGGCCATGCCGATACCGGCCGCTTCTGTCATGGCGACAGCCCCGGCCTGGCCGACTGCTGCCTGGCGCCGCAGGTGTTCAGCGCCCAGCGCTTTGGCGTCGATCTGGCGCCGTATCCGGTCATCATGCGCATTCACGAGGCTTGTGCAGCCTTGCCGGCTTTTCAGCAGGCTAATCCTTCACAGCAGCCTGATAGCGAATAGATCGACAAAGCGAGCCCACTCAGGCGAGTTGGACTGTTAGATTAGGCACATACCGGCGAGCGGCCTTGTGCCAGGATGCACCTTTAAAACCGTTCAGCACTGAAATGACCACCACGCCACCCATCGTGCGTCCGCCTGTCGCCATCGACGCGGACACGCTGGCGCTGCTGACCGCCTTGCAGCGCGAATCGTTCGATTACTTTGTTACTGAAGCCCATCCGGTGACCGGACTGGTGCGTGATAAAACCGCTGGCGCCGACTGGCCGGCCAGCATTGCCGCCACCGGCATGGCGCTGACCTGCTATCCGATCGGCGTCGAGCGTGGTTTCATGTCGCGCGACGACGCCATTCACCGCACGCTGACCACCTTGCGCTTTCTCGCCAACAGCGAGCAGAGCGAATCGCCCACGGCCACCGGCTACAAGGGCTTTTATTATCATTTCATCGATATGGCAACGGGAGCACGTGCGCACCAGTGCGAACTGTCGAGCATTGATACGGCGCTGCTGATTGCCGGCGTGCTGACGGCCGCCCAGTATTTTGCGCAGGATTGCGGACCGGAACAGGAAATCCGCGCGCTGGCCGACTTGTTGTACCGCCGCGTGGACTGGCAGTGGATGCGTCACCGCAAGCGCCTGCTGTGCCATGGCTGGAAGCCGGGCAAAGGTTTCTTGCGCTGGCACTGGGAAGGTTACGATGAAGCGCTGATCCTGTATGTGCTGGCGCTGGGATCACCGACCCATCCCATTGAGCGCGACAGCTATGACGCCTGGGCCAGCACCTACGAATGGAAAAATATCTACGGCATCGAGTACCTGTACGCGGGGCCGCTGTTCATTCATCAGATGTCGCACGTGTGGCTCGATACGCGCGGCATTCGCGACGACTATATGCGCGCACGCGGTCTCGATTATTTTGAAAACAGCCGCCGCGCTACGCTGGTGCAGCAGCGCTACGCGATTGAAAACCCGCTCGGTTTCCCGGGCTACGACGCGCTCCACTGGGGTATTTCAGCGTGCGACGGACCGGGACCGGCCACGCGCAAGATCGGCGGCGTGCAGCGCAAATTCTACGACTACATGGCGCGCGCCGTGCCGTATGGCCCGGACGACGGCACGCTGGCGCCCTGGGCGGCGGTGGCCTCGCTGCCATTTGCGCCCGAGATCGTGCTGCCCACCATACGCCAGCAGCAGGGCCTGTTATTGAACGAAGCGCGCCAGTGTGGTTACCGGCCCTCGTACTCCACGCTGTTCCACCAGCGTGGCGGCGGCCAGTTGTGGGTGTCGCCTTACCACTTCGGCATCGACAAGGGGCCGGCCATCATCATGGTGGACAACTACCTGCATGATGCGACCTGGGCGCTGATGCGCAGCAATCGCTACGTGCGCGCCGGCTTGCAGCGCGCCGGCTTTACTGGCGGCTGGCTGGACGGCTGCGCAGATCAGGATTTCCAGCAGCTTAGTACGCAAACCCGGTGAACTGGCTGCCCACCGGCGTGGTGATCTTGACCGTGCCCGAATCGGCACCGCCGTTCAGGGTGCTGGCGTTTCTGAGCACGTAGACAGTATTGTCCTGGCTAAAATATACCCGGTCCTTGGCGGCGTCCACCGATACGGCGCCGCGCGCTGCATCCACGGGGAACGATACCAGTGCGGCGCTGGCGCTGCCCGGTGCTGCGCCAGCGCGCAACACCGTGCTGGCGTTGTTGATGACGCCCAGGCCGGCGCCTCGCAGCGCCAGATACAGGCGGTCGCGCGTGGTGTCGATGGCAATTGCGTGGACATCGCTGCCGGCCATGGGAACGATCTGTGGCGTCACATTGGGCAGTGCGCCATTGAGCCTGTTGATATCGGGCACTGCCTGGATCGACGCCATGCCTCCGCTCAGCCTGATGGTGTACAGGATGTTGCGGGTGGTATCGACGGCGTACGCATCGGTAATGCCGCTCACGGTGCGCGTGGCGGGGGCATTGCCGGCCAGGTTGCTGGCGTTGTCGAACACGGCCAGGTTGACGCCGCGCGCACGCGTGTACGCGGCATACAGCCGGTCATTTCCCTTGTCGAATTGCAGGTTGTAATACAGGCCGCCACCTTCAGCAAGCGGGGTGATCAGGCGGCCAGGGGTGATGTTGCCCCTGAGGTTGCTGGCATTGTCGAATACGGCAAACTGCGTGCCGGTGGACGCGTACAGCCGGTTACGCGCTACATCGTAGGCGATGCCCATCGAATAATTTTCGCTCGAGGACAATACCCCGGCGTTGATGGAATCACCGGCGATCGGTGTCAGCGTGTTGAGCCTGGCAAGCACCCGGTTGCCGGCATCGGCAATGAACAGCGTTCCCGCTTCCGTCACGGGTGCGGTGATGATCGGAATTAACTTGTCGCTACTACTACCGCCGCCGCAGGCGGATAGCAACAGCATCACGGCAGGGATGGCAATGCGGGCAGTGGTTTTCATGGCAATAGTTTAGTTAAAAATAATTCATGAGTATAGATCAGCCAATTCCGGCAGCCAAGCGCAGCCGTGGCTGGCCGGTTGCGGTGCGTTACAATCTCGTTCTGCTCAACCGATCTTTGTTCATGAATATCCCTGTTCCACTACCCATACATGCCGCGCTTGATCAGGCGGATGCCTCGTGGCGCCCCTTGCTGACCGAAGGCCTGGCCGCAATGATGGCTGCCACACCCGACTACCTGCCGCAACTGGCCACGGACCAGTACCTGCCCACGCAAGGCCGCCTGTTTGCCGCCTTTGCCCTGCCGCTGCAACAGGTACGCTACGTGCTGGTGGGGGAAGGTCCTTACCCGCGCGAAGCCAGCGCCACCGGCGTGTGCTTCATGGATGGCGCGGTCGGCAGCCTGTGGTCAAGCGAGGAGGGCGGCGGCCTGTCGAAAGCGGTCAACAAGGCCACCTCGCTGCGCAACTTCATGAAAATGCTGCTGGTGGCCGATGGCCAGTTGCAGATTGAAAATACGGCAGGTGTCGCCATGGCGGCGGTGTCGGCCCGGGCCCGCAGCGGTACCGAGCACATTCAAACGCTGGCCGACATGCAGCGCAGGCTGACCGATCAGGGCTTTTTGCTGCTCAATGCGTCGCTGGTGTTTCGCAGTCATGTGGCGCCGGCCAAGGATGCCAAGGCCTGGCTGCCGTTCTTCGAGACCGTGATGGCGGGGCTGGCCGCGCAGTCGGCGCAGACGCCAACGATGGTGCTATGGGGCAAGATCGCCGAACTGTTGAAAAAACTGCCAGGGATGGCCGCCTTCCCGCAGATTGTCGCTGAACATCCCTACAACCTGAGTTTTATCGGCAATGCCGCCATGCATGAGTTGTTCGGCCCGATGAAACTACTAAAAAACAACTAAGTCTCCAGGCGGGCGAGGGGCCCTCCGGCAAACTTTATTAAAGTTTGGTATACTTGACTAATTCGATCAACTAATCCGGCTTTTGCTGGCAGCCAAGGGTCGATATTTTAACTGAACCGAGGTAGTGATGCGTCTGACCACTAAAGGCCGTTTTGCTGTGACTGCGATGATCGACTTGGCGTTGCGCCAAGGTAAGGGTCCGGTCACCCTGTCCGGCATCAGCCAGCGCCAGGCCATTTCCTTGTCGTACCTGGAGCAGTTGTTTGGCAAATTGCGGCGTCATGAAATCGTCGAATCGATCCGTGGCCCGGGCGGTGGTTACAGCCTGGCGCGGCGCGCCGACAAGGTCACGGTGGCCGACATCATCATCGCCGTGGACGAGCCGCTCGACGCCACGCAGTGCGGTGGCAAGGAAAACTGCCATGGCGCCGACGCCGCCAGCGGCGTGCGTTGCATGACCCACGAACTGTGGGCCACGCTGAACGAAAAAATGGTTGATTATCTCGATTCCGTGTCGCTGCAGGATCTGGTCGATCAACAAAAGCAAAAGCATGCGGACCAAAGCGTGGTGGTGATGCATCGCTCGGAAAACCAGGCCGCGTTGGGTTGAGCGCTTGCGCTAACAAATACAGAAAAACGGAGTTACCAGATGAACGCCCCAGAAAAAAATCTCGCCGCTGTCAAGTTCCAGACTGCGCCGCATTTTCCGATTTATATGGACTACTCGGCTACCACGCCGATCGATCCGCGCGTGGCCGACGCCATGATTCCCTACCTGCGCGAGCAGTTCGGCAATCCCGCTTCGCGCAGCCATATGTACGGCTGGACGGCTGAAAAAGCGGTGGAAGAGGCGCGTGCCCACGTGGCCGCCCTGGTCAATGCCGACCCGCGCGAAATCATCTGGACTTCGGGCGCTACCGAATCGAACAACCTGGCCATCAAGGGTGCAGCGCAGTTCTACAAAACCCGCGGCAAGCACATCATCACGGTCAAGACCGAGCACAAAGCCGTGCTGGACACGGTGCGCGAACTCGAGCGCCAGGGCTTTGAAGCGACGTATCTGGAGCCGCAGGACAATGGCCTGATCACTATCGAGCAACTGACCGCCGCCATCCGCCCGGACACCATCCTGATCTCGGTCATGCTGGTCAATAACGAAATCGGCGTGATCCAGCCGATCGACGAAATCGGCGCGCTGTGCCGCTCGAAAGGCATCATCTTCCACTGCGACGCTGCGCAAGCGACCGGCAAGATCGTCATCGACCTGCAAAAAACCAAGGTCGACCTGATGACCTTCACCGCCCACAAAACCTATGGCCCGAAAGGCGTGGGCGCGCTGTATGTGTGCCGCAAGCCGCGCGTGCGCATCGAAGCGCAGATGCACGGCGGCGGTCACGAGCGCGGCCTGCGTTCGGGCACCCTGCCTACCCACCAGATCGTCGGCATGGGCGAAGCATTCCGCCTGGCCAAGGTCGAGATGGATAGCGAAATCGCCCGCATCAAGGCACTGCGCGACCGCCTGGCCAACGGCCTGCAAGAGATTGAAGAAACCTATATCAACGGCGACATGAACCACCGTGTGCCGCACAACCTCAACGTCAGCTTCAACTACGTTGAAGGCGAATCGCTGATCATGGCGGTCAAGGACCTGGCGGTGTCGTCCGGTTCGGCCTGCACCTCGGCCAGCCTGGAACCGTCGTACGTGCTGCGCGCGCTGGGCCGCAGCGACGAACTGGCGCACAGCTCGATCCGCTTCACCATCGGCCGTTTCACGACCGAAGAAGACATCGACTTCGCCATCGAACTGATGAAGTCCAAGGTTGGCAAGCTGCGCGAACTGTCGCCGCTGTGGGATATGTTCAAGGACGGGATCGACATCAGTACGATCCAATGGGCCGCCCATTAAGCAACTTCAGGGCGCGGCGTAACGGTTTAATTTAAAAGATACAGGAGCACTATCATGGCTTACTCGGAACAAGTACTCGATCACTACGAAAATCCCCGCAACGTCGGCGCGTTTGAAAAAGGCGACGACAGCGTCGGCACCGGCATGGTGGGCGCGCCCGCCTGCGGCGACGTCATGAAACTGCAAATCAAGGTCGGCGCTGATGGCGTGATCGAAGATGCAAAATTCAAGACCTATGGCTGCGGTTCGGCCATCGCGTCGAGCTCGCTGGTGACCGAATGGGTCAAGGGCAAAACCCTGGACCAGGCGCTGGCCATCAAGAATACCCAGATCGCCGAAGAACTGGCGCTGCCGCCGGTCAAAATCCACTGCTCGATCCTGGCCGAAGACGCGATCAAGGCCGCCGTGCAGGACTACCAGGCCAAGCACGCTGTAGCAAACTGAGCTTAACTACGGATGCACCGCTTGCGGTGCATCCTGGAGAACACCATGGCAATTACCCTGACCGAAAAAGCAGCCAAGCATATCAACCGCTACATCGAACGCCGCGGCAAGGGCCTCGGCTTGCGTTTTGGCGTGCGCACCACCGGCTGCTCGGGACTGGCGTACAAACTCGAGTATGTCGATGAGAAAGCCGACGAAGACAGCGTGTTCGAATCGCACGGTGTCAAAGTCTTTGTCGATCCGAAAAGTCTGCCCTATATCGACGGCACCGAGCTCGATTTTGCCCGCGAAGGTCTGAACGAAGGCTTCAAGTTCCACAACCCCAACGAGAAAGACGCGTGCGGTTGCGGCGAGAGCTTCCGTATTTAAGGCCATGCAAAACCACTTTGAGCTGTTCCAGTTGACGCAGCAGTTTGCCGTAGATGCCAAGGCGCTCGACAGCGCCTACCGCGAAGTCCAGGGCCGCGTGCACCCGGACAAATTCGTCAACGCCAGCGATGCTGAAAAACGCGTCGCCATGCAATGGGCCACGCGCGCCAACGAAGCGTATCAAACGCTGAAGCACCCGCACAAGCGCGCACGCTACCTGTGCGAAATCAATGGCGTCGATCTGCAGACGGAATCGAACACCGCCATGCCGGTAGCATTTTTGATGCAGCAGATGGAATGGCGCGAAGCGCTGGGCGATGCCCGCGCTGCCAAAGATGGCGATGCGCTCGATGCGCTCGACAGCGAATTGCGCGCCGCCAGCAAGGCGCAGCTGGCGCAGATCGCCCAGCACCTCGACGGTCAGGATTTCGTTCAGGCCGCGCAGGGCGTGCGCGCATTGATGTTCCTCGAAAAATTTGGCGAAGAAGTCCGCTTCGCCTTTGACGCAATCGACGCCTGAGGCGGCGCGGACAAGGCTCCGCACAGCGCCCAGGCAGATCAACAAGAATACAGGCTCCACCCATGGCACTTCTGCAAATTTCCGAACCCGGCATGTCCACCGC
>JBEVNE010000162.1:0-28718 GCA_040508275.1 Duganella sp.
TCACGGTGTATGCGGAAGTGTTTGAAGAGAACAAGCATATGTTCAAGGAAGACGAATTCCTGGCCGTGATCGGCAAGGTCTCGGAAGACCGCTTCTCGGGCGGGCTGCGCATTTCGGCGGAAAAAGTATTCGACATCGTCAGCGCGCGCGTCAAGCACGGCAAGCAATTGGCCATGGCGCTGCCGACCACGGTGGACGTGCGCAAAATGGCCGAAGTGCTGGCGCCGCATCGCCACGCGGACGGCTTGCCGATATCGATGCGCATCACGCCGCAAGGCGTGGGTTGCGTGGTACAACTGGGAGAAGGCTGGCGCGTGGCGCCATCGGACGATTTGCAACACGCCCTGCGCCAGGTGCTGGGGGCGCAGGAGGTGGAGATTGAGTATTAATCCTATGCGAGGTGCGCTGCGATAGTCAGGCGCATCAGCATCCACAAGTTGCCATCTTCAAAGCCGTCATCCTCGCTTGCGCGAGGACGACGGGGTAAGGCCAACGATCGGGTCAGCCCCTATAACTGCGCCGCCACGCTGGTAATCGCGTACCCCTTGGCGCTGATCTGCGCCAGGGGCTGGGCGATGTGATATTGCTCGAGGTCGTCCTGTTGTTCATCGACCTCCACCTGTTGGGCCTGGGCGTGCCAGTCGGTGTTGATGGCTTCTTCGGGAATCGGTTTTCCTTCCGGCACAGCTAAATAGCTATGCTTGCCTTCTGCTTCATCTCGGTAATAAATATCCACACGCATGGTATTCCTCCTTGGACGAAAATCCCATGGTAGCGGATTTCCTCAAGCCAGCGCGTACGTTTTGTGCTCGGGCTCGTTTGCTGCCGGCAAGTCCGCAGGCGTGCTGCTGGCCAGCGCCAGGGCCGGTCCGGACGGACGCAGGCTGGCGCTGACCGCGTCGGCCAGTTCGCGCAGGGCGTCGTGGCGTTTGCGCGCTTCCGAGCGTTTTTTCGAGGCAATCGCCTCAAGGTCGAGCGGCGCCAGTTGTTCGCACGGCAGGCGGTAATCGCCATCGGCGCGCGGGCTGGCGTCGAGTTCCTGCCAGAGGGCGTTGTAGTCTGCATGCACCTTGCCCTGGCGCACCGAACGGCAAACCGTGCGGTTGGCGTTGCCGACCAGGCGTAATTCGCTGCAACCGAGCGCATGGCCGATCTGGCTCAGCAGCTTGATCATCATATTCTTCGGCCGCAGGCCGTGCAGGTCGCGGGTGGCGTCCTTGATCAGTTGCAGGCCATGGGCGCCGCGCGGACCCTGCATGCAGCCCACGCCCAGCACCATGGCGCCGCCATCGTTCTGGAAGGTGAAGGCGCAGTTGTACACTACCTCGTCGCCCTGCAGCAGTTGCAGCACCAGTTCACCCTCGCGCTCCATCGGTTCCACCGCGCGCAGCTGCACGTGGTAAAGCAGGCCGCTTTTGCCCATGACGCTGCCCAGCTCCACGGGCTCGCGCGAGGCGCGTGCCGTCAACGGTCCCAGTCCCTGGCGCAGGATGAAGCGATAATGCTGGCTCAGCACATTCAGACGGCCCTGGCAGTCCATGGTGTTGCTGAAATAGGGGCGGAAAATCTTGTAGACCAGCCGCGGATGCTCGGCCACCAGGTCGAGGAACAGCGGATGGGCATTAAGCAATTCCAGCCAGCCGCTGGCAGCCTGGCGGTGCAGCAGGGCGCGTGCCGACAGCTTGAGCGTTTCGCGCAGCTTGCGCAGTCCCGTCAGGCCCACGGTGCCCGAGTGCAGAGTGATCAACATCTTGTTTCTTTCAGGTATCAACGGTATGTATACCGCAAGGCGCCGATGGTATGCCTGAGGGAAAGGGGTGTAAATTGGGGCGCCAGCGTAAGCAATACCCGCATGGCGGCACGTTGGGGATAGGGTCGATTCGAGCGGCGCAGGAGGGTTTTTTAGGGGAAACCCTTAGTGGTAAAAATGACTGCATGTTGGTTGGCAGCCATGCATAATGCTACAATACGATACAAATCTCTCCCTTTTATGTCCTGGTCACGGCCCGCTTTGTCCTCTCGTCATTGGCAGTATCCGGCGTTTATCGCCCTCTATCTGCTATTCGACTGGGCCACTTACATCGATCCCTTGTACGGGCTCAACATCACACCCTGGAATCCCGATCCATCGCTGGGCCTGGTGTTCTGGCTGCGCCATGGCTGGCGCGCGGCGCTGCCGTGGTGGATAGCGCTGACCCTGAGCGAAATCGTGGTGCGTGGCATGCCGGCCGGCCTGGGCATGACGGTGCTGTTGTCGTTATGGTTGACCATCGGTTACGGCCTGATCGGCGAGATGTTGCGGCGCCGCTTCGGCAGCGACGACATGGTCGGTTGCCGCAGCCAGCTGTTCCACTGGATGGCGATCGTGACGGTTGGCACCCTGGTTAACGACCTCGTGTATATCAGCCTGCTGTCGGCCATCGGCCTGGTGCCCGAGGGGCAATGGGCGACGGCGGTGCTGCGCTTTGGCGTTGGCGACATGGTCGGGGTGCTGGTATCGATGCCGCTGATCTGGATACTGGCCAGCGCGCGCAGCCGCCAGCGTCTGCGCGAGACGGTCTGGCGCGCCGAAACGCTGGGCTACCTGGTGCTGGCCATCGTGGTGCTGTATCTGGTGTTCGGAAGCATTGCCACCTCGGAATTCAAGGATTTCTATTTCCTGTTCCTGCCGGTGATCTGGGCGGCCTCGCGCCAGGGACTGTATGGCACGGCGCTGATGGTGTTTGTGCTGCAGGCTGGTATAGGCGTGCTGGTCAAGTGGAACCGCGCCGGCGATATTGCCGTGCACGAACTGCAAATGCTCGATGCGGTGCTGGCGCTGGTCGGTTTTTCGATCGGCATTGTGGTCGATGAGTTGCGCAAGGTCGCCAGCGACCTCAAGCAGTCGCTGCGGCTGGCGGCGGCCGGCGAAATGGCGGCGGCGCTGGCGCACGAGCTGAACCAGCCGCTGACCGCGCTCGGCACCTATGGTAAAGCCTGCGAATTTTTGCTCGAACGTGGCGAGAGCGGCGAAATGCTGAAAAGCGTGGTACAGCGCATGATCGCCGAGTCGGGCCGGGCGGCCGAGGTGGTGCGGCGCCTGCGCGATTTTTTCCGCACCGGCGCCATGAAGCTCGAAACGATCGATGCGCGCCACCTGGTGGCGGGCGTGAGCCAGCAGTTTCTGGCGCAGATGCGCGAGCAGCAGGTGCAGCTGACGGTGGCCGAGATACCGGCGCTGCCGCTGCTGGTGGACCGGCTGCAGATCGAGCTGGTGCTGCGCAATCTGCTGGCCAATGCGCTGGAGGCGGTGCAGGAGCAGCCACCAGGCACGCGCCGCATCACCATTGGCGCGCACGCAGTGGCGGCCACGCGCGAGCAGCGCGCCAGCCTGCACCTGACCATTGAAGACAGTGGCAAGGGCGTGTCGCAGGCGCTGGCGGCGCGGCTGTTCGAGCCGTTCGTGTCGTCCAAGGCGAGCGGATTGGGATTGGGCCTGGTGCTGAGCCGGGCCATCATGGAGGCCCACGGCGGTGCACTCTGGGCCGAAGTTGGAGACAAGGGTATTTTTAACATGGCGCTGCCGCTGGCACGCGCCGGGGAGCAAGAGCATCATGTTGGAGCATAAAACGCGCGCGCCGGACCACGGCGCGCACAACCTGACCGTGTATATCGTCGATGACGACCCGTCGGTGCGCGACGCGCTGGGCTTGCTGCTGGGTGTGCGCGGCTACCGTACCGCCGTCTTCTCCAGCGGCGAAGCGTTCCTGCATGCCTGGCAAGCCGACTGGCGCGGCTGCCTGCTGCTCGATATCCGCATGTCGGGCATGGACGGCCTGGCCTTGCAGCAGGAACTGGCGGCACAAGGCTGCCGCATCCCCTTCATCATCATGAGCGGCCACGGCGACGTCGGCACGGCGCGCGCCGCCTTCAAGGCCGATGCCGTCGATTTTCTGGAAAAACCGTTCGACGATGTCAAGCTGATCGCAGCGATTGATGAAGCGCTGT
Source organism: Duganella sp. (assembly GCA_040508275.1). Lineage (GTDB taxonomy): Bacteria > Pseudomonadota > Gammaproteobacteria > Burkholderiales > Burkholderiaceae_D > Rugamonas. The sequence goes on from JBEVNE010000162.1 coordinate 3,988, forward strand.
CGCTGGCCAGCTCCGAGCACAACGCCGAGCAGCGCCGCAGCGAGCAGGCCACGCTGCTAAGCGAGCTGACGCCGCGCGAACGCGAGGTGATGCAGCTGGTAGTGATGGGCCGGCATAACCGCGACATCGGCCCTGCGCTCGGCATCAGCGTGCGCACGGTGGAAGTGCACAAGGCGCGGCTGATGAGCAAGCTCGGTGTGGATAACGTTGCCGACCTGGTGCGCATCAGCATGCTGGAAAACCAAGGTTGAAGCCCCCCTGACACGATGAGGTCAGGCCTGGCTGGCGCGCGTGCGGCGCATGCGCTGCCACAGCTTGAGCTTGCGCACCGCGCTTTGCTCGAGATTGAACAGCCAGCTGTCGCACAGCGCGCGTTGTACCTGGCGCGCGGTGCGCCGGTCGCGTTGGCTGCGCTTGTTGGCGCGCATGCCGTCCAATACCTGCTGCGGCGGATCGAACAGGCTGCCCAGGAAAATGCCTTTGACCTGCTGGCGCACGGTCTTGCCGAGCGCTGCCGGTAACTGGTAGGAATTTTTCACCAGGCCGATATAAAAGTGGCAGGCGGTTTCATCGAAGCGGCGGCGCACCGCCGCACTTACCCCGGCGCGCTCGAACTCGGGCTTGACCAGCGCCAGCGCCGAGACAAAATCGATACACCATTGCGGCGTGATCACGCGCGTGATGCTGACCGGGTGCTGGCGATAGGCCAGCAGCACCTGCGGCAGGTAATACAGCGTGCGGCAGCGCGCCAGCAGGCGCGGCGTGACGGCCACGTCCTCGAACAGGCGGCCGGTCGGATACAGCGGCGGCGGGAAGCTGGCGTAGATGTCGCGCCGGATAATGCGCGCCCACGCATACAGGTGGCGGTCAATGAAAAAGCGCTCCAGAATCAGGTCCTGGTCATCGATCAGCGTGTCCTTGGGATAGCTCATGTGCACGTCGCGGTCCTTGTGCGGCCGGTCGGGCTGCCACATGCGGAAGTCCACCGCAATCGCGTCCGGGCGGTGGCTGTCGATGACGGCATCCAGCCGCGCCAGCATGCCAGCTTGCAGCAGGTCGTCGCAGTCGATGAACAGGATATAGTCGCCGCGCGCATGGCGCAGGCCGACGTTGCGCACTTCGGCCAGCCCCTGGTTGGCCTGCTGCACCAGGTGTAGCGCGCAGTGCGGCGCGGCGGCGGCCACGGCCTGCACGCGGGCGGCGGTATCGTCGCGCGAGCCGTCGTCGATGACGATCACCTCGTGGCCGGGGCCCATCTGCGGCACGATGTGTTGCAGGCATTCTTCGATAAAACCGGCGGCGTTGTAGGCGGGGATGATGATGCTGATCGTCGGGGCAGTGGACATCTTGGTCGGAGCTGTATGGTTCAAAATCGGTCACGCGGCGGCAGCGCGGGCCTCAGGCTTTGCAGGCGCGGTTGATGGTCTGGCGCAGGTGAAACAGCCGGTTGTCGCCGAGCGCCTGGCGTACCTGGCGCGCGCAGCGCTTGTCGCCGTGCCGGTTGGCGGACAGCAGGGTGCCCTGTTCCATGTGGCGCAGCGCCTGCTCCACTGGCCCGAACAGGCTGCGCAGGAAAATCGCCTTGATCTCGGCGCGCACCTGATCCGGCTGTGCCGCCGAAGTCAGACGGAACGAAGATTTGACCGCGCACAGATAAAAGTGGCAGGCAGCAATGTCGAACTGGGCACGCACGGTCTCGCTGACGCCGGCCTGCGCCAGATGCGGCCTGGCCGAATCGAGCGCCAGCACGAAGTCGGTGCACCATTGCGGCGTGATCGCGCGCGTGATGCTGGCCGGGCGCTGGCGGTAATGCAGCAGCACCAGCGGTACATAGACCAGCGTGCGGCAGGCTGCCAGCAGGCGCGGCACGATCGCCATGTCTTCGAACAGGCGCCCTGACGGGAACAGCGGCAGCCCCAGCCCGAGATAAATATCGCGCCGGATGATCTTGCACCATAAATACATGTGGCGGTCGGCGAAATAGGGCGCCAGGATCGCCTCCTGGCCCTGCACCAGGCGGCGCTGGGGATAGCTCAGGTGATGGAATTCCAGCGCCTCGGTAGTGCGGTCAGGGTACCAGATGCAGAAATCGGTGGCGATCACGTCCGGTGCTGGTACTGTGCCGGTGATGGCGTCGTCGATGCCTTGCAGCGCACCCGGCTGCAGCAGGTCGTCGCTATCGACAAACACAATGTAGTCGCCGCGCGCCTGCGCCACACCTCGGTTGCGGGCGTCGGCGACGCCGGCGTTGGCCTGCACCAGTATGCGCACCGTGCACTGCGGCCAGGCGGCGCAGGCGGCGCGCGCACGCTCCAGCGTGGCGTCGCTGGAGCCGTCGTCGATCAGCACCAGTTCGTGGCCGTCGCGCATTTGCGGCAGGATGCTGGCCAGCGTGTCGGCAATCAGTTCCTGGACGTTGTAAGCGGGTACGACTATGCTCAGGCGCAGCGCTGCGCTCATGCTGCCAGCCCCCGGACGGCGCGCACGGTCTTGTCGGCCTGGCGGCCACGGACCAGCGCCAGGTTGCTGCTCTCCTGGTCGCGTACGGCTTCGCGGTGCCACAGGTGCAGCACTTCGGTGGCATAGGCGCCATCCTTGCGCATTACGCCGGCGTTAAACAGGCGCAGCACCAGGTCGGCGTCTTCGTGGCCCCAGCCGGTAAAGCTTTCATCGAAACCGTTGACCAGTGCGAGGTCGGCGCGCCAGACCGCCAGGTTGCAGCTCTTGATGCGGCGCCAGGTAAAGCGCTTGCTGGTGCGCCCCAGGTCCGGCAGCGTCAGCAGCAGCGGCAACACCTTGTTGAGGGCGCCGCGGCGGCGCCAGGCCAGCTTGTCGGCCGTTCCCAGGCGCTGCAGGTCTAGGCGCTCGTGCAACACCTGCCTGGTGGCCTGCTCACTGAGCAGGATGCGGCTGCCCTGCACCAGGTAGCCGGGTTGCGCCAGGCGCCGGTGCTGGCGGATGAAATCGCGCTGGGGCACGCAATCGCCGTCGAGAAAAATGATGTAGTCGCCACTGGCCTTGAGGATGCCCAGATTGCGCGCACGTGCTGCGCGGAAGCCATTGTCTTCCTGCCAGACATGGTGCAAAGGCACGGCAGCGCGCGCTTGCAGCGCTGTTACGGCGTCTACCGTGTTGTGGCCGGAGCCGTCATCAGCGATAATGATTTCGAAGGCAAGGTCGTCCTGCGCGAACAATGCATCGACTACGGCTGTAAGCGCATCAGGCCGGTTGTAAGTCGTGATAATGACAGAAATAGAAGACATTTACAGTTGCTGCGGCGAAATATAAAGTGTAATGAATGAATAATACCTTAAATCAGTATAAGCCCGGCACTGTCCTTATCCACAGCCTGATCTTCCTTTTACCCTGTCTTGTGCTCATCACCAACGCCAGTGTGGGCATTTGCAGTTTTGCCTTTTTGGCCATGGCGATCATGTGCTGGCGCAAGGCATTGCCCAGCCTGTCTTTGCATCTTACCGAGATACGCGGGGTATTGATAGCGTTTGCGGCGTTGCTGTTGCTGGCGATACTCGATGCGGTGCTGAGCGCCGACGGTCGCCTGCGCGACCTGGAAAAACCGGCGCGCATGCTGTTTGCCGCTTCCGCCATGGTGGCCGTGGTAGCCTGCCATCCCAACCGCAAGGCGCTCTGGTGGGGCCTGATCGCCGGCTGCATCGCCGGCGCCGTATTCATTGCCTACCAACGCTGGGGCCTGGGCGTGGATCGCCCTGGGGGGCTGATCAATTCCATCACCTTCGGCGACATCATTTTATGCATGGGCTTGCTCTGCCTGGCTGGCATGCTGGATTTTTCTGGCCGCAGTGCGATCTGGCCCGGCCTGGGCGCGCTGGCTGGCCTGTTCGGCTCGATCGCCACCGGCACCCGCGGTGGCTGGATCGCGGTGGTGCTGTGCCTGCTGCTATTCCTGCGCCATGGCCATATCCTGCGCGGCCGCTTGCGCAAGGGCATAGCCCTGCTGGGCCTGGCTTTATTGGTCGCCACCTACTTCATTCCCCAGACCGGGGCCCGCGAGCGCGTGGACCAGGGCATCAGCGATGTTCGCCAGTACATGAATGGTGGCGATGCCTACACCAACATCGGCGTCCGGCTGGAACTGTGGCGCGGCGCCGCCTCGCTGATCGAACGCCACCCGCTGCTTGGCACCAGCCAGGCCGGCGCCCGCGCCGAACTCGAACAACTGGTAGCCGACGGCGTGGTCCAGCCCTTTGTGCTGGAAATCGAGCACTTCCACAACGATATGTTGCAGGTGCTGGTCTACGGCGGCGCCGTGGGCCTGCTGGTCTGGCTCAGCACACTGCTGGCGCCTTTCCTGTTTTTCCTGCGCCAGATGCGCCACCCGCGCGCAGCAGCACCGGCCATGGCCGGCATGCTGCTGGTGCTCAGCTACTTCAGCTTCGGCCTGACCGAAGTGATTTTCTACTCGGTGCGCAGCACCATGTTCTATGTGCTGATGCTGTTCATACTGATGGGCATGTGCCTGAACGCCCGTCCTGCCGGCACTTCCCCTCCTAATCGGTAACCGGATAGCTGGCCGTGGTCACCACCCCGCTCGGGGTGGTGACGGTAATCGTCAGCGCGCCGCTGCTGATGGTGTTGGTGCAGTTGAGCGCCACATCCTGGCTGGCGTCGCTGACCAGCTGCACCGTATAGACCCAGTTACTCGAATCGGGCCCGATGCCGTTCTGCACGGTGAACACGTCGCTAGAGAGCAGGCGCCCGTTCGAAGTGCTGAAGCGGATCGTGGTGCCGGCCGGCAGCAGGTTGCCGGGCCGGTCGAACAGCCAGGCGGCGTCGCCGGCATGGGCCGAGCGCCGGTTGCTGGCAAACACGGTCGGGTTGCTGTCGCGGATGGCGAAGCTGAAACTGCGCGACTGGTTGACGAAGGTGCTGGTGTTGCTGCACTGGCTCAGCGCCAGCGTGCCGATGGTGGGGGCGCCGCCGACTGCCTGATCGAGCAGCGAAATATTCGCCGTGCTGTTCGACAGCACCAGCACCATGGCCTGGCGAATATGCACGGTATCGCTGCTGCTGATGGCAATGGCATCGGGCGCGCGCAGCACGCCGTTGTAGATGCCGTTGCCGGCGGCGTTCCAGCTGCCGTTGCCATTGGTATCGATATACGGCTCGCCCGCCGCCCGCGCCGCATTGCCGCTGGTGTAAACATCGTCGATGCCGGCGGCATTGGCGTCGGTAACGGCGCGGTCGTTACGGAACGGATCGCCCAGGTCGGTGAATGTTTCGCTGGCGTCGTAGCGGTTATTGCCGTTGGTATCGACAAAGCTTTCCTCGCCGAGCGCGTAAGCCAAAATCGTCACGCGACCATCAGCAGGGCGCGGGTTGCCGGCGCAGAAGCGCACCGTGCATTCGCCGGGCGTGCCTTTTTGCGTGATCACGGTGCCGTCGGTCAGCGTGGTGGAGGTCAGCCCGGTCAGGCACGATGCATCGATAGAGCCGCCTTCGGCCGTAAAGCTGACCGCCGTGCCGTCGGGCGCCGGGTTGCGGAAATGGTCGGCCAGGCGCGCGGTAATCACCGTGCCGTTGGGAGCAGGGCAGCCGTTGAACTGACCGCCTTCGATATTGCGCATCACCGCGCCCAGCGAAAAACCATTTTGCTCGGGCACGCCGGTCGATACCACGAGCTGGTCGGACAGGGTGCTGAGCGCGCTGCCTGCCAGCGTGGCGCTGACGCGCACCGGCGTGTTGACGGTGCCCGAGGCCACCGTGGTGCTCACCAGGCCGCCGGTGCCGGTGGTGGCCGTGGCAGGATTGAGCGTGAGGCCGCCGGCGCTGGTGTTGAGCGCAAAATTGACCTGCTGGCCGCTGACCGGGGTGCCGGCGGCATCGAGCACGCGGAAGGTGACGACGGCGCTTTCCTGGCGACCGGCGCCGCCCGTGCCCTTGAGCGCGATATTTTGCGGCAGCGCCGAGACAAACACCAGCTGGCCGGCGCTGGCCTGTTGCACGGTCAGGTTGGCGCTGCTGCTAATCGTCGCGCCATTGACCGTGATGCTGGCGGTAACGGCATCGACGCTGCCGCAGCCAAGGTCGGTGTACGAGGTGGTCGCCACGCCGTTGACGGTGGCCACCGGTGCGCCAAAGCGCGCTTTGCCGCTGGCGGCGCACGGGGAGCTGAAGCTGACCGTCTGTACCGGCGCATACGGCGCGCCGGCGTTGAGTACCGTGGCCGATACGCTGGCGGTGCCGCCAGCCGCCAGCGTGGAGGGCGACAGCAGCGGTGTGCTCAGCGTCAGCTGCGGCAGGCCGACGTTGTAGTTCAGCGTGCTGGTGACGGTGGCGCCGGCCACCGTGGTGCTGGCGGCCGCGCTGTAAGCGCCTGCCACCGTGCCGGCGCCCAGGGTGATGCTGGCCTTGCCGTTGGCGTCGCTGACGGCGTTGCCGCTGGCGGGTGTGAACTGCGCCGTGCGGTCGCTGCTGCTGAAGGCCACCAGTGCATTGGCCACGGCGGCGCCGGCGGCATTTTTCACGGTGGCGCTGAGCACTGCGCTGCGCTCGGCGGTCACGCTGGTGATGGCGGCGCCGTTGGCGTCGGTCAGCGCCAGCGTGACAGTCGCCTGGCCGACGTTGCCGGTGGGGCAGCCGGGCAGGTTGGCGGGGCGGCTGGGGTCGATGGTGACGCAACTGCTGCCGTTGCTGCTATCGCCACCGCCGCCGCAGGCCGCCAGCAGCGCCAGCAATACAATCAGCGCGGCCAGTTGCAGCTTGCCGAACAATGAAGCGGACCAGGACCGGATTGCAGACATACGTACTCCCTAATTGGTGCCCGCCATCGAAGGCAGCAGGTTGTGCATCAGGTTCAAAATGGCAGGGCCGAGCAGCACCACCAGCAGGCTGGGGAAAATAAAGAAAATCAGCGGGAACAGCAGCTTGAGGGAAATCTTGGCGGCGTGTTCCTCGGCGCGCTGGCGGCGCTTGGTGCGCAGCTGCTCGGATTGCACGCGCAGCGAGTCGGCGATGCTGGTGCCGAAGCGGTCGGCCTGGATCAGCATCGTCACCAGCGCATCGACATCTTCCACGCCGGTGCGCAGCGCCAGGTTGCGCAGCGCTTTTTCCTTGGCGCTGCCGGCGCGCAGCTCGAGTGTGACCAGCTGCATTTCCTCGGCCAGCACCACGCTTTTCAGACCGATCTCGTTGGCCACGCGCGCCAGCGCCGCGTCCATCGCCAGACCCGCTTCCACGCACACGGTCATCAGGTCTAGCGCATCGGGAAAACTCTCAAAGATGTCGCGCTGGCGGGTTTTGACGACGTGGTTGAGCACCAGGTTGGGCAGGTAGTAGCCAAGGCCGCCCGCCAGCACCAGCCACAATACTTCCACGCTGCCGCTGGGGCCGACCGCGCGGCTGCTCAGGTACAAAAACAGGATCAGCGGCAGCAGCAGCGCCAGCCCGGTTTTGCCGGCATAGAACAAGCCGGGCGTGGAGGGCGTGCGCCAGCCGGCATTGATGAAACGCAGGCGCACCGGCGAGCTTTCCCAGCCTTCGGTCGGCACTGACAATTTCGCCAGCGGCGACGCCAGGTTGACGATGGTGTCGAGCCAGCGGCCACGACCACTACGTCCGCGTTCCACCTGGCTGTGCTCCGCCATCGCTTCCAGCCGGTCCTTGATCGGATTGGCCGAAAACAGACGGATCGCCAGCACCGCGCCGGCAAACACGGCGAGGAACACCACCAGCAAAAACATGATCTGGAAAATCGTCATGATGGTCGCCTGGCCCCGTTCATATGCGGATATGGGTAATGCGGCGGATCGCGAACATGCCCACCACCATCAGCGTGGCGGCCACGCCCAGCATCTTGCGTCCGCCCGGATCGGTGAACAGGATTTCCAGCGAACCGGGATTGACCACCGACACCAGCCCGCCCACGGCAAACGGCATCAGGCCCAGCACCCAGGCCGACATGCGGCCCTCGGCCGACATCACCTTGACCTGGCCCAGCAGCTTCAGACGGTCGCGGATGATGGCGCTGATCGACGACAGCAGATCGGTGAGGTTGCCGCCGGTCTCGCGCTGGATCAGCACGGCGATCACGAAGTAGCGCAGGTCGGTGCTGGGCACGCGCAGGGCCAGGTTCATCAGCGCATCCGGCATCGACACGCCGAAGTTGACTTCATCAAACACGGCGCGGAACTCGCTGCCGAGCGGATCGGGAATCTCCTCGCCGGCCATCTTCAGCGCAGTCGGAAATGCGTGGCCGGCGCGCATGGCGCGGCCCATCATGTCGAGGGCATCGGGCAGCAGCGATTCGATGCGGGTGATGCGCTTGCGCTTGGCGCGCATGGCTTCCAGCACCGGCAAGCTTGCACACAGTGCGCCGATGATCAGGCGTCCGAACCATGGCAGCTGCAGCGAGCTGCCGATGATAAAGCCGATCAGGAACAGGCCGGCCATCAGCGCGCACAGCTGGGCCGTGCTCATGGCGCGGCCGGTCTGCAGCAGCAGCCGGTCCAGTGCGGTAATGCCGGGTATGCGTTCGAGCAGGCGCTGCACCGACGCGTCCTGCGCCAGCGTGCGTTCCTTGGTGATGATCGACACTGCCAGTTCGGCGCCGTCGTCGCCGATGGCGTTGCGCAGGCGCCGCGCCACCCGCTCGGCCTCGGGGCCGCGCGCAGTGTTCCAGCCGGTGTAGATGCCCCACACGCCCAGCGCCACGGCGCAGAACAGCAGGACGATAAACAGGAGCAGGCGCAGGTCCATGGTGTCAGCGCTGGGCAGGGTCGAACACGGTGGCGGTGACGTTGACGCCGAAATTGCGCAGCCGCTCGATGAAGCGCGGGCGGATCCCGGACGCCGTATGGTGGCCGATCACGGCGCCGTCGTCGGCCAGGCCGGTCTGCTTGAAGCTGAAGATTTCCTGCATGGTGATGATCTCGCCCTCCATGCCCGTCACTTCCTGGATCGACATCACCTTGCGCTTGCCGTCGGTCATGCGCGACACCTGCACCACCACGCCGACGGCGGAACTGATCTGCTGGCGCATGGCCTTGGTGGGCAGGTTGGCGGCGGCCATGCTGATCATGTTTTCCAGCCGCGTCAGCGCATCGCGCGGGGTGTTGGCGTGGATGGTCGCCATCGAGCCTTCGTGGCCGGTGTTCATGGCGCCCAGCATGTCGAGCGCCTCGGCGCCGCGCACCTCACCGAGGATGATGCGGTCGGGGCGCATGCGCAGCGCATTGCGCACCAGCGCGCGCTGCGTGACTTCGCCCTTGCCCTCGATATTCGGCGGCCGCGTTTCCAGCCGCACCACGTGCGGCTGCTGCAGCTGCAGCTCGGCGGCGTCTTCCACCGTGACCACGCGCTCGGTCTGGCCGATAAAGCCCGAGATCACGTTGAGCATGGTGGTCTTGCCGGAACCGGTGCCGCCCGAGATCAGAATATTGACCTTGGCCTTGCCCAGGCCCTGCAAAACCTCGGCCATGTCGGCCGTCATGCTGCCGTAGGCCACCAGGTCGGCCAGGCGCAGCGGGTCGGCGGAAAAGCGCCGGATCGACATGATCGGGCCATCGATGGCCAGCGGCGGAATGATGGCGTTGACGCGCGAACCGTCGGGCAGGCGCGCATCGACCATGGGGCTCGATTCATCGATGCGGCGGCCCACGCGCGAGACGATCTTGTCGATGATCTTCATCAGGTGGGCGTCGTCGCTGAAGGTCACATCCGTCAGCTCCAGCTTGCCGCGCCGCTCGACGTAAATCTGCCGGTGGGTGTTGACCAGAATGTCCGACACGGTCGGGTCTTCCAGCAGCGGTTCCAGCGGACCGAAGCCGAGCATCTCGTTCTGGATGTCGCGCGTGAGGGTTTTGCGTTCGGCATCGTTGATCACCACCGCGTCTTCTTCCAGCAGCCGCTCGACCAGGTTGCGCAGCTCGACGCGGATCTGGTCCTGCGTCAGGCGCTGCATGCCTTCCAGGTCGACGCGGTCGAGCAGTTGCGCATGCAGGCGCTGCTTGAGCTTCTGATAGGCGCGGTTGTCGATGCCGCCGTGGGCGCGCTGGCCCGAGCCGCGCGCTTCGCCGCTCTCTAACCGTTCGCGCAGGGAGATCGGGTTATTCATCACTTACTCCTGTCAGCTCTTGCGCGACATCAGCCGCCCGAAAAATCCACCACTGTGCTGCTCGGGCGCCGCTTCGCCGGTCAGCTTGCGGGCAAATTCGGCCAGCCCGGCGCTCAAGGGACTGGCCGGCGACAGCTTGAGCACCGGCACGCCCTGGTTGACCGACGCCGCCGCCGCATCGTAGTGGTTGGGGATGGTGATGCCGATTTCGCTGTCGAACGCCGCCTCCAGGTCTTTCAGGCGGATTTCGCCGCCCTTGTCATGGCGGTTGACCAGCAGGTGCACCTTGTCCTTGCCGTATTCGAGCGAACGGAACACATTGAGCAGGCGCTTGCCGTCGCGGATATATGGCAGCGTGGTTTGCAGCACGGGGTAGATGTGGTCGGCATGGTCGAGTGCACGGATGCTGACGGCATCGAGGCTGCGGCCGACGTCGAGCAAAATGAAATCGTAATGGCGCCGCGCCAGCTTGAGGATGGCATCGACGTGATCGGGCTTGACGTCGTTGGCATGGGCCGGATCGGAGGGCGCCGCCAGCACGCCGAAGTTGGGCGTAATACTCAGCATGCTTGAAGCGAGAAAGGATGGGTCGAGCCGGTGAATCTGCTGGGCCACGTCGCTCAGCGTGGCCAGCGGTTTGTGGTCGGAGACGAACAGCGAAGCGTCGCCGAATTGCAGGTTCATGTCGATCAGCGCCACCTTTTGCTTGCCGCTGGCGGCCAGCGCGTAACCGAGGTTGGTGGCGATGAAGGTGGCGCCGCTGCCGCCCTTGCAGGAAATAAAAGCCAGCACCTTGCCGTTGGCCTGGCCGCGCCGTTCGAGCTTTTCGCCGATGCGCTCGATGGTCGGGAACAGCGTGGCGCTGCTGACCGGGTAGGGCAGCACGTCGCGCAGGCCGGCGCGCATGGCGCGCAGCAGGAACTGCGGCTCCTGCTGTTCGCTCAGCGCCACGCAGGCGATGCCCGGATTCTGGGACGAAAAGCGTTCCAGCTGTTCCAGGTCGCCTTCGTCGGCCAGCGGCCGGTCGATGATCATCACGTCCGGCATCTGGTCGTCGGACAGCGCGCTCAGGCGGATGGCGCCGCCGGCCAGGTGGTTGATTTCGTCGCCAGGCGCACGCGCGCGCAGCATGCGCATCACTTCGGCCAGGTGGCGTTCGTCGCGGGAGATGACTACGATTTTCAAGGCGGTCCCTGTTCCTGTTCGTTCGTAAATGTGCGTCAGCGCGAGGTCACGCCACCGGAGCCGATGGTAAAGCCGCCGCTGGGCTGCTCGGGCGTGGCAAACGAGCGCTGATAGCTGTCGTAGGCGCTGCGGGCGGCCGGGCCATCGAGACCGTTGACGGGCGCGTTGTTCAGCCTCGCCGCGGGATTGAGCGTTTGCTGCGCCCTGGTCAGGCGCAGGCTGTCGCCAAAGTGGCGGTCCAGGCGCGGACTGTTGGCGCAGCCGCCCAGCAGGGCAGCCAAGGCAGCCATGGTGGCCAGGGTGAATATGCGTGCAAAGAACGTGGTGGTCGGCATGGCGGCTCCGGTTACTGGCGCGGTGATGTTGCTGCCGGCGTCGGCGCGGTGGCAGGCGCCGGCGCCGGGGCAGGTGGTGCCGATCCTTCAAGCTTCCCTTGCAGGAAGAACTCGGAACGGCTCGGCGGCACGTAATCGTCGGTCGGCAGTTTTTGTTCAGGTGGCAGCGGCCGCGCCAGGTGCGGCGTGACGATGAATACCAGCTCGGTGCGGTCGGTCTGGAAGTCGCTGCTGCGGAACAGCACACCGAGGATGGGAATTTCACCAAGCCCGGGGAAGGCCTTGATATTGGTGGTGACGTTATTCTTGAGCAGGCCGCCGATGGCAAAGCTCTGGCCATCGTAGAGCTGTACGGTGGTGCTGGCGCGGCGCGTGGTAAACGCTGGCAGCACCGCCGTGGTGTTGGTGCCGGTGGCCGACACGCCGATACCCTCGCGGTTCAGCTCCGAGACTTCGGGCGCCACCTTGAGGTTGATGCGGCCGTTTTCCAGCACGGTCGGGGTAAACCGCACCGCAATGCCAAACTCTTTTTCTTCCAGCGTTACACGCGGCACGCCGCTGGTGCTGTCCTGCGAAACGGGAATGAAGATTTTGCCGCCCGCCAGAAAACTCGCTTCCTGACCGCTGATCGCCATCACGGTCGGCTCGGCCAATATCTTTACCAGGCCGTCGCTCTTTTGCGCATCGAGCGTGAGGAAGTTGCCGTTCTTGCCGTTGAAGGCATCGAGCTTGCTCGGGTTCCCCGTCAACAGGTTGGACAGCATGGTGTAGGTCCAGCTGCCACGGTTGCCGGCCAGACCAATGCTGGCGCCCAGCTGATCGACCAGAGTCTTGGAGACTTCAGCGATTTTCACTTCCAGCATCACCTGCTGCGGCGCCGCCACGCTGAGCATATTGATCACGCGGGCGCCGCTGTTTTGGCCGCTCATGCCGGCCATCGGGTCAAACGCCGCCTGGAACGCTGCGCCGGCGGCAGCGCCGCTGAGCGCCGCGCCCCCGGCACCGCTGGTGTCGGCGCCGTTTGCTGCTGGCGCGGCGGGCGCCGCCGCTGCCTGCTGGCCGCTGCGGTTGCGCTGCAGGTAGGCGCTGGCGATGGCGACGATATTGGCGGCGCGTACCGAGTCGGCCACCGTGCCCGATAAAATCAGTGCATTGCCCGACATCGTCATGCGGATATCGCGTTCGGTCGGGAAGAGTTGATCGAACTGCTGGCGCAGCCCGGCCGTATCGAGACCGACCGTGATGTCGATCACGCTGGCCTGGTTGGCGCGGTTCCAGACGATCAGGTTGGTCATGCCGCTGGCCTTGCCGAGCATGTAGATTTCGCTGGGATTGATCAGGATGACGTCGGCCACCTTGGCATCGCCCACGGCAATGCGGGCGGCATCAAACGGCAGGTGCATCAGCGTCGATTTGCCCTCGGACAGGTTGATCTGCCGGGCCAGTTCCAGCGTGCCGGCCTTGGGATTGGGCGTGCCGGCTGCGGCGGCGGCTGTGGCTTTGGGCTTGCCAGCTACTTGCGCGCTCGCCAGCGGCGAGGCGATGGCACAGGCCAGCAGCGCCAGGCCGGCGCCGTGCAGTAGGCGTACAGGAAGGCGCGCGCTTTGAATCGATACAGTCGTCAAGTCATTCTCTCCGGTTGTCGGCGAATTGTGCGAATGCTGTAAAGCTGATTGCTACCTGGTTTTAAAACTGTTGCGTACTGCGTTCCAGCCCCTTGATCACTTCCACCTTGGGGCCATGGTGTTCGACCTTGGGCGCTGGTGGCGCCAGTGCCGCAGCCGGCGGCGGCGTGCTGCGCAGCGGTTCGGCTTCCGTGCGCACCGGCGCTGGCAATTTGAGGTCGCCAAACAGCGTGCCCTTGGTGGCGCCTTCGGTATTGGCTTCCTGTGGATCGATCTGGTTGCGCAGCACCAGCGACAGCGTACCGACGCTGCGCGCCAGGTCGAGCTTTTCCACCTGGTCGGGCGTGAGTTCGAGCGTGACGGCGTTGACCACCTTGGGCTTGGTGTCGTCGCGGTTCGATTCCTGGGCAATCGCCAGCACCAGTATGCGTTCCAGTACAATTTTCGAGATAGGCTGTTCGCGCACCAGGTGGTCGCCGCCGCTGTCGCTCTGGGTGTTGACCAGGATATCGACGAAATTGCCGGGCAGGGCAAAGCCGGCCACGCCCACCACGTCGTTGACGCGCACGGTCATGGCACGCTTGCCTTGCGCGACCACGGCCGACAGGCCGCCGGTGGTGCCAGGCGGCGCCAGCTTGCTTTCCAAAATCGGTTCGCCGCGCTGGATATTGCTGCGCGTGATACGCCCTTCGAGCGCCTTGGGATCGCTGATGGCGCCGGGCGGCATGGCGTTGGCGGGCCAGTCGATCATGTTGACCAGTTCCGGCGTGACGCGCGCGCCCATGCTGACATCGAGCAGCGCCACGGCCACCTTGTTGCTGTTGCTGGCCGACTGGCCGGCGACCCATTGCGCCGCCACCACCACCGCCGCCAGCGCCAGGAACAGTGCCACGCCCACCATGGTTAAAGCCCGCGTATTTCTCATACTGGTCTTTCAGGGTTGTCCGAGATTACATGCTCGCGCCGTTCGCGCTCTTTTCTGTGCTGCTCGGCCGCCACGCGGCGGCTGCCGGCGCCGGCAAAATAATTGGTCCAGGCCCAGTCGAGCGAGCGCTGATCGAGGCGCGGCGGTGTGCTTTCGTAGCGGGCCAGGTCGCGCACTTGGCGTATCAGGTCGCGCGGGTAGCAGGCCAGTAATGGCGTGGCTTCCTTTGCGTGGTGTTCACGCAGCAGGTACTGGAACGCGGCGGCGTCGAACGCCATGCCATATTGCGCACAAGCCTGCCGGAACAACTGCTCGTACTCCGCTTCTGTTTGCGGCGGTACTTCAATCTTGTATCCCAGCCGGCGGAGAAAGGCGCCATCCGATAAACGTTCCGGCAGGAAGTTGGACGAGAATACCACGACCACATCAAAAGGCACTTCAAAAACCAGTCCTGTATGCAACGATAAATAGTCGACGCCACGGTCCATCGGCACGATCCAGCGGTTCATCAGTTCCAGCGGCGAGCAGCGCTGCCGGCCCAGATCGTCGATGATGAAAATGCCGTTATTGGCTTTCAGATGAGGAGGCGCTTGATACAAGCGGGTGTTGGCGTCGAAACGCAGGTCCAGCATCTCCAGCGTCAGTTCGCCGCCGGTCAGTGCTGCCGGCCTTTGCACGCTGCGCACCCAGCGCGCATCGAGGGCGCGGGTTTTGTCGAGCAGGTCGAGCGGTTCATCGCTAGCGTCGCTTTCCTGCAACGGCCGGTGCTGGACGGGGTCGTAAAACGGCACCACTTCGCCATCGATCATGATCGCATAGGGCACGGCGATGGCGCCGTGCAGCAGCCCGCACAGGCGCTCGGCCAGATAGGTCTTGCCGCTGCCGGCCAGGCCGTAGATAAAAATCGCCCGACCCGAGTTCATCGCCGCACCCAGTTGATCGAGCACGGTGGCGCTGGCCACCACGTCATGGAAGGTGGCCTGCACATGCGCGCGCGTGACATGCAGGTGGCGCACGCTCTGCTCGGCCACCTGGGCCACGTAAGCGGACAGTGTGACGGGCGCCGGACCGGCATAGGAATTACGATTGAGGCAGCCGAGCGCGCGCTGGATGCCGGTGTCGGTCAGGTTGTAAGTCAGGTCGGCGTCGGTGCCGCTCTGGCCGCTGCGCGTGACTTCGCACAGCTTTTCCGTGCGCAGGTGGGTGACCAGCGGCGTGATCACGCTCACGCTCAGCTTCAGGTGGCTGGCCAGTTCCGGCAGGCGCATCTGGCCGCGCTGGAACAGCACCTTGGCCAGCAGTTCGACCAGAAATAAAAATGGCAGGCCGGTTTCCTCGACGCTGCGCGGCGCCCGTTGTGCGGCAGGCGCCAAGAGTGCTGCTGGTGCTGCGGGCGTTGATGGTGGCGATGGTGCAAGCGCAGTTGCAGCAACGTCGGAAAGGTCGGCAACCCCGGCAATGTTGGCGCGCATCGGCGTGTGGCCTCAGGAAAAAAGGCTGCGGCCGGTGGTCGCGCCCACCACCAGGTAGGGCAGGGCGCCGGCGGCAATCGCCCCCCCATACGGCAGCCGGCCGCTGGCTTCCGCCGGCGCCTCGACCTTGGCCAGTTCGCCGGCCAGTGAGCGCAGCAGACTGTATTTGATCATCTGCACGGTGTTGCCGACCATGACCTTGAGCCGGCCATTGAACAGCGCCACGCCCAGCGCCAGCACGCCGCCGGCCAGCAGGGTCAGTAGCGTAATGCCAGCCACGGGCCAGGCCCCGACAAACGCGCCGACCATGGCCATCAGCTTGACGTCGCCGGCGCCCAGCGCGCGCAGCGCATACATGGGCAGCAATAGGGCAAGGCCCAGCGCCAGGCCGCCCAATGCCGCGAGAAAGCCGATACCGCCAAATGGTTGAATGAAAAGGCCATCGCCCGGCGGCAGGAAACTATTGAGCAGCAAGCCAATCACCGCGCCGCCAAACACCAGCGCATTGGGAATGCGGCGGGTGCGCAAATCGTTCCAGACAGCGAGTGCCAGCAGAATGCCGAGCACGGCCAGGGGCAGCCAAGTCATGAGTCGCCTTATGCATTACATTGCGGAAACGGACAAATCGAGTGTATAGAAAAAATCCGGCGCGGCGTACACCGTTCCGGATTTTTTTTGCAGAGTGTGGCGCCGATGATGGCGCACTCTCGGATTGTGCTCAGGCAGACTTGATCAGGCCGGAGATGTACTTGAGCGAATCGGTGATTTTTGGTCCCAGAACAGCCAGGCCGGCGGTGATCGCTGCGGCGATGGCGGCGGCCATCAGGGCGTATTCAATGGCGGTGATACCGGCTTCGTCGTTGATGAAGTTGGCGATGGCGTTTTTCATGATGAGTCCTCGTTAAAGTTGGGTTAGGTGGTGTGCCAATCAACTAAAACGGGGTTCAGGTTTTAGGTCTTGCCGGTGCTGCCTGTTACTGTGCGGCGCTGTGTTTGTGCTGCCGATATGAAGCATTCTACGCAGGCGCCGGACACAACGCAGCAGACAAAGCTCCCGTTATTCCGGTACATTTGTCACGCCGTGTTTGGTGGCATACACGTACAGCTCGAGCCGGTTGGCCACGCCCAGCTTCTGGTAGATCGTGGTCAGGTTGTTGCGCAGCGTGGGTTCGGCAATGAACAGCTGCGCCGCCAGCGTCTTGTTGGGGGCGCCGTTGCCTTCCACCACCACGGCGACGATCTTGCGTTCGCGCGGGGTGAGTGAGGCGATACGCGCCGCTTCCGGATTGGCCTTGGCGGCAGGGGCGGACAGTTGACCGAGCAGGGCGTTCATCAGCGCCGGCTCCAGGCACATGTCGCCGCGATGCACGCTGCGAATCGCGTTCAGCACCACCTCGGCCGAGGCTTCCTTGCTGACCACGCCGCGTGCACCGAGCTTCACCGCCTGGGTCAGCAGCCCCAGTTCGCGGTTGCCGCTCAGGATCATCACGCGGGCGCCGCTCTGTTCCAGCAACTGTGGCAAAATTTCAATCGAGCTGCGCCCCTCCAGATCGAGATCGAGCACCACCAGGTCGGGGCGCAGGCGCGCCCCTTCGCGCAGCGCGCTGTCGTTGTTGTGGGCGGTACCCACCACCTGCATTTCGGGCGCTGCGCCCTCCAGCAGCTTTTCCAGGCCCCACAACATGGTCTTGTGATCATCGACCAGCATGATGCGAATGGGAGTAGGGTTCATGCCTGCGCTCCTTTGCTTAAACCGGAATGGCGATACACACGGCCGTCTTGCCCTGCGCCGTATGCTCAACGCGCAGGGCGCCGCCCAGCGCGGCCGTGCGTTCGGCCAGCGAGCCTGGCGTGAAGGGCGGCGGCAGGCCGTCGGGGTTGTCGTTTTCGATGCGGATCAGCAGCTGGCTGTCGGCATTGCCCAGCGTGATCACGCCGTGGCGTGCGCGCGTATGCTTGCGGATATTGCTCATGCCTTCATTGACGATCTGGAACACCTCGGCCGCCAGGCGGTCGCTGATGGCCAGTCCCTCGGCCGCTTCAACGACGATATGCAAGTCGTAGAACTGCTGGACCTGCGCGGCCTGGCGGCGGATGGCGATCAGCAGCTCGGACTGGGTTTGCGTTTCGCCCTGGCGCACGCTGCGGGCAAACTGGCGCATGTCGCCGATGACCTGGGTGGTCATGTCGAGCAGCTTGTCGAGCTCGCGCGCCACCGCGTGTTCTTGATCGAGCGACTGGCGAATCGCACTGATGCCGTGCCGTAGCCCGATATACGGCTGGATCGCCGTGTCATGCAAGTCGCGCGCGATCTTTTGCCGTTCGCGGAAGGCCGCGTCGGAGGCCAGGCGGTCGAGCAGTACGATGTTCTCAATCACGGGAAAGACCTGCGCTGCCAGCTGTTTTAAGAACACGGCGTCGGCGCGGCTGTAGCGGTGCGTATCGGACAACACGAAGATGCGGCCTTCGCCCTTGCGCAGCGGCAGCGGTGCGCTGACGAACGACGAGGCACCGAGCAGGTCGGCCAGTTGCTCGCACTGCGCACCATCGGCGGCCAGCCATTGCTCGGTACCGACCACGCGGCTGCGCGCTTCCATGGTGCGCGTGAGGCGCGCATGGAGGGCGGCCGCATATTGCACCAGCAAGTTGGGCCCGAACGCCAGCAGCGGCGCAGCGGCGCCTGTCGGCAGGCGCGCCAGCGAACTGCTGCCGTCTGCCGGGCCGGACGAATGCAACTGCCACAATTCGTCCTGCGCACCGCGCATCAGCAGCACAACGTTACTGGCGCCATAAAAGTTGCGGGTTTTTTGCAACATCTTGGCGATGCTTTGATCGACGCCGAAGCGCGGATTCGCCAAACTGCTGACATCGCGCAACAAGCGCAGGCGGTTTTGCTGGGCCAATCCCAGGCCGCCCCAGTAGGCGATCATGTAGCCGAGCGCCAGCACAAAGGTGGTGCGCAGCAGCATGTGGCCGAGGTTGATGTGCTGGTCGGTCAGCCAGGTGGCCAGCAGCAGCGCCAGCGCCGAACCGAGGGTAATGCGCGCGCCTTCGTCAAAGCCCCACTGGAACGACGAGGTCAGGATGACGAAAAAAAAGAACGGGAAGAAAAAGCTGTTGGCGCCGCCGCTGCAGTACACCATCAGCGCAAACCAGCACAGGTCGATCCAGTAGACGGCCTTGCCATGCCAGAACGGATTGCGGCGACGGCGGGCGGCCACCAGCAGGGTCAGTGCATGGAGCAGGTAGCCCCAGAAGATGATCAGCGCCAGCGTGCTGCTGGCCGGGCCGCCAGGACCGCTGAGGTCGCCGGGGGCAATCAACAGCGTGAGGATGGCCGACACCGCCAGCAACACCCGCATGATGAACACCATGGAGGCGCCAATGACATCGCCGCCGGCCGGAGTCGAAGCCGATGCCGACGCCGGACTAGCCAGGGTGTTTGACGCGAGGTGGGAACTGTCAACGGTCACTCAGTCTCCTGAAGCAAGTTTTTTTGTACCGCGTGCACTGATCGTATCCGGTTTCAAAATATACTGAAATGGCCGCGTGAGACGAATCCAGATGTTTTGGCGCTTAATTGCAACAATAGACATACGGGCAAAATTAAATGAAAGTTAGCACTTTTCTGCGCCGCCGCCAGCGCGGCTCTGCCGTGGTGGAGATGGCGATCATCGCGCCAATGGCGTTTTTGCTGTTGATCGGCATTATCGAATTTTCCATTGTCTTCTACACCACGCTGACGATGCAGTTCGCCATCCGCGAAGGCGCGCGTTACGCCATTACCGGCCGCAGCGACAAGGACCCCGCCACCGCCAACCAGCAGCGTTACCTGGCCGTGGTGCAGCAGATTAAAAATAACTCGATGGGCATGTACGATTCCGTCAATCCTGTCATTTCCGTCAACGGCGCCACCTACGCAAGTTCCACCGCATATTCAGCGAATATGTTTGGCTCGCCGGGCGAAATCGTGGTGCTGCGCATCGACTGCACCTGGAAGATCGCCACGCCCATCGTTGCGGCGCTGTTCCCCAACGGCCAGTACAAGTTTACCGTGGCCACCACCATGATGAACGAATCGTTCCCCGGAGGCTGATCATGCCAGACCGACCTGTTACAGCAGGGAGAAAGCGGCGCGCCGCCGGCCTGGCCGCCGTCGAGTTTGCGCTGCTGCTGCCCGTGCTGATCGTGCTGATGCTGGCGCTGGTCGATATCGCCCGTGCCCTGCAGGCCAATATGATCCTGATTAACCTCAGCCGCGAGGGCGCCAACCTGGCAGCGCGCGGCCGCCTGCAATTGTCTGACAACAGCCAGGCCATCATCGGCCAGGTGGCGGCGTCGGCGCCGCCGCTGGACATGAACGCGCGCGGCATGATCTACATTACCCGCCTGATGGGATCGGGCAGCAAGACCACGGTGCTCGAGCAGTACCGCTGGGACGACAGCAAGAACAATCAGGGTTTTCGCGTGAGCGGCTATGCGCCGGCCAGCAAGATATGGAGCTGTTCCAACTGGGCCAGCGGCGTGGCCGGCACCTGCGTGGTGCCGACCGGCGCCAACGCGCCATCGGTGGCGCTACTGGCAGGCAAGCTGGCCGAGGGGGAGGTGATCTACGCGGTCGAGACCTTCTATAAATTCAATATGGGCTTCAGCACCTTCAGCTTCGGCAGCTTTGCCACGCCGAACATGGGCCCGGATTTTTATTCGATGACGGTGTTCTGATGATGCGCATTTCTTCTACCAGGCGGCAGCACGGCGGCGTGATGGTGATGGTCGCCATTTCACTGACTACCTTGCTCGCGATTGTCGGCCTGGCCTTCAGCGCCGGCCTGAGCTACATGGTCAAGTCCAAGCTCAACGCCGCCACCGACGCCGCCGCGCTGGCGGCCGCGCGCGCGGTCAGCAACGGCATCAACCAGAGCGAACAGACGGCCAACGCCAAGGCCGCCGCGCAGCGCTTCTTTGAGGCCAACTATCCATCGAACTACCTGATGTCCACCGCCACGCTCGGCGATGTGGGCGTGGCCTTTACCGGCAGCGAAGTGACGATCACCGTCAGCGCTTCCGCCACCACGCCGCTGGCGCTGTTTGGCGACTTTAAATCGGGGCCGCTGTCGCCGGCGGTGCTCACCGAAACCAAGCGCAAGGACCTCGACATGGTGCTGGTGCTCGATACCTCGGGCTCCTTGCAGCCGCAGGGCGCGCAGGTGCGTGCCTCGGCCATCACTTTTCTGAACCAGTTCAATCCCGTGCTTGACCGCGTGGGCCTGGTGCGCTTTGCCTTCGGTTCCATCGTCGACGAACCGATCCGCCCGACCGCTCGCGGCTTTGATCGCAACGCCATGATTGCGGACATACAAAAATACGTGTTCGAGGGATCGACTGCTTCGCCGGAAGGGATGTATACAGCGCGTGCGCAGATCAACAGCGTGCCCACGGCTAACCTGAACCGTTCCAATTTGCGCGTGATCGTGTTCTTTTCGGACGGGGCGCCGAATTCCTTCGGCACTTACCTGAACTGGAATAACCCCGGCGACTGCAGCACTGCCGGTACCATCGCCACCGACGATGACGGTTCGGGCGACCCCTACGGTTTGTTCAAGCTCGATCAGCAGTACGACGATATCGGCGGTGGTTGCACGCCCACCGTGTATTACCGCGGCTATAACTACTACAACCTGGTGGCCAAGGCGGCCTCGCTGCCGGACTGGTACAACGGCCACAATCCGCAGAAAACCCCCAACGACGCGGCGTTGCGCGAGTTTCCGATCGTGACCGCATCGCCGCGCAAAGTCACCAAGGAAGTTACCTACACCAACGTCAACCGCGCAGCCCGCAACCTGGTCGAAGCCATGGCCGCCAAGTCGCGCGACGAGGGCGTGTACATCTTTACGCTGGGCCTGGGCGACAGCCTCAAGGCTGGTACTGGTGTGGATGGTGAAAAGGGCGAGGATATCCTCAAGTGCATGGCCAATTCGACCGATGCACCGGCGCGCTGCTTCAACGCCGCCAAGCCGGTAGGGGTGTACTGCTTTGCCGCCACGCAGAGCGACCTGACGCCGTGTTTCTCCAAGCTGGCGTCGGCCATTCTGCGCATTTCCAAGTGAATCAGCGCGGCGCCAGCGCTACCGGTGGTGCTGCCGGCGCCACCGGCGGCGTGGGCACGGCCGGCTTATGGCCATAGGAAACCAGCTCCCAGCTGTCGCGGTTGGCGCTGCGGCCTTGCCAGTCGGTATCGCGGTAATCGAGTTTGACGAAGTTATTGATCTCGGGAGCGAACCAGACGGTTTCCACCAGCGTGCCGTTACCGCTGGCGGGGCCGCTGTCCTTGCCCCGGTACTCGGCCTCGATCACCACCTTGAGCGCGTTGAATTCGCCGGCCGGCACGCGTACTTTTTCCCAGTCCACCACCTTGCCTTTGATGGCGTAGCGCCACTGCTTGCCGAGCTTGGTGTTATCGGCCAGCGCCTCGCTGCTCCATTCCTTGCCCGGCGTGAGCGGGAACGCGTAGCGCGCAAACGAGGGCGCAAAATGCAGGCTGCCGCGTTCGATGGGATTCATGTCCGGGCTGAAGCGCTGCTTGCCGATCAACTCGGTTTTACCCTGGCGGCGGATGTCGATGTGCACGCCGGCCTCATCGATGGCCGACACTTCGAGGTCGCTGACATTGCCCTTGACGCCTTTCCAGGCGTCGATGTACTGGTAAGTCCAGTGGTCGCCTATGGCGGGCTTAGGGGCGTTGGCAGAGGGTGGGGGATCGGCGGCCAGGGCCGCCGCGGTGGACAACAGACAGCTCAGACCTAAGCAGATGCTGCGGGCAATGCGAGGGTGGTGCATGGTGCGATACATGGCGTCTCCTTCTCGTTGTAATTGCGATATCAACAGTATCACAACGATTTGGACAAGATTGTCTTCTGCTTAAATACGGTGGGCCGTGTTGCGTAAACGTCGATTGCATGATGGGAGTATCTGGTCAGCGCCACAACGGGCAATTCAAGGCCTTGCCTCAGCGCTGCTTAATCCCGGCGCCGCTTGATACCCTGCGTGATGAGGGGGCGTTACAGATTATCATTAGGAAACTTGGAAAACTGTAGCGAGAGCTGCCCGTAATCGTCGTGAATCAGCCGCGCCATGCTCATGGCGGTCGAGGTGATACATGCCTGCGCTCTATGGCGATGAAAGTCCGGGTGCCGTGAGTCAGCAGCCTACATCAAAATCACGTCGTACTGCTCCTGGTGATAAGCATTCTCCACCTGCAGCGAAATCTTCTTGCCGATGAAGTCGCCCAGCATGGCCAGGTGCTGCGATTCTTCTTCGAGGAATAAATCGACCACCTCCTGCGAGGCGAGGATGCGGAATTCGCGCGGGTTGAACTGCTTGGCTTCGCGCAGCAGTTCGCGCAGGATTTCGTAGCAGATGGTGCGCGAGGTTTTGACCTGACCTTTGCCGCTGCAGGCCGGGCAGGGTTCGCAGAGGATGTGGGCCAGCGATTCGCGCGTGCGCTTGCGCGTCATTTCCACCAGGCCCAGCGCGGAAAAATTCGATACCGAGACCTTGGTGCGGTCGCGCGACAGCGCCTTTTTTAACTCGGACAGCACGGCGTTACGGTGCTCGGTGTTGTCCATGTCGATAAAGTCGAGGATGATGATGCCGCCCAGGTTGCGCAGGCGTAGCTGGCGGGCGATCGCGTGCGCCGCTTCCAGGTTGGTCTTGAAGATGGTGTCGGCAAAATTGCGCCCACCGACAAAGCCGCCAGTGTTGACGTCGATGGTGGTCATGGCTTCGGTCTGATCGACGATCAGGTAGCCGCCTGATTTAAGATCGACGCGGCGGCCCAGCGCGCGCAGGATTTCTTCTTCCACGCCGTACAGGTCGAACAGCGGACGCTCGCCCGTGTAGTGCTGCAGGCGTGGCAGCACGCCTGGCGTATAGGCTTGGCCGAACTCTTGCAGCATCACGTGGTTTTCGCGTGAATCGACCTGGATGGTGGCGGTGTCGTCGTGGACGAAATCGCGCAGCACGCGCTGGGCCAGGCTCAAGTCCTGGTGCAGCAGCGTGGTGGCCGGCTGGGTGCGGGCACCGTGGCAGATGGCGCCCCAGGTCTTGCGCAGATACTGCACGTCGGCGGCGATGTCGGCGTCGGATGCGTCTTCGGCCTGGGTGCGCACGATGTAGCCGCCTTTTTCATCGTCGGGCAGCAGGCTTTGCAGGCGCGTGCGCAGCGCTTCGCGTTCCGATTCCTTTTCGATCTTTTGCGAGATGCCGATGTGATTGTCCTGCGGCAGATACACGAGCATGCGGCCGGCAATGGAAATCTGCGTGGACAGGCGTGCGCCCTTGGTGCCGATCGGGTCCTTGATCACCTGCACTGTCAGCACCTGGCCGTCGAACAGGATTTTTTCGATCGGCGTGGGGGCGGCGTTGGGACCGCCATCGTGCGGGCGTGCTTCCCAGATGTCGGCCACGTGCAAAAAGGCGGCGCGTTCGAGGCCGATGTCGATAAAGGCCGACTGCATGCCGGGCAGTACACGTACCACCTTGCCGGAGTAGACATTACCCGCCAGGCCGCGCGTGAGCGTGCGTTCGATATGCAGCTCTTGCACGGCACCCTGCAGGATCAGGGCGACGCGGGTCTCCTGCGGGGTGATGTTGATCAGGATGTCTTCGTTCATGGGTCTCCGGGGCGGCTCGCGCGGCTTCTATTGTGCTGATAGCCGATCATACACGCCCCTTACGGCAGCGGCAAACCCGCCTGCCGCAGCAGCTGCGTGGTTTCGTACAAGGGCAAACCCATGATGCCCGAGTGGCTGCCCGAGATGTGTTCGATGAATTGCGCGGCCGGGCCTTGGATGCCGTAACCGCCGGCTTTGTCATAGGGTTCCGTGCTGGCGCAGTAGGCGGCGATCGCGGCCGGCGACAGCACGCCGAAGCGCACTTCCGATACCTGCGTGACCTGCTCGCGGAAGTCGCCAGCGCACACCGCAATCGAGGTCAGCACCTGGTGCGTGCGGCCCGACAGCTGGTTCAGCATGGCGGCAGCTTCCGCCGGGGTGGCCGGTTTGCCGAGAATCTGGCCGTCGATGGTGACCGTGGTGT
>JBEVNE010000174.1:0-17118 GCA_040508275.1 Duganella sp.
GATGGGCGCCGCCCAGCGGTTCGTTGACGATTTTATCGACCAGGCCGATGGCCTTGAGGCGGTGCGCGGTCAGGCCCAGTGCTTCGGCGGCGTCTGCCGCGCGTTCCGAAGTCTTCCACAGGATCGAGGCGCAACCTTCCGGCGAGATCACCGAGTAGGTCGAGTATTGCAGCATCAGCACGGAGTCGCCCACGGCAATCGCCAGCGCGCCGCCGGAGCCGCCTTCGCCGATGATGGTGGCGATCAGCGGCACCTTCAGTTCGGCCATCACGTACAGGTTGTGGCCGATGGCTTCGGACTGGCCGCGCTCTTCGGCGTCGATGCCGGGGAAGGCGCCGGGCGTGTCAACGAAGGTGAAGATCGGGATGCCGAATTTTTCCGCCAGCTTCATCAGGCGCATGGCCTTGCGGTAGCCTTCGGGCTTGGGCATGCCAAAGTTGCGCATGGCGCGTTCCTTGGTGTCGCGGCCCTTTTGATGGCCGATCACCATGCAGGACTGGCCGTTAAAACGGGCCAGGCCGCCGACGATGGACTGGTCGTCGGCGTAAGTGCGGTCGCCGTGCAACTCGTGGAAGTCGGTGAAGATTTCGTTCACGTAGTCCATCGTGTACGGACGCTGCGGGTGGCGCGCAATTTGCGCAACCTGCCATGGCGTCAGCTTGGCGTAGATATCTTTGGTCAGTTGCTGGCTCTTTTTGGCCAGACGGTCGATCTCCTCCGAGATATCGACCGCCGAATCGTCCTGGACGAAGCGCAGCTCTTCGATTTTGCCATCGAGTTCGGCAATCGGTTGCTCAAAATTGAGGAAAGTCGTTTTGGTCATTGTAGCTCCGGGTTGTTCTCAGCTGCGCCCTTGCGGGCAGTTTGCGGCAGGCACAAAAAGCCCTCGCGCAGCGATTAGAGGGTCTATTCTACAGCAACGGGGTCCAGACTACGCCATAAATACCAGGTGGCCACGGTGCGCCACGGTTCCCAGTTGGCCGAGACTTCGCGCGCATCGCTGCGCGAGACGGGTTCGCCCGAGAAATAATTCTGGCTGATGCCTTGAATCAAACCGGGATCGTCCAGCGGCAAAACATTGGGACGCAGCAAATTAAATATCAAAAACATCTCCGCTGTCCAGCGTCCGATGCCACGAATTTGCACCAGTTCGGCAATCACGGCTTCGTCTTCCATCTGCCCCCACAGGGCGCTGTGGACGCGCTTGTTCTTGAAATGGTCGGCCAGGTCGAGAATGTACTCGGTTTTGCGCTTGGACAGGCCGCAGGCGGCCAATTGCTCGGCGCCCGCCTTGATCACCTGGGCCGGCGTGCACTTGGGGCAAGCCAGCAACAGCTTGCGCCAGGCAGCGTCGGCCACTTTGGGCGTGACTTGCTGGCCGACGATGGAACGCGCCAGCGTAGTAAACGGGTCGTCGTGGCCGACCAGGTGCAGATCGCCAAACAGGGGGATGAGCTTTTTCATGATGCGGTCGCGCTTCATGAGCTCGATCTTGGCCTCTTCCCAGTACGGCGGCACGGCCGATAGCGGGCCGCTGGCCCCGAGATCCTTGGTGTTGACCATTATGCGCGGCGCCAGTTGGTGGTGCCGTCAGGCTTGTCTTCGAGGATGATGCCAGCTGCCAGCAGATCGGCGCGGATCTGGTCCGATTCAGCGAAATTGCGGGCTTTTTTGGCTTCCGCACGGCGCGCAATCTGGGCGGCGATGGCAGCGTCGCCGGTGGTGTCGGTATCACCGACGGCGGCCTGGCGGAACTGCTGGGCGGTACGACCAAGCAAACCGATCACGTCGGCCAGCCCTTTCAGTTGCCGCGCCAGCGCTGGCGCCCTGGTTTTATTCAGCTCGCTTGCCAGGTCGAACAGCACGGCAATCGCAATCGGCGTGTTGAAGTCATCATCCATCGCTTCGGCAAAGCGCACGGCGTGAGCTTCGCTCCAGTCGAGCGCGGCGCCGTCACCGTCAACACCGTCGAGCGCCGTGTACAGGCGCGTCAGCGCCACGCGGGCGTCGTCGAGGTGGGCATCCGAGTAATTGAGCGGGCTGCGGTAATGGGCGCGCATGATGAAGAAGCGGATCACTTCGGCATCGAATTTTTTCAGCACGTCGCGGATCGTGAAGAAATTGCCCAGCGATTTGGACATTTTTTCGTTATCCACGCGCACGAAGCCGTTATGCACCCAGTAATTCACGGGCGGATGACCGAATGCGCCTTCGGACTGGGCGATTTCATTTTCGTGGTGCGGGAACTGCAAATCCGCGCCGCCGCCGTGGATGTCGAAATGTTCGCCCAGCAGCGCCGAGCACATGGCCGAGCACTCGATATGCCAGCCAGGACGGCCCTTGCCCCACTTGGAATCCCACTTTACTTCCTCAGGCTCCGACTCCTTCGAAGCTTTCCAGAGCACGAAATCGAGCGGATCGCGCTTGCCGGTGTTCACATCCACGCGTTCGCCGGCGCGCAGGTCGTCGAGCGACTTGCCGGACAGACGGCCGTATTGCGGGAAGTTGCGCACGGCGTAATTAACGTCGCCGTCAGCGCCCTGGTAAGCGAGTTCCTTGGCTTCCAGTTGCTCGATCAGCGCCAGCATCTGCGGCACGTATTCGGTGGCGCGCGGCACCAGTGTGGGCGGCAAAATGCCGAGGGCCCCCGTGTCTTCGTCCATGTAGCGGGTAAAGCGGGTGGTCAGCTGCGAAATGGTTTCGCCGTTTTCCACTGCGCGCTTGATGATCTTGTCATCGATGTCGGTAATATTGCGCGCGTAGGTGACCTGGTAGCCAGAGGCCAGCAGCCAGCGGTACATGACGTCGAACGCCATCATCATGCGCGCATGGCCGATGTGGCAGTAATCATAAATGGTCATGCCGCAGACATACATGCGTACTTTGCCAGCCTCGATCGGTACGAATGTCTGCTTGTCACGCGCCAGCGTGTTGTAAATCTTTAAATTGCTCATCTGACTCTTGCTTATGCTTTCCAGAGGCCCCGGACAATACAACAGCCCGGCGCAGCACCATAGGGGCGCACCTGGTTATCGCTTTGCCGTGGAAAACTGCCGGGCCTAGGTGGTGTTATTGTTTCCAGCTGCCAGCAGGTAGAATGGCAGGGTTTTGGAGAAGTATAGCATTGATAAAAACAGCATTGGCCCGATCTGGCAGAGGATTTGAAGCAGCCGTGCTGATCGCTCTCAAATAATCGACATCCCCCTATTGACAAGAGGAAGACAAATGCAAAAAAAACCGCTTTCGCTATTGGGTCGCGCCGGCGCCCTGCTGGCCGGACTGGCCCTTTCCGGTACCGTAATGGCTGCGCCGGCCAAGCCCGCCGCTGCGCCCGCCACGCACCCGCAGGTGGAAATCAAGACCACCATGGGCGACATCGTGCTGGAACTGGACCGCGAAAAAGCGCCTAAATCGGTCGATAACTTCCTTGGCTACGTCAAAGCCGGCTTTTATAAAGGCACGATCTTCCACCGCGTGATCGATGGCTTCATGATCCAGGGCGGCGGCTTCGATGAAAAACTCAAGCAAAAGCCGACCAAAAAGCCGATCCCGATTGAATCGCAAAATGGCCTCGGCAATGATATCTATACGGTCGCCATGGCGCGCATGGGCGATCCCAACTCGGCCACTTCGCAGTTTTTCATCAACGTGGTCAATAACGAGGGTCTCAATTACCCGGGCCGCGACGGCTTTGGTTATGCCGTGTTTGGCAAGGTGATCAAGGGCTACGAAACGGTGGACAAGATCAAGGGCGTGCTGGTCGATGACAAGGGCATTTTCCAGAATATCCCGGTCACCCCTATCGTGGTCAAGTCGGCGACGATCCTGAAAACCCCGATTGAACCGACACCACCGCCCGCAGCGGCAGTGCCGTAAGGGCCAGCTCAACGAACCCGCTATGCAGCGGCGATCAGCAAGCGCCCGCTACGGTTTGCGGGGTTCGCTGTAAAATAGCGCCCTGCTCACCGATCCTCATACATTTCTACAGGAAAAGAACATGACCAAAGTAATCATCACCACCAACAAAGGCAAAATGACCGCCGAGCTGAACGACGAACTGGCGCCTAAATCGGTCGCCAACTTCCTCGCCTACCTGAACGCCGGCCACTACAACAACACCATTTTCCACCGCGTGATCGACGGTTTCATGATCCAGGGCGGCGGTTTCGAGCCGGGCATGAAACAAAAGCCGGCGGACGCCACCGTGGAAAACGAAGCCAAGAACGGCCTGAAAAACGAGCCCTACACGCTGGCCATGGCCCGCACCTCGGCGCCGCACTCGGCATCGGCCCAGTTCTTCATCAACGTCAAGAACAATTCGTTCCTGGACTACCCAGGCCAGGATGGCTGGGGCTATGCCGTGTTCGGTAAAGTCGTGGAAGGCACCGAAGTCGTGGACGAAATCCGCAAAGTCAAAACCACGCGCAGCGGCATGTTTGCCGACGTGCCGGCCGAAGACGTGATCATCGAAAGCATCGAAGTCGCTGCCTGATCGGCTTCATGAGCGACCTTGGCACGACCAGCAGCGCGCGCACCCCGGTGTGCGCGCTGTTTATTTCAGACCTGCATTTGCAGCCTGCGCACCCCGCCACCGTGGCGGCATTCCATGATTTTCTGGAACAGCACGCACGGCAGGCGCAGCAGCTATTCCTGCTCGGCGACCTGTTTGAATACTGGGCCGGCGACGACGACCTGGCCGATCCGTTTCACCAGCAGATCGCCGCTGCGCTGCGCCGCGTCAGCGATGGCGGTACCGCCATTTACTGGATTGCCGGCAACCGCGATTTTCTGGTCGGCGCCGCCTTTGCCAAGGCCGCCGGGCTGACCCTGCTCGATGAACCGCATGTGACCGAGATAGCCGGCCAGCGCGTGGTGCTGCTGCACGGCGACGCCCAGTGCACGGAGGATGTCAATTACATGGCGTTTCGCGCCATGGTGCGCCAGCCGGCCTGGCAGCAGCAGTTCGTCGCCATGCCGCTGGCGCAGCGCAAGGCAATTATTGCTGGCATGCGCGATAACAGCCGCAAGGATCAAGGCACAAAAAGCTACGAGATCATGGACGTCACGCCGCAGGCGATTGCCGAGGTGTTTGCGCAGACCGGCGCCAGCGTCATGATCCACGGCCACACCCACCGCCCTGCCCTGCACACGGTGGGCGCCACCCGGCGCTATGTGTTGCCGGACTGGGAGCCAGACGCTACGCCGCCGCGCGGCGGCTGGATCGCCATCGATAACGCCGGCAACATCACGCGCCACGACCTCGCCCCCGGCATCAAGCCGCCATATTAAGCGGCCGCTCGCGATCAAAAGTGTCAGGCGTCACCAGCTCGCCAAACTCGACCTTGCAAGAGGCGATATCGTGGAATGCCCCCACCAGGCCGATTTCGCCGCGGCGTATCGCGCCACGCAACGATTCGCTGCCGTTGATGATTTCGGCCAGTGAATTTTCGACATTAAGGCGGGCAATGCGGTCGCGCAGCTCGGCGTCCGGCAAGTGATCGCCACTGGCGCAGCACTGCTGCACCGACCACTGTATCTTGCTGGTGATGGCACCAATGCTGTGCGCGCCCTCCTGCTGCATGGCCAGGCCAATTGCTCCGCACGAAGAATGCCCCTTGACCACGATCAGCTTGGCGCCAAGCTTGGCGGCAATTTCCAGGCTGCCGATGATTTCACGGCTGATCACGTTGCCGGCAATGCGAATGGTCAGCAGGTCGCCGAGGCCGGCATCGAAAATGATTTCCGGCGACGTCCGCGAATCGATGCAATTGACCACCACCGCCATCGGATGCTGGCCACCTGCCGTGGCGCTGGCCTGGTGAATATAATCTTTTTCAAACCGGCGGTTTTCGCGGAAGCGCTGGTTGCCTTCCTTGAGCAGTTGCAGCACGTCGCCAGGCTGCAGTTTTTTCTGCGTGAGCTTGTCGAGCACCGGTACGAACTGGATCGGATCACGCATCTGGTACGCTTCGCGCAGGCCGACCACGGAGAGCTGAATATCGCGCTCGGCCGCCACCACGCGGTAATCCTCGATGATTTCCAGCGCATCGTTGTCGATATAGTCGGCGCTTGATGCGTTGATCACCACCTTGGCGCCATCGGGAATTTCCCACAAGGCGTTCTTGATCGTTGCCTTGTTCAGGAACGAGACCTGGTTCGGCAGCTCCATCTTGATCACCTCGCCAATATGCAGCTTGTACTGTGCAAGCGAATAGGGATGACGGAAGTTGCTACGCAACAGGTAGAACACACCCGCCGCCAGGCCGATCATCACGCCAGTCAGCAAATCGGTCAGCACGATGGCAGCCACCGTGATGGCAAACGGCATGAACTGGGCGCCGCCCTTGCGATACATTTCGCGGAACACGGCAATATGCGCCAGCTTGTAGCCGGTGGTAATCAAAATGGCAGCGAGCGCCGCCAGCGGAATCAGGTTCAGCACCGGACTCAGCAACAGCACGCCAGCGAGCAACAACATGCCGTGCAGGATGGCGGAGGTCTTGGTTTTGTTGCCCGACTGAAGATTGACGGTGCTCCGTACAATCACCGACGTCACAGGCAAGCCTCCCAGCAGGCCGGCGCAGATATTCCCAACGCCCTGGGCCGCCAGCTCGCGGTTGGCGGGCGTCTCGCGCTTGTGCGGGTCGAGCTTGTCCACTGCCTCGACATTGAGCAGGGTTTCCAGCGACGCCACAATGGCAATGGTGACACCGACTATCCATACATCGACATTGGCCAGGTGCTGCGGGTTGGGTAGTTGCAGGAAAGCGCCGAGATTGCCGCTGTCGACCGGCGGCAGGTCTACCAGGTGCTCCTGAGCGAGAGACAGCCCAGGCATGAATTTGCTGAACAGTATATTCAGGGCTATGCCGAGAGCCACCACAAACAATGGTGCGGGCAGCAGCTTGAACCTGTCCAGCGGGGTTTTATCCCAGTACACCAGCATCAGGATCGACAATAGCGAAATGACTATCGCACCTGGTGTCATAAATTCGAGTGCCCGCGTCAGCATTGACAAAATATTCTCACCATTCCCCTGAAAGAAAGAGAAATTGTCAGCATTCTTTTGATCGTAACCAACCGCATGCGGTAACTGGGTAAGAATCAGCAAAATACCGATGGCAGCGAGCAAGCCCTTGATAACGCTGGTGGGGATATAATTGGCGATAAAACCGGCGCGGCACACGCCCATGATCAGCTGCAGCACCCCGGCAATAACGATTGCCACCAGCAGGATTTCAAACGCGCCCAATTTGGTAATGGATGCCAGCACCACTGCTGCCAAGCCAGCAGCGGGACCGCTGACGCTGGTATGCGAACCGCTCAGGGCGCCCACCACGATGCCGCCGATAATTCCGGAAATAACACCGGACATCAACGGTGCACCCGAGGCCAGCGCAATGCCCAGGCATAGTGGCAAGGCCACAAGAAAGACCACCAGCGAGGCTGGTATATCGTATTTGAGATTTTTCATGATCGCCATCCATATGTGCGGATTAATGATGAATATCGCCCACGGAGGAATAAGTCGTGACTATCCCTCCCGGCATAACCGCGATATTTTTAAATTAATCGATAGTGGAAAATATTTGGCAGCGACAGGACCTTGGTTAATCCCCGCTCTGATACCTGTTTTGAATGCCGATGGATCACATGGCACGCCAGGAGTAGTAGTCAGCAGCTCAGCCTGGAGCCGAATATAGCACGTGTTTTGCAGCGCACAAAATAAATTTTTTAAAGATGGGATATTCTGGAATTATTATTTCCTGAACTAAAATTTTCCTTTGGATATTCTCATTATGATCTGGAAAACAGATCACTATAATCCCAGAAAGATAATCCGATAGCCGTATTTATATACTCAATTATTCAATCCGTAATAACACGTAAATATTAAAACGGTAAGTCAGATACTTTTTAACCAGCGGTCGCAGGAATTCCCGCGTTGAACAGCGCGGGATGAGGAGAAAGCACATCAGAAAGTACGGGAGGGAGGAAGGCGGGGAATCAGCGGCGCAGATCGGCCATGGCGGCATTCAGGCGGCGCACCAGTTGTGCATTGAGATCACGTGTTTGCGGGGTCCAGCGGTCGATGGTGCGGCGCAGTTCTTCGTCCAGCGCGCGGGCTTTTTCGGCATCGCCAGCGCCTGCGGCCCAGATCGCATATTCGGCCTGGGTGGTAAAGCTGTTATGGCGCGCCAGTGCATAGTCAAACTCCTGGCGCGCTTGGTCCTGCCGCCCGGCCGCCGCCAGTGCCTGCGCCAGCAGCAACGACACCTGCTCACCACGGAAGTTGGGGTCGGCCGCGCGGATGGTTTGCAAATGCCCTGCTGCCTCGGCGCTGCGTCCGGCCGCCAGCGTGGCGCGCGCAGCGCCAAAGCGGATTTCCAGGTCGCCCGAGAACGGCCCTTGCAGGCAAGCTTCGTAGGTGACTGCCGCCTCGGCGGCATTACCGCTTTCCAGCAGCGCGCTGGCCAGGCGCATCTGGTTTTGCGCCGTTGGCGTGTAATCATAGGCTGCGCGCGCCTCGCGCAGTTCGCGGCCCGGATCGATGGTTTTGGCGGCAACCGTCACCACCTTGCGGGCGCCGCGCTCAATGCCCGAGTTGGGCAGATACACGGCGACAAAATACACCACGCTGCCCAGCAGCGGGAACATGAACAGGATGAATAGCCAGTACATCTGCTGACCGTTGCGGATCGCGTGGATCGCGAAGAACAGTGCCACCAGTACGTGTATGCCTATGCCGAAAATTGCCATGTGAATGCCTCAATCATCTACAAATGAACATTGTAAAAGACGTGGAAAAACTTAACAAGCCGTCAATGGTGCGAAGAAGCGCTACAAAAAGGATTACTTAAGCGGCTCCAGCCTGGCTACCAGCGCCCCTGGCCGGGCATCGATGCCCTTCAACACAAACTGCACGCCGGCATAGCGCAATTCCTCGGGCTTGAAGGTATGCACGGCGACGTTCCTGAGCAGGGTATCCCCGAGCAGATTGGCCACGCTGGCCAGTTGCGCCTGCTTGCCGGGGTCCATGTTCTCGACCGCAAAGCGGTCCACGTGCAAGTCGGCGAGATAGATGGCGTTGCGCGCGCTGTCCACGTTCAGGCGCCCGGATATCGCCATCGATCCATTCCAGGACTGGCGCGCCAGCAGCGGCGTGACCTTGAGATCGATAGTCAGGCTCACGCGGTTGCTGTCATGCAGAATGGCCAATTGCGGGCGACTCAGCTCCACCTCGAAGATGCCGAGCAGGCGCTGATGCATGGGAAACTTGCGCTCAAGGTTATGCTGCAGCTTGTCCTGCCGCAGCTCGACATCGCGCGGACCGATCAATGCAGCACATGCCGACAACAGGCAAAGCAGCGCGACAAAGCCAGCATAACGTTTCAGATAAGCCATATTATTTCCTCGACTATGCAATCAGCCGTCATTATGACACCCGGCTGCAGGCCAGGAGGATAGCGCTTGCAACACAGGCAATGAAAATCGTGCTTGCCGTCGCAATCTTTAGTGTTATAGTTAACTACAACACCAATTCATCAACACAGCAAAACCTGGCGAGGGGTACCATGTATGTCCACCACCGGCTGGCATGACAATGCGCCGATTTACCGGCAGCTGAAAGACAAGGTCATCGGCATGATGCTCGATGGCGCCCTCAAGGCGGGCGACGCCCTGCCTTCGGTGCGGCAAATTGCCGCCGACTATCAACTCAACCCGATCACCGTCTCACGCGCCTACCAGGAACTGGTCGACGAAACGCTGGTCGAAAAACGAAGGGGACTCGGTATGTACGTGACAGAAGGTGCACACGAAAAACTGCTGGCCAGCGAGCGCGAACGTTTTCTGCGCGAGGAATGGCCAGCCATGCTGGAACGCATGCGCCGCCTGGGGCTGGACCCGGCGGCGCTGATCCGGGGGGCGCGCCATGACTGAGGCCAACAGCACCGTGATCAGCGCCAGCCACCTGAGCAAGCATTATGGCAAACAGGTTGCCGTCAACGACATCAGCTTTACCATCGATGCCGGCCGCATCGTCGGTCTGATCGGTCCCAACGGCTCGGGCAAAACCACCACGCTCAAGGCCATCCTGGGCCTGACGCCGTTTGAGGGGCAGCTATCGGTACTGGGGCGCGACCCGCGCAGCGAGCGCGACCAGTTGATGCAGGAGGTCTGCTTCATTGCCGACGTGGCAGTTTTGCCGAAATGGCTCAAGGTCGGCGATGCGATCGACTTCGTCGCTGGCGTGCATCCGCGCTTTGACCGCGCCCGCGCCATGCAATACATCGCCAACACCAAGCTGAGCCAGAGCATGCGCGTGCGCGCCATGTCCAAAGGCATGGTGGCGCAGCTGCACCTGGCGCTGGTGATGGCCATCGACGCCAGGCTGCTGGTGCTTGACGAACCGACGCTGGGACTCGACATTTTGTACCGCAAGCAGTTTTACCAGAACCTGCTGGAAGACTACTTTGACGATCAAAAGACCATCGTCATCACCACCCACCAGATCGAAGAAGTCGAGCACATTCTGACCGACCTGATCTTCATCGAAAACGGCAGCATCGCGCTATCGGCCAGCATGGACGAAGTGGGCGAGCGGTTTACCGAAGTCATGGTCGAGGCGTCTCATGCGGCGGCGGCCAGGGCGCTCAACCCCATCAGCCAGCGCACGGTGTTCGGCAAATCGGTGATGCTGTTCGATGGCGCCGACCGCAGCCAGCTGGCGCGCCTGGGCGAGCTGCGCACGCCCAGCGTGGCCGACCTGTTTGTCGCCACCATGAAAGGAAGCTACGTATGAACACCATGAAATGGCTGATCCGGCGCGAACTGTGGGAACACAAGGGCATGCTGGTGTGGGCGCCGATCGTCATTGCCGGCCTGATCGCCGCACTGGCCCTGGCCGCCACCTTTTTCCACGGCACGCTCCACTACAACGGCGAAACCATTACGCCGCAAAACCTGGTCGTCACCATCGAAGGCTCCACCCGCAGCCGTATTGTCGATACGATGGCGCAAACCTTTGTGCTCTCGGCGCTGCCGGTATACCTGGCGCTGGCATCGATCGTATTTTTTTACTGCCTCGGAGCGCTGAACGACGAGCGGCGCGACCGCAGCATCCTGTTCTGGAAATCGCTGCCCGTGTCGGACACAAACACGGTGCTGTCCAAGGCCCTGGTGGCGCTGGTGGTTACGCCGTTGATCGTGCTCGGCGTTGGTCTGGGCCTGTCGCTGCTGCTGTTGCTCGCTGTCTGCGTCAAACTGTCGCTGCACGGCACCTTCCTGTTCACCGAACTGCTGCTGACACCCGAGCTGTACCTGACGCCGCTGCGCATCGTGTCGCTGCTACCGGTCTACATTGTGTGGGCGCTGCCATCGGTTGGCTGGCTGCTGATGGTGTCGAGCATGGCGCGCTCCAAGGTATTCATGTGGGCGGTGGGCATACCAGTGGTGGCTGCGCTACTGCTGTTGTGGGCGGAAAAAGCGCTGGGCTTCAGCATCAATGCCGGCTGGCTGATCAACCATCTCATCGGCCACCTGCTGCTGGGCGTGGTGCCCGGTGGGTGGCTCGGCTTTCCAGACGGCGCGCCGCTGCTGGAGCAAGGGCAAAACATGGCGGGCATGGTGGCCGTCTTCCATGCTCAGGGCTGGGCCAGCCTGGCGCAGCCAAACATATGGCTGGGCGCAGCAGGCGGCGTGCTGATGCTGGCGGTAGCGGTGTGGATGCGCCGCCGCCGCGAGGAAGGCTGAGCGCAACCCGGTCCAGCCGGGAAAGACTACTCGAACTGGCGGCGGAACTCGGCAAACTGGGTCGTCAGTTCCTCGACCTGCTGGCGCAGCTGCTGCACTTCCTGCTCCAGCGCGCCGATGCGGGTGCCCTGCCCGCCGGCACTGCCACCGAGCGAACCGCCAAGGCTGGCAGCGGTTTCCTCGCGCGCCAGCGCTTCTTCACCGGCCAGCAGGTGGCCGTAGCGCGGCTCCTTGGTGCCGGGCGCCAGCGGCAGTTTCGATACCAGCGGCGGGTATTTGTCGATCAAAAACTGCAGCGCGGTTTCCACCTCGGCCACCGATTTGAAGTCGTGCACGCGGCCGCTGCGGCTGCGGATTTCGCCTGCCGTCTGCAGACCGCGCAGCATCAAGATGGTGAGCACAGCCAGCTTGTCCTGCTCCAGCGACCACTTGATGCGCATGCGGTGTTCGTACTTGGTCACGCGGGCGCCAGCCTGGGTAATGCCGTTGACGTATTTGTTTTGCATGAGCCGCTGCAGCACTTCAGCGACCGTGTCTTCCGAGATCGACATGACCGGATCGCGGCTCGACAACTGGTTGCAGCCATTCACCAGCGCATTGAGCGACAGCGGGTAGTTATCGGGCGTGAGCGCTTCCTTCTCGGCCAGCACAGCCAGCACGCGGATTTCAAACGGGTCCAGAATTTCTGCGCCTTCGGGCGTGGTTTCCATGTGCACTATTCCTTCTTTTGCTTAATCTGCCTGGTCTACTTAATCTACCTAATCGACAAGCTTGTTCAATTGGTCCGTGTTCAATTTATCACAGTCGGGCACACTCTGGCAGGCCAGCCCGGCCGCCCGCATGGTGGCGCTCAGCTGCTCAATGCGCTGTTCCTGCTTGACGGCGTTTTCGATCAGGCTGCGCAAGGCTTTTGATAAGGGATCGTCGCCGTTGGGCGTCACGCCATACGCGGCAAACGGATTGGCGGCGGCGCTCTGGGCCTCTTTTTGCACGATGTGGGCCGGATTGCCGACCGCCGTGGCGCCCGCCGGCACCGGCTTGAGCAGCACGGCATTGGAACCGACCTTGGCATAGTCGCCCACCGTAAAACCACCGAGTACCTTGGCGCCGGCGCCGATGATCACGCCGCGCCCCAGCGTCGGATGGCGCTTGGTCCCGGTGTGCAGCGAGGTGCCGCCCAGCGTCACGCCCTGGTAGATCGTGCAGTCATCGCCAATCTCGGCTGTTTCACCGATCACCACGCCGAAGCCGTGGTCGATGAACACGCGGCGGCCAATGGTGGCGCCGGGGTGGATCTCGATGCCGGTGACGATGCGCGCCAGGTAGGAAATGAAGCGTCCCAGCCACTTCAGGCCGTGCAACCAGCACCAGTGGGCCCAGCGGTGCATGACGATCGCTTGCAGGCCGGGGTAGCAGGTCAGGACCTCCCAGGCGTTGCGGGCTGCCGGGTCGCGTTCGATGATGCTGTTGATGTCTTGGCGAAGACGATGAAACATGGCTATTCCTGAATAACAACCGGGACGACATGGTAGCGTATCCGGTCAAGAGTTGCAGGGAGCGGCCACTTCAGAGGGCGGGAACGGCGGCCCTCGAAGTGGCCGCCGG
This sequence comes from Duganella sp., assembly GCA_040508275.1. Taxonomy (GTDB): domain Bacteria; phylum Pseudomonadota; class Gammaproteobacteria; order Burkholderiales; family Burkholderiaceae_D; genus Rugamonas. Next base: position 13,360 of record JBEVNE010000174.1, read on the forward strand.
TAATACGTATCGCTGCTTAACCTTCTTTGGCGATACGCTGGCGGCGTGCTTCGTACAGACAGACACCGGAAGCCACCGACACGTTCAGGCTCTCGACCGAGCCGAACATCGGGATATTCACCAGCACGTCGCAGGTTTCGCGCGTCAGGCGGCGCATGCCCTCGCCTTCCGACCCCATCACCAGCGCGGTGGGGCCGGTAAAGTCGGCTTCATACAAACCTTTTTCGCCATCGTCGGAGGTGCCGATCAGCCAGATGTCGCGCTCTTTCAGCTCGCGCAGCGTGCGCGCCAGATTGGTGACCGTGATGTAAGGCACGGTTTCGGCGGCGCCACTGGCGACCTTGGCGGCGGTGGCGTTCAGGCCCACGGCGCGGTCTTTCGGCACGATCACGGCGTGCGCGCCAACACCGTCGGCCACGCGCAGGCAGGCGCCCAGGTTGTGCGGATCGGTAATGCCGTCCAGCACCAGCAGCAGCGGCGGGCCGTCGATGGCGTCCAGCAGTTCGTCGAGGTTGCGCGCCAGCGCCAGTTGCGAGGCAAAGGCGATCACGCCCTGGTGACGACGGGTGCCGACGATTTTATCGAGGCGCGCCGAATCGACCGGCATCACGCGCACACCGGCCGCCTTGGCGTTGGCCACCAGGTCTTTCATGCGGCGGTCGTCGCGGGTGGCATCGACAAAAATTTCTTCCACCGACGACGCTTCGTGCCGCAGGCGCGAGGTCACCGCGTGGAAACCGAAAATCATTTTGTTCTTCATTTACTTATCGCTTCTTCTTACTTTTTGCGGCAGGTTTGGCTGCCTTGGGTGCTGCCGGGGCAGACGCCGCGGCATTGTTCTTGCGGGCGCTGCGCGAACGCGACTTGGCCGCCGGCTTGTCGCCAGACGCCTTGGGCGCCGTGGTCTTGACTTCGTGGCGCTGCGAGGTGGTCGGGCCCGGCTTGACGTTGGTCTTGCGGTCTTTCGACGGTGCGTCAGGGCGCGGCGGCGGTGCATCGGCGCCGGCCAGGCGCAGATCGATCTTGCGCGCCTCCAGGTCAACGCGTACGACCTGCACGCTGACGCGGTCGGTCAGCTGGAAGGTCTTGCCGCTGCGCTCGCCCTTGAGTTCGTGGCGCGCATCGTCGTACTGGAAGTAGTCCGTGCCCAGGTCGGTAATGTGCACCATGCCTTCGACAAACAACTGATCGAGCTGGACGAAAATGCCGAAGGTGGCCACGCCGGTGATGATGCCGGTGAACTCTTCACCAAGCTTGTCCTGCATGAAGTAGCACTTGAGCCAGGCTTCCACATCGCGCGAGGCTTCGTCGGCGCGGCGTTCGTTGGCCGAGCAGTGCACGCCCAGGGCATCCCAGATGGTGAGGTCGGCGGCTTTTTTCTCTTTGCCTTCGGCCTTGTCCTTGGCCTGCTGCTTGCGCGTGGCGTTCGAGACATTGGTGTTGAGCACGCTGGTGGCGGCAACCTTGGGTTCGTATTTCTTGCCGAGCAAAATCGCCTTGATGGCGCGGTGCGTCAGCAAATCGGGATAGCGGCGGATCGGGCTGGTGAAGTGTGCATAGGCCTCATACGCCAGGCCGAAGTGGCCGATGTTGTCAGGGCTGTAGACCGCCTGCTGCATCGAGCGCAGCAGCATGGTTTGCAGCAGCGACGCATCGGGACGCTCCTTGATCTGCTTCATCAGCGCGGCATAGTCGCCGGCGGTCGGCTTGTCGCCGCCGTTCAGCACCAGGTTGACCTGCTTGAGGAAGGTGCGCACCTGCTTGAGCTTTTCAGCGGTCGGACTGGCGTGGATACGGTAAGTGCCCGGATGCTTGTTACGGATCAGCAGGTCGGCCGCGCAGACGTTGGCGGTCAACATGCATTCTTCGATCAGGCGGTGGGCGTCGTTGCGCGTGCGCGGAATGATTTTTTCAATCTTGCCCGACGGGTTGCAGACGATGTAGGTTTCGGTGGTTTCGAAATCGATGGCGCCGCGCTCGGCGCGCGCCTTCAGCAGCGCCTGGAAGACGTCGTACAGGTTGAGCAGGTGCGGTACCACGCCAGGGCGGCGCGCCGCTTCCGGTCCCTTGGTGTTGCCTAAAATCTCGGCCACTTCGGTGTAAGTGAGGCGCGCAGCCGAGTGGATCACGGCCGGGTAGAACTGGTAAGCCTTGATCTCGCCCTTGGCGGTGATCACGGCGTCGCACACCAGCGTCAGGCGGTCCACGGCAGGGTTCAGCGAACAAAGTCCGTTGGACAGCTTTTCCGGCAGCATCGGAATCACGCGGCGCGGGAAGTACACCGAGGTGCTGCGTTCGAGCGCGTCGGTATCGAGCGAGTCGTTCGGTTTGACGTAGTGGCTGACGTCGGCAATCGCGACGATCAGGCGGAAACCGTTGCTACGGCCGATCTTGACCGGTTCGCAATATACGGCGTCATCGAAATCGCGCGCATCTTCGCCGTCGATGGTAACCAGCGGCACATCGCGCAAATCGACGCGCTCACCGAGGTCGCTCTCGCGCACATGGTCGGGCAGCTTGTTGGCCTGCTTGAGGGCAGCATCGGAAAAGATGTGCGGCACATTGAACTTGCGCACGGCGATTTCGATTTCCATGCCGGGGTCGTCGAGCGAACCGAGCACTTCAACGATCTTGCCGACCGGCTGCTTGAAGCGCATCGGTTGCTCGGTCAGCTCCACGCTGACTACCTGGCCAGCCTTGGCCTTGCCGATCGAGCCTTCGACCAGAACGTCCTGGGCGATGCGCTGGTCTTCCGGCGCGACTACCCATACGCCGTTTTCACTGATCAGGCGGCCGATGATATGGGTATTGGCGCGCTGGGTGACTTCGACAATCGTGCCTTCCTTGCGGCCGCGGCGGTCAACACCGACCACCTTGGCCATCACGCGGTCGCCGTGCAGCACTTTCTGCATTTCTTTTTCGGGCAGGAACAGGTCTTCGCCCGGTTCATCCGGGATCACGAAGCCGAAGCCGTCGCGGTGGCTGCTGACGCGGCCGGCGATAAAACCGGTATCCTGGGCCAGCGTGAAGTTGCCGGCATCGTCAACGACGATCTGGCCGTCGCGCTGCATGGCGTTGAGGCGGCGTGACAGCACGGCCTGGGCCTCGGTGGCTACCTTGAGCGTTTTCGCCACTGCCTGCAGGTCCAGCGGACCGTTGGCGCTACGGAAGATGCCGAGAATATCCTCACGGCTGGGAATGGTGTGTGTAGTTTGGTTCAAAAGTTATTTCTGTAGTTTTGTTATTGACAGTGTTCAGAGCAAATCCGGCCTGGCAAAATCGTCAGGTGCATATATATGCGGACATATGCCGCGACGACAGGCGTAGTGTACTTGGAAACGCCGCGATAGCCTAATTTGCGCGCAGCGAGGCGGATTTTTCAAACATTTTTAAAAAATGATGTTTGACATCGCGCAAGATTACTCTATAATCTTGGTCTCTTGCAGCGACAACGTTGAAAAACGAAAGCAAAGCAGGAAAGCAGAACCGGGTTGATGCGCAGTATGGAACGCAAGTTCATCTGGCGCGATACTCACCCAGTTGTTGCTAGGTAGTATGCAGTACCAGTGCCCACGTGGCGGAATTGGTAGACGCGCATGGTTCAGGTCCATGTGCCGCAAGGTGTGGGGGTTCGAGTCCCTCCGTGGGCACCACAGAATTCCGCAAAAAAGCCGCAAACTTTGAAAAGAGTTTGCGGCTTTTTTCATTCTGGCGCGCCACTTGGATCGCGAGAAAATAATTTCACAAAAGCACCACGAC
>JBEVNE010000200.1:0-6502 GCA_040508275.1 Duganella sp.
AACTGGCTGGCCATGCCCGCCAGTTCCAGGCGCCCCGGGACATTGCCATGACCACCATTCCCCTGCTCACACCTGGCATACTGATCACGCCATACCAGCAAGCCGACGGCGAACCGCCGCGCTATCTGCTCGAACTGGGCGATCGCCACTTCCTGATTTCACCGAATACCCGCGCACTGGTGCTGGCCCTGGCCGGCAGTCCCGTTTGCGAGGCTGCGCTGGAAGCCGCCTACCTGTCGCATGGCGGCACGCCGCTGCCCGCCGCCCAGCTGGTCGCCCAGGCCCGTAACGCCCTGCCGGCCGCCCTGTTTGCCGATGCCGCACCCAGCACCGGGCGCGCCCATCCGTTCACCATCAGCCTGCAACTGCTGTCGCCCCGCCATGCCGGCGCCGTCAGCAGCCGCCTGGCGTGGCTGTTCACGCCGGCGCTGGCCTGGCCACTGGTGGCGCTGTTTATCGCATTGCATGCCTGCACCCTGCCGGAAGCCATGCGCACCGCCCACATGGATTGGTCCGGAGGTGTCGGCGCGCAACTGACAGGCCTGCTGCTGCTCAGTGGCTTGATCCACGAGCTGGGACACAGCGCCGCCTGCCGCTACTTCGGCTGCACACATGGTGCCATCGGCTTCGGCCTCTACCTGATTTTCCCTGCCTGGTATGCGGATGTGAGCAAGGCCTGGCGCCTGGCCCCGCGCCAGCGCGCCGTGGTGGACCTGGGCGGCGTATATTTCCAGGCGCTGTTGCTGATCGGTATCGATCTGTACGCGCTGGCGAGCGGCAGTGCGCTGGCCTACAAGCTGACTTGGCTCATCACCTTCACCATGTTGTTTACGCTTAATCCCGTGTTCAAGTTCGACGGCTACTGGCTGCTGTCAGACCTGAGCGGCCTGCATAATCTGCACCGCCAGGTACGCAGCGCCGCTGCGCGCCTGCTGCTGCGGCTGCTCGGCCGTGCACCAGCGGCGCCGGTAGCGCCGATCCTGCTCGCCTATGGCCTCATGAGTGGCGCCTACATGATGTATTTCATCAGTTATCTGGTCATGGAAATTCGCCGCATGGGGCATACCTTGCCGGGCGCCGTCAGCGATGGTTTGCACCATTTGCAATTTGCTGGCGGCGAGCCTAGCGTCAGCACCGGCATGTCCGCCGGCGCCGTGACGGGAGAGCTGCTGTGGGCTGCCGTCATCAGCTCCGCCTGTATATTCCTGGCAGCCAAAATCTGGCGCAGCGTGGTCGAACTGCGCCAGGCGCTGGTGCAGGCACGCACACACCATTGAGGAGAGCATCATGATCCGCTTCCTGCAAGCCCGCCTTGTACGCAACCGTGCACCAGTCTCGTATGTCGCTGCCCTGCAGCGCGAACGCGGCGCCAGCAATGCCGCCAACTTCGCCGTCAAGGGACTGCAGCATGCGCTTGGCATGAGCGCTGAACAAGCCCGCCAATGCGCCACCGCCGCTGCCGCCGCCTACCGGCAATTGTGCGTGCAGGGACGACAGGCTGGCGGCCCCGTCCCGCGCGCCGTGCTGCAGACCCTGCACGCCACGCTGGCCGACGGCCCTGCCCTGCTGGCCCTGCCGTTCAACATGGCCGGCCTGCGCCTGCTGCAACAGCTGACCGGCTCGGACTTGCCACTGGTCATCATCAGCAACGATGCTGTCGGCAAGGTGCTGGCGGCGATCGGCGCGCCAGAAGCCGGCTTGTCCACCATCGCCGCGCGCGATGTGGTGAAACAGGTCAAGAGCGCCACGCCCCGTGTCGACGGCCGCCACGCCCTCTACGTCAGCCTGCCGGAGCTGCACCCGCACGGCGGCGCCACCTGCGCCTGGTACCGCTTCAACGACATGGTCTACAGCGCCTCGCTGCTGGAGCCGCTGCTCTGCTGCATGGGCTTGTCCACGCTGCTCACGCTGGCGCCGTGCGCGACTGTGCTCAGCGGTGATGACCTGCAGCTGCGCGCCCTGCCGCCAGGCGGCCCTGGCGCCAGCAAGCATATCGGGCCCATCGGCGCCTGGCTGGTGCAGCACCTGCAACAGGCCGCCAGCGCCGGGCCTGCAGATTCGCTGGCCTGGCAGCCGCTGTACCATGCCAGCGCCCATAGCCAGCAGATCGAGCGCGCGGACAAACTCAAGCAGTTATCGGCCTACCTCGATGCGTGGCACGCGAGCGGCGCCGGATTCGATGCGCAGGCCTGTCTCAGCGCCAAGGCCCGCCTCAAAGCGCTGGCCGCCGCCCCCTGGCCGGCACAGCTCGCTACACCGGCTTCAATGGCGGCATGATGGATCAGCTCCGTCACCTGCTGCTGCAAGCGCGCATGCATCTGGCGAGTGTGCAACTCGCTGCAGCCACCGGGCTGGACCGCGACGGCCTCGCGGACTTTGCCCGATCATTGAAAGTGGCCATGCCGGAACTGGACATGCCGCAGCTGCGCCGCCTGTATCGGCGCCACCGAATCGCCATGCGCCACTTCAACCTGCTCAAGGCCCACCTGTCCACACTGGCGCCGCCGCAGCTGGAACGCTTCCTGCAGCGTCATGTCCGGATCGATGACCCTGCGCTGCTGGCACGCCTGCGCGACGATGGCAAACCCGTCATCTTCGTCACGCCCCACTATGGCAGTTTCCAGCTCGGTTGCCTGAAACTGATACAGGAAATCGGTCACCACAAGACCGTGAACACGTTCTACAACCCGCCTTCCGTCAACAGCAGTTCAGCCGGTTTCGAGCAGTTGTTCCAGCGCCTTGGTTATGGCTTCCACGCGCTGTTCAACGACGACTCGGCCGTGCTCAAGGCGCTGCGGGTGCTGCGCCGTGGCGAAGCGCTGACCATGATGCCCGACGTTTTCGACATCAGCGGCCACGCGCTGTATGTGCCGTTCTTCGGACGCCTGGTGCCGGCGATGGCGGGTACGGCGCTGTTTGCGCTCAAGAGCAACGCCACGGTGGTAGTCGGCTACAGCTGCCCGGAAGGAGGACTCGATTCCACCGTGCGGCTGGGCCAGCCGCTGACGATCACACGCAGCGGCGACCTCGATGCCGACATCGCCACGCTGACTGCCGCCATCCTGCACGACATCGAGCAGCAGATCCGGCGCGCGCCGGAGCACTGGATGTACCTGCCCGGGATCGGTGAACTGCTGCAGCGCATGCTGCCGGTGTCCGAAGCCACGCCTCAGGAGTGGCTGCGGCGGCTGGAGGCGGCAGCGCCATCATTAACGACGGTGGTGCCGGAAATGCAGCAATTGCTGCAGGAACTGGCCAGCGCAGTACATCGTCCTGCCCTTGCCAGGAGTTCCACATGATGCTGTCTATGCGTACTTTGAGTACATCGTTTGCGCTGGCAATCGCGTCGCTATCGGCGACGGCGGCCGAGCGTCCATTGACCGACTACGCCACCCTGCTGGAAATTACGCGGCTCGACAAGGTGTACGCGGTGCCGGCCGCGCAAAGGGACCGGCTGCTCATCCAGGGCAACCTCAAGCCGCGCAACCCGGCGTTCCGTCCCGAGCAGGTACGCCTGACCGTGGTCGATGGCGAACAGCGCACCGTGTTGCCGGTGGCGGCCGACGGCAGCTTTGAACTGCGTGCCGATCCCCGCTGGGTTCAACACAATCCCGCCATTCTCACCAGCCTGCCGGATGGTGAAAAATCGGCGTTCTCGTTCAGCGCGCGCCCCTTGCTGCCGGAAGGACTGCGCTACAACTACCGCACACTAATGACCAGCGTCACGCAGATGAATGCGATGATGAAGGCATCGGCCGGCGCCATGCGCTTTTTCGTGCCGACGTTCTCCGGGATCGAACTGCGCTTCGCTGCTGGCGCCGCCCCCACTGTCACCCTGCAGACGGCGGCTGGTGCACGGACGGTAGCCGCCGATGCGCAGTCACGGGTAAGGCTGGAACTGGACCCGGCGCTGATTTCCAGCGATGCCGAACTGATCGTCTCGGCGCGCCCGCTGGCGGTGGACTTTATTGAAAACTAAGCCCATCCCGCCGGTGCGGCTCCTGTCGGCCACGGCAGCGCTGCGCGATCGGTGCCTGCAAGCGCTGCGCTGGCCGCTGGTGCGCATTGCGCTGGCGTGGGCCATGGTGTCGATCCCGGTGCTGATACTGGCGCCGCTGCTGGACGCGCTGCAGATTGCGGCCTGGCTGCGGCGCCTGCTCCTGACTGCCGTCGTGGTCGCTGCCTATGTCGGCTATCGCCGGCTGGTCGAGCGCGAGCATCCCCGCGAACTGGCCATGCAGGGCATCTGGCGCGAGGCCGGCGCTGGCGTGCTGTGCGGCGCGCTTGCCTTCTGCCTGGTGATCGCCATGCTCGCGGCGCTGGGCGTCTACCGGATCGACGGCGTCAATGACTGGCGCCTGCTGCTCACCGCCTTTCCCGGATCGCTGCGCACTGCAGTGACGGAGGAGATTCTGTTCCGCGCTGTCGTGTTCCGGATACTCGAACAGCGCTACGGCAGCATCGCGGCGCTGACGGTATCGGCGCTGGTGTTTGGCGCCACCCATCTCGGCAACCCGGCCTCCACCGTGTACTCCGCGACCGCCATTGCCATCGAGGCAGGCGTCATGCTGGCTGCGGCCTACATGCTCACGCGCCGGCTGTGGCTGTGCTGCGGCCTTCACCTGGGCTGGAACTTCCTTCAGGGAGCCGTCTTCTCGGGCGCGGTATCGGGAAATGTCCAGAACGGCCTTTTTCAGTCGCACATGAGCGGACCGGCGTGGCTGACAGGCGGTGCTTTCGGCGTGGAAGCGTCGCCGCTTGCGGTGCTGGTGTGCGCCGCGTTGGGCGCCGGACTGCTGGTTGCAGCATATCGGCGCGGCCAGTTCCTGGGTGGCAGCAGGGATCGCTGACAAGCGCAGCAATCCGGCTTGGCGATTTGCTGTATCCTTCGCAGCGGAATCCACCAACAACTCACAGGACAACATAAACAGGCATGGCAAACAATTTTGAACGCGCGTGGCTGCTGGCGCTTGAAGAACGCTTTGGCGTGCAGGCGCCGATCGCCGAAGTCACGCTGGACAACCGTCCGCGCATGCTGGTGTATTATTTTTCCGATTTTCCCGCCAAGGACATGTTCTGGAACACGCCGGGCTTCGAATGCTACAACCCGCGCCGCGCCAGCCTTGCGCCAGGCTGACAGAAACAGGAGCAAGCATGGGCAACCGGCTATCAAAAATCGCCACCCGCACCGGCGACGGCGGCACCACCGGCCTCGGTGACGGCAGCCGCACCGACAAGGACAGCGTGCGCATTCACAGCATTGGCGAAGTGGATGAACTCAATTCTCACCTGGGACTGCTGCTGTGCGAGGACATCCCGGCCGAGCTGCGCGAGGAACTGGTGACCATCCAGCACGACCTGTTCGACCTCGGCGGTGAACTGTGCATACCGGGCTACCAGATGATCACCGAGGCGCATGTACTGCGCCTGGATGCGCTGCTGGAAAAATACAACGCCACCCTGCCCGCCCTGAGTGAATTCATTCTGCCAGCGGGGTCACGCGCCGCCGCGCAAGCCCACATCTGCCGCACCGTTTGCCGCCGCGCGGAGCGCGCCATCGTCACGCTGGGCAAAACCGAAACCATCCATGACCACCCGCGCCAGTACGTCAACCGCCTGTCGGACCTGCTGTTCGTGCTGGCGCGCGTGCTGAACCGCCATGCAGGCGGTGGGGATGTATTATGGCAGCATGAGCGCCGCCGCGGTTAGCTTTTAAGATTGCTTACCGAAACAGCCGCATCATCACCAAACCGCTGCGTAATCGAAGCAGTGATACCTACCGCATCCAGCCCCACACCGGCCAGCAGCTTGACCGGATCGCCATGGTCGATGAATTTGTCGGGCAAGCCCAGCATCAGCAAGGGCTTGACGATGCCCTGTTCGGCCAGCGCTTCGGCCACGGCGGCGCCGGCGCCGCCCATAATGCAGCCCTCTTCCACCGTCACCAGATAGTCGTGGCTGGCAGCGAGCTGCCTGACCAGTTCGGCGTCCAGCGGCTTCACAAAGCGCATATTGGCCACCGTGGCACCAAGCGTATCGCCTGCGGTGACGGACGGCGCCACCATCGAGCCGAACGCCAGGATGGCGATCTTGCTGCCCTGACGCTTGATTTCGCCTTTGCCCAGTTCAATGCTGGTCAGTTCCTGCTGCACGGCGGCGCCAATGCCGGCGCCGCGTGGATAGCGGATCGCTGCCGGTCCCGGATAGTGGTAGCCGGTGGTGAGCATCTGGCGGCACTCGTTTTCGTCCGAGGCGGCCATGATCACCATATTCGGGATGCAGCGCAGGTAAGCGAGGTCGTAATTGCCTGCGTGAGTGGCGCCGTCGGCGCCCACCAGGCCGGCGCGGTCCAACGCAAACGTGACGTCGAGGTTTTGCAGCGCCACGTCGTGCACCAGCTGGTCGTAGCCGCGCTGCAAAAAGGTCGAATAGATCGCCACCACCGGCTTGAGGCCTTCGCAGGCCAGGCCGGCGCCAAAGGTCACGGCGTGCTGCTCGGCGA
>JBEVNE010000217.1:0-44398 GCA_040508275.1 Duganella sp.
ACCAGGAAGTGACGCTGTGGCAGCTGGCCGTCGCCATGGTGGGCTGGATCGAACACTGGATCAAGAGCCTCGACCGCCTGACCGAATCGCTGGAGCTGGACGACCATCCGCACCACACCGGCATCGTGCCGGACTGGCTCTATCACCTCGCCGAAGGGGTGGCCAATACCGTCGGCGAGCTTGCCGACGATATCAAGCTGGTGGCCAGCGCGCTGTCGGGCATGGTGGCCAATCTGTCGGCCGACAGCAGCAAGCATAGCGCCGTGCAGCACCGTGCGCTCGCTGGCGTGATGGTTGGCGTGCGCGGGCACCTGCACCGGCGCTACGGCAAGCTGGTGGCCGGCGCTGGCGCCGACCAGGACATCATCGACGATATTCGCCGCCTGTTCATCTGCCTCGATCTCGGCATCACGGTCATGAAAGGGGTGTTTGACGATGGCGTGATACGCGGCGGTTTTGACGTGATCAACGATATCGATTTCCGCGACTGGCTGCGCAAGCATGGCGGCAATGAGGAACTGTCGGTCAATTCGGCGCCCGTGCGCGGCTTTTACGACCTGGTGTTTGCCTACGAGGGCGGCGACTTTGACAAGCCGAATATCGAGGCAGGCACGCTGCTGCGCGCCATGGCGCGCATTGGCCTGTGCTACAAGGGCGGCATCATGTTCAAGATGCAGGCCGGCATGGGCGATGTGGTGTTTACGCCACTATATGAAGCGCTGCTGGCGCGCGGCGTCAAGTTCAAGTTTTTCCACAAGGTCGAGGAACTGGTGCCGGACGGCCAGCAGATCGGCAGCATCCGCATGACGCAGCAGGTGCAGTTGCAGGCTGCTACGCAGGAATATCAACCGCTGGTGGATGTCAAGGGACTGGCCTGCTGGCCCAGCCACCCGCAGTATGCGCAGATCGATGCCGATCAGGCCGAGCTGCTGCAGGTAAAAGAGATTAATCTCGAATCGCACTGGAGCGACTGGCCGCAGGTGTACCGCGAGCGCTTTGGCAAGGAGCTGCCGGCGTTGACGCTCCGGCGCGGCGTCGATTTTGACCAGGTGGTGTTCGGCATTTCGATCGGCTCATTGCCGGTGCTGTGCCCGCAACTGCTGGCGCAAAGCCCGGCGCTGCTGGCGACTTCCGAAAACGTCGCCACCGTGGCCACCCAGGCGTACCAGGTGTGGCTGGACAAGGATTTGACGCAGATGGGTTGGGCCTACCAGCCGGACGGCCAGCAGCCGGTGCTGAGCGGTTTTACCGAACCGTACGACACCTGGGCGCCGATGGACCAGTTGCTGGTGCACGAAGACTGGCCGCCGGGCGCCGAACCGCGCAATGTGTCGTATTTCTGCAGCGCGCTGACGGTGTCCGACTATCCGCCGGTGACCGATACGGGTTTCCCGGCGCGCATGGCGCAGCAGGCCAAGGACGGCGCCATCCACCAGCTCAGCCAGCAGATCGCATCGTTATGGTCGGCGGCTGGCCCGGCCGGCGCCTTCCCGTGGCAATGGCTGGTCGATGCGAGCGGCGCGACCGGCGTGCAGCGCTTCGACGCCCAATACTGGCGCGCCAACGTCGATCCGTCCGAGCGCTACGTGATGTCGCTGGTGGGCAGCACGCGCTACCGGCTGCGCACCGACCAGTCGGGATTCTCCAACCTGTTCCTGACCGGTGACTGGATCAGGACAGGGCTCAATGCCGGCTGCGTGGAGGCAGCGGTAATGGCCGGCATGCAGACCTCGCGGGCAATGAGCGGACATCCGCAGGTGATTGATGGCGAGACCGATTTTGCCTGAAGGGGGCAGTCAGCGCCGCCGCTCACCCGCTGCATGGTAACGCTCGCTGGTCTGCGCGGTGATGGCCTGCTTGCTGTCCTGGTAGCTGCGTCCCATATTGCCCTGGCGGACGCTCTGCTCCGAGCGCGCCGGCTGGCGGCCATGTTGTTCGCCGGTGTGCGGCGTATCGTTGCCCGGGTGGCCGGCTGCATGGTTGCCGCTGTCGGACATGCCTTCCTGTAGGGGATCGTAGTCGTCTGCAGGCATGTTGGCGCCCGGTTTGAATCCTCGTTTATTGGCTTGGCTCATGGTGCTCTCTCCCTCTGTGGCGATGACGGCGCCCAGCGATGTGCCTGGCGCTGAAACTTCATCGTAACCCTGCGGCAGCGCTGGCCGCGTAGGCATACATGCCGTCGGATTGTAGGAAAGGTTTGCGGCGCCTGCTGCATGCCTCAGAAGGCGGCGGCTTTGGTAGTGGCTGCTGAATTGCTATCCGCATCGGCAGCGCTGCGCAGGTCGGCGCAGGCCTTGTCCAGCGCCGCTTCCACCTCGGGCAGCATGTCGCTGACATGGTCCAGGTGACCGCCCGAAGCTTGCGCTTCGAGTTCGCTGCACAGTGCGTGCAGGTGGTTGGAGCTCAGGTAGCCGGCGCTGCCCTTGAGCGCATGGATGGCTGCCGCCGCTGCCGCTGCATTGCCGGCCGTGACGGCTGCGCGTGCGGTGGCCATGCGGCGCGGTGCTTCGTCAAGAAACGCTTGCGTGATGCGCTGCATATGCTTGTGCGACAGGCCGGCCAGCGGCACGATCTGTACCGCCGCTGCGCTGCCGGGCACAGGTGTAGCGCTACCCGCAGGCGCCACGCCAAACTGCGCGTCGAGCGCCTGCTTTTCATCGGCAGCATCAAGCTGGCCTGCCGCCTGCTGCGCACCGGGCAACTGCGCCGGATCGACCACGCGCAAGGGCCGGCCACGGCTCAGGTGCAGGGCGATCACTTTTTCGATCTGGTCGTACAGCAGCCGCTCATCGACCGGCTTGCTGAGGAAGCCGTCCATGCCGCCGGCCAGGTAGCGCGCGCGGTCGTGGTCGCTGGCGTTGGCGGTCAGCGCGATCACCGGTACGCCGGGATCGAGCACGCGGTAGTCTTCGTTGCCGCCGGCGCGGATCAGGCGCGTGGCCTGCTCTCCATCCATCATCGGCATGCGCCCGTCCATCAGCACCAGGTCGTAGGCGGCGCTGCTCAGTGCATGCAGCGCCTGCAAGCCGTTTTCGACGATGCGGATATCGTGGCCCATGTTTTCCAGCAGCGTGCTGACGATGATCTGGTTGGTGCGCACGTCTTCCGCACAGAGGATGCGCAGGCGGTAGGCGTGGTGCTCCTTGCGCGGCACGCTGTCAGCATCGATGGCCGGCGCCGTGCCCAGCGCCAGCGGCAGCGTGAAGCTGAAGGTGGAGCCCATGCCAACCCGGCTTTCGGCGGCGATGGCGCCGCCCATCAGTTCCACCAGTTCCTTGCAGATAGCCAGTCCCAGCCCGGTGCCGCCGTAGCGGCGCGTGGTCGAATGGTCGGCCTGCTCGAACTTCTGGAACAGGCGCGGCAGGGTTTCCTGCGAGATGCCGGGACCGGTATCGATGATGTCGAAGCTGATGCTGGCGCGCCCCTCGATGGTGGCCAGCGCCGAAGCGTTGAGGCGCACTTCGCCGCGGTCGGTGAACTTGATCGCATTGCCCAGCAGGTTGAGCAGAATTTGCCGCAGCCGCGTGGGATCGCCGCGCACATAGCGTGGCAGGTCCAGCGCCAGCTCGCTGCGCAGCAGCAGACTCTTGGCGTCGGCCTGGCCTTGCAGGATGCCGAGGGCGTCGTCGATCAGCGCAATCAGGTCGAAATCCACGGTTTCGATGGCCAGACGGCCGGCGTCGATCTTGGAAAAATCGAGAATGTCGTTGAGGATGGCCAGCAGCGCTTCGCTGTTCTGCAGGCCGATGCGCAGGTATTCCTCGGTGCGCCCGCGCACCGATTGATCGCGCATGGCGAACTTGATCATGCCGATGACGCCGGCCAGCGGCGTGCGGATATCGTGGCTCATGGCCGATAAAAAATCGATGCGGTGGCGGCTCACCACTTCGGCGTGCTCCTTCGCTTCCGTCAGTTCGGCCGTGCGCTCCTGCACCCGCTGTTCCAGCGTGTTGCGCAGCAGGCGGATCTGGTCAGCCAGCGCAAACGCCAGAAGCACGCCGTCCAGCGTGCCACCGAGCAGCGTGAATAACTGGGCGTTGCTGACCAGCGCAGGAATCAGGCCGACGTTGGCCGGCAGGATGATCAGACCGGGCACCATCAGCGCCACGAAGCCGAGCACGAAAAAGCGCGCCGGCTGATAGCCGCGGCGCCAGACGATGATGCCGGTGGTGAGCGCCATCGTCATCCAGATGGTGATGACGATGGTGGCAATCGTATGGGCGTAGCTGAGCGCGAAGAAGCAGCTGGGCAGTGTGAGCAGCGGCAGCACGATATTGATGTGACTGAGCCGGTACAGGCGCGGCGCGGTTTCTTTCAGGCGCAGGAAGCTGGTGTAGAACAGGGTGCTGATCACCGGCAGCAGGAAGAACGGCACATAGTGCCATTCCAGCTGGTGCCAGCCGAACATGTCGGCCGTCAGGTGGAAGGTCATGCCCCAGGCGACGGCGTAGCACAGCACGTACAGCGAGTAGTACAGCGAGGAGCGGTCGCGCGTGATCGAATAGATGAAGAAGTTAAACACCGTCAGCGCCAGCAGGGCGCCGATGGAGCCGATGATCAGCACATTTTCGCGCGCCACCAGTTGCTGGTAGTCGGTGCGCGGCACGACCGAAAACACCGGCGTGCGCGCGTAATAGGGACTGGAAAAGCGGATCAGCACCTGGTAGCGCTGGCCAGGTTCCAGGTCCACATCCTTGCCGTAATGGAGCAGGTAGTCGTGTGGCTGGCGGTAGCCCGTTTTCATGGTCTGTACCACGTCGTCGGGGGCATACAGGTGGATGTCCACGGCGTCGATCAGGGTGTCGTTGGGATCGATCACCCAGTGCGGCTGCCGGCCGTCGTTGCGCAGTTCGGCCACCAGCCAGTAGGCGCCGCCCAGCAGATCGACCTTGTCGGCCGGCCGCAGGCTGGCCAGCATGGCCGGCAGGTCGTCGGCGCTGGCCGGGGCCAGTTGGCCGTCGTCGAGGTAGAGCCTGCCGGTTACGCCGATATCGACGCTGCCGTTGAGCAGGGCAAGCGGCGGCATCGCTGCAGCCTGCGCAAAGCCGCCTGCCAGTGGCCACAGCGACAGCAAGGCGAACATCAGCAAAGGCAACAGGTGGCGGAAAAAGCGGCCGGCGAGGGTGCTTAGCGCGTGGTGCATCGGGCAAGCTTTATGGATTGATTAAAATGATGAATCAGTTGACATCACAGGGCCGCCGGTCCGGGGGCAGGATTGCTGCCATTTTATACGAGAACATGTCTCACAAGAAAAATATGCAGCATTGTGGGCATCACCTATGCGCCGTTATGATGGCGCTTTTGCACCAGGAGCTGCTTCCATGTTGATATCACCAGAACAATTTATTGGCTTTCTCAGCGCCGCCCTGCTGATCACCCTGTCACCGGGGCCAGATAACCTGATGGTGCTGAGCATGGGCATGTCGCGCGGGCGCCGCCAGGGCATGGTGTTTGGCATCGGTTGCGCGCTCGGTTGCCTGAGCCATACGGTGCTGGCGGCGCTGGGCGTGAGCGCACTGATCAAGGCGTCGCCGCTGGCGTTCGGCGCCCTCAAGCTGCTCGGTGGCGCCTACCTGGTCTGGCTCGGCATCGGCGCGCTGCGCAGCCGCGGCGGGGCGCGCGTGGACAGTGGCGGCTTGCCCGATGAAAGCCTGGGCAAGCTGTTTGCCAAGGGTTTGTTTGCCAACGCCATCAACCCCAAGGTAGTGTTGTTTTTCCTGTCGTTCCTGCCGCAATTCGTCAACACCGAGCGCGGCGACGCCAGCTGGCAAACCGCGCAACTGGGCTTGCTGTTCACCGCGCAGGCAGTGGTGCTGTTTTCGCTGCTCGGCTATTTTTCCGGCAGCGTGGGCGCCTGGATCAACCGCCATCCGGGCGCCGGCCTGTGGATGGACCGGGTGGCGGGCGCCGTGTTCGTCGGGCTGGGGCTGAAGCTGATTATTTCGCGTTGAAACTGCATTGAAATTTATCGGCGTTTGTCATGATGCCGTCATGCGGCACTGAGATACTGTCCTTGCTCTTTCAAGTCTCTCCCGATTTGGAACCTTTCAGCCCGCGCCTTGTTGTGTCGCGGGCTTTTTTTTGCCCGCGAAAGGACGTTCAGTCTTCTCAGCGCGCCGCCAGCACGAAGCGCAGCTCCATCTGGTCCTGCACCGCCATGGCGCCGCCCATGACGGAAAACGGTGTCAGGCCGAAATCGGTTTGTTTCAGATTGACCGTGCCGCTGACCGTCATCGACTGCTGGTCTTGCGTGATGGCGGCGGGAATGTCGTAGTGGCGCGTGACGCCGTGCAGCGTGATCGCCACCTTTAGTGGAAGCCCAGGCTGCCCCGGCTGCCGCTCGGCGAGGACTGCCACCAGCGGATAGCGTTCGGCGTCGAGCACCTTGGTGAGCATGTTCTGGCGGGTGCCGTCGATGGCTTCCCGGGATGGTTGCCGGTCCAGGCCTGCTACCTGGCGCAACGCTGCTTCATCGACCGTCATCTGGTCCAGGCGAAACTGGAACTGGGCGCGCTGTGCCTGCGGCCACACCGTACCGGTAATGGTGCGCGCCGCGACCACGTGGTCGTGCCCGAGCCGCGCCAGCATGCCGCCGCGCCGCACGGTCACGGCGATCAGCGAGTTGGCGCTGTCGATCTGTAGTGTGGCGCCGGCAGGCGCCACGGCGGCTGCCGCTTGCTCGGCGCTGGCTGGTACAACTGCTGCAGTGGTGGTCGCGCCACTACCGGTAACCGGGCCTTGCGCCGGCGCGCAGGCAGCCAGCGAGAGCGCCACCATGGTCCATGCTGCGAGGCGTGACAGGTGCTGGAGCGGTGTCATAAATATATCGGTAATGGATGGGTGCGCGTCATGTGGTCGTCATATTGACAGATTAAGATGCCTTGCGCTGAACCCAGCGTGCACCAGCTGCTCGCCGTGCCCAGGTTGGTACGGGAATCACGGTGCACGACTCGGCAGGCTGGCCGGTGGCCTGAAACACCGGCACCACTATTCACTGTCATTAATGAAGTCCTAAGCCTGTCGGCAAGGATTACTGGCAAAGTAACACCTGTAGCGCGCAGTTCAGCTCCGCGCCCGGCTGCCGGACCTTTATTCCGGCACAGATCTTGTTCAGGCGTGTTGAAAATCCCGCCGGACCACAGGCCATCCCCACGCTTTCGAGCGTTTTGCGACCAGCAGCATCTGACGATGCAGCTGGTTTTTTTTGCCTGCTCGCTACGGTTTTTCGAGGTTCCCTACAGCTCAATCGACCGCTCACTGACAGGCGCAACAAGGGAAGGAGAGTCTGCCTCATTGGTCATCACCTGCATCACATCTTTTGAGCGGGCGATGGCGTCAATGAACTGGCTCGGTGCGCGCACGCTGAAGGAATTCAGGTGCTCGAACACGGTGGAGGCGCTGGCCTGCTGGCCGCTATCCTGTGCGGCGCATTGCAGCACATGGTTGGCCAGCTGCTGGCATTGGTCTGGCGTGGGCAACTGGTCTTTGTCGGCCGGATGCAGCATCACCACTGCGTCGAGCAGCGCTGGTGCAGCCGCTTCAGCCTGGCCTGGAGAATCGCGAGAGATCGCCATGGGGAGCACCTTCTGCATGAGGGGAATCAGCATGGAGCATACACTTTTTTGCGGTGCTCATGCGATTCCCCAGGTTCTCCGACTATGACAGCAACGACAGCGCCAGCACGGCGTCCGGCAGGCCGTGATTGGCCCGGCTGGCTGTCATCAAAGGCCTGAGCGTGCAGGATCTGAACATCGCGCTTTCGATCTCATCGATGGATTTGTCGGGCCGGGCCTGCATCAGCAGGGCGGCCAGGCCGGCGATGTGGGGCGTGGCCATCGATGTTCCCGACATTTCCATATATTTTCCGTCTGGAACGCAGGAAATAATATCGACACCGGGCGCCACCAGGTCCGGCACCAGCGGATCTTTTGCGCGTAAAAACTGCTGGCTGCCGCTGAAGTCCGCCACGCTGTCGTCAGGCCCGCTGGCGCCGACGGACAGCGCTTCGGCATAGTTGCCCGGATAGCGGCTGACACCAGCGCCTTCATTTCCCACGGCAAAAACCGGCAAGATGCCGCGCGCGCGCAGCAATCGCGTCAGCAGCAAAAAAGTATCCTTGGTGCCGATCAGACCGAGCGACATGCTCAGTATGCGCACCTGCTGGCCCACTGCCCAGTTCATGCCGCCCAGGATACGCGCCAGCACATTGCCGCCTTCGATCACCATGGCGCTGGCCAGGGTGGCTTCCGGCGCCACCCCGAAATGCACGCCTTTTACCGGGCGTCCGGCGATGGTGCCGGCGGTGTGGGTGCCATGGGTGCCGGAGTCGCGTGGGCTGGCGCCCGCCACCTGGCTGCCCAGCGCATCAAATTCGGCGTAGGCCTGTACCGCACCTTTCAGCGCCACGTGGGTGGCGTCGACGCCGGTATCGAGGTGACCGACCAGTATGCCTTTGCCGCGCCAGCCCTGGGCATGCAAGGCATCGATGTTCAGCGCTTTCAAGCCCCAGGTGTAGCCGCTGTCGGGCTTGGCGGCGGCGGCCAGCACCGGCTTGATCAGGCGTAGCTGGGGGGCGTCGATGACCTTGGCGACCAGCGCTTCCTTTTTCAGCTCGGCCAGGCCGGCGCGATCAACCACGCCAAGGGCGATGCCGAGATTGGGGTAGTAGCGGACCTTCGATTCAGGGACGCTGGCGCTGCCGAGGTTCAGCGCGGTCGGGCCGGCAGTCGCAGCGTTTGATGCTGCCAGTGCGTCGCGCTGTCTGAGTTGCTCAAGCAGCGCATTGTCCTGCGATAGCGCCGACCTGACGAAATGCCGCGAAATATTGCGCGGCGTGGCGACGGAGGCCCGGGCCCTGGCGGCTGGGGCGGTCTTCATGATCACCATGACTTCGGCGATGCCGGTGGACTTCAAGCTCGATGCAATGCTCATGATCACTCCCTCAATGTCGCTGCTATTCTCAAGAATACTTGCGGCCAGTATATTGCAAGATATTCATGTTGTGCAGAAAGGCAACTCTGCTGTGCGGGTTTATTTTGTGGCCGGCTGCTGGCTCACCCAGAT
This sequence comes from Duganella sp., assembly GCA_040508275.1. Classification (GTDB taxonomy): domain Bacteria; phylum Pseudomonadota; class Gammaproteobacteria; order Burkholderiales; family Burkholderiaceae_D; genus Rugamonas. Next base: position 9,064 of record JBEVNE010000217.1, read on the forward strand.
CGGCGCGCTCCACAGCACGGCGCCGTTGTCCTGGGTGGCACGGGCGTAATAAAAGTGTTCGCCGGGTTCAGGTGTGAGCATGGTGCTGGCACTGTCGCTGACGACCGTGACCTGGCCGCGGCGGCCCGGCACGCCGTGCAGCAGTTGCAGCGCTGCCAGGCGGTGGCCGTTGCTGTTGCGGTGGTGTATCTCCAGCGTGAGCGGACCCTGGTGGCGGAGTTGCTGGCCCATCATGTGGCCGTTGGCGGTCAGTATCAGGGTGCCGTGCTTGTCCATGGTGGCAAACACGCGCCGCGCCTGCAGGGCGGCCAGGAACGATTGCGGCGTCAGCGCTTCCTCCCGGCGCAGCAATACGCCGGTGCGGTTGCCGGCGCTGGCGCCCCAGTTGGCGCAATGGTTGTCCTGGTTGCTGCTAAAGGCGAGGTGGTAGCCGGCTTCGAGCAGTTGATTGCAGGCGCTCTCGAAGTTGCTCAGGCGCGGTTCGGACTCGTCGCTGCGATTTGAATAGGCGCTGCTGTTCATCACTTCGCACAACAGCATGGCGGCGTGGCCATCGGAAGACCAGGCCAGCGCCTGGCCATTGATGTTGAACTGGCCGTTGCGAGGGTGGTTGAACTGGCCATGCCAGCCGCGTTCGCGCATCAGCGCATACAGGCTGGCGTAGTCGTCGCGCGGCGTGGCGATGTCGGCCAGCAGTTCGCCCGCGGCATTGCGTTCCCAGCCCAGCAGGCTGTCGCCATTGAGAATATTCAGGTGGCCGCCGCCGTCGATCACGCCCCATTCCTGGCCGTACAGGGCCAGAAAGCCGGCATGCTGCCGGTTCCACTGCTGCGCCGCCTGCATGCCTTGCTGGTAGAGCGCGCGGGCGGCGCTGGCATCTGCTTGCGGGCTGGCGCCGGTGGCGCCGTCGAACATGTGGTTGTGCTCGGAGGTCATCAGAAAATCGAGGCCGTGGCGCTGGGCGTAACCGTAGGCATGGTCCGGTCCATACGCACCCGTTTGCGGCTTCTGCGCGCCATCACAGTGATCGATCGCTGCGCCACCATCGCTGTGATTGGTCTGGCTGTGCAGATTGCCCAGGTAAATCGTGTAGTGCTGGTCCGGCGCTGCGCCTGGCAGCGCTGGTCTGATGGCGGCAGCAGCGGACGGTGAGCCTGCCGCCACCGGCCATTGTTGCTCGATGGTGTCGGTCTTGCCCTGCAGGAAAAGCGTGGCGCGCAGTTGCAACTGATAAATTCCTGCGCGCAAAGCCGGCACCTGCGCGCGCCAGCGGATGGCGACGGCGACCGACGTGGTGCCGAGACTGCGCACGCCGCGCCAGCGCTGCAATACGCGGCCGTCCGGGTGCAGCAGGTGCAGGCGCCAGCGCACCGTGGCCGCCTCTGGGGCGGCGCCCGGATAGGAAAAGTGCAGGGTGATCGTGCGTGTACCATCGGCTGCAGAGCGAAACGGCGCTTGCAGATAAGCATCGAACTCGCGGTGCTCACTGTCGGCCATGACAGTGGCGGGGAAAGTACAGCACAAGCCCAATATTGCAGCAAGAAAAGTTACGGTCCCCATGGCACCCTCCTATCACGATGAAAGCTTTGAACATCGCTGTCAGCTCATCGTTTGAGCGGGCTGTGCCGTAAAAGTTCCACATAATTTCACTACTTTTGATCGCCCCGCACATCTTCTACCGGTTACCGGGCGGCATTAATATAGTATGCTTCTGATGCAACTTTTTTTGCCATGCGAAGTGAAATCATATGTTCACACCGGGGAATTGGGTCAAACACATCAACAATCCGCGTCTGCTGTTCTGGGGCGCGGGCTGGGCGCTGGCGCTGGCGGCCGGCGGTGTGTCCTACGCAGTGGGCGAACACATTGTCGATGCCGATGCGCGCCAGCGTTTTGACAACCTGACCCGCAGTACCCAGTACGCCATGGCGGCCCGCATCAAGGCATATTCGGACGTTACGCGCGGCCTGACGGCGCTGTTCCGCAGCAACGAGCAACTGACCCGTCTGCAGTTTCACCAGTATGTGCAGGGCCTGGATTTGCCGCGCCAGTTTCCCGCCATTGTCGCCGTCAGTTGGGCCCCGCATATCACCGATGATCAGCGCGACGCCTTTGTGGCCGCCGTGCGTGCCGACCGCAGCGTAACGCCACAGGGCTATCCGCAGTTCGACATTACGCCGCCAGGAAGGCGCCCCGACTATGCGGTGCTGACCTATCTGGAACCGGCCAGCCTGCACGCGCGCAAGATGGGCTTCGATATCGCCGCCAACCCTTCCTCGGCGCAGCGGCTGGCGGCTGCGCGCGACAGCGGTCAGCACAGCGCTTCGGTATTGCCCTATGTGGTGGAGCAGCCGGCGCCGCAAAGCGCTTTCGGCATGCGCCTTCCCGTATACCGCAACGGCATGCCGCTCGGCGACGTGGCGGCGCGCCGGGCTGCCTACCAGGGCTCGGTCGGGCTGGGGTTTTCGGTGGCGCGCCTGATCCAGGGGGCGCTCGATGAAATGGCGGCGCCGCATGTGCATCTGAACCTGTATGCCGACAGCAGCACCGAGATTGAGCGCAGGCGCCTGGTGATCGAGCCGGGCGACCGGCTGCTGTACAGCGACATGGCGCCGGCCGGCGTTGCGCCGATGACCCAGCAGCCGGCGGCATCGGTGCGCAGCGATTATTTTGAGTCGGTGCTGCCCATCGATTTCAACGGCAGCCTGTGGAAGGCGCAGTTCCAGGCCCGGCGCGACGATTTGCGCAATGGCTTCGACCTGTATTTTCCAGCGCTTGCCGGGCTGCTGGGCGGCGCTGGCACGCTGCTGTTGTACGGCCATTTCGCCGTGCTGTCGGCATCGCGGCGGCGCGCCGTCAAGCACCGGCTGCTGCTCGACACGGTGCTCAATAATGTCGATGCCCACGTCTACATGAAAGACCAGCAGCGCCGCTACATTTATGTCAACCCGAGGATGGCCGAGCAGATCGGCAAACCGGCCGAAGACATCGTCGGCCGCCACGACAGCGAGCTGCTGCCGCCCGAGAAGGCCGATGCCGCCTGGGCACTCGAGCGGCCGGTGTTTGCCGACGGCGTCAAGCGAGCTGGCGAAACGCAGTTCCTGTGCCCGGGCGGCGTGCTCCAGCACCACTGGACGGTGCGGGTGCCGGTCACGCTGGGGCGCACCGTGACAGCGGTGATCGGCGTTTCCACCGACGTCACCGCGCTGCACCAGCTGAAGGAGCAGGCCGATGCGGCCAACCGCGCCAAGAGCGATTTTTTATCGAACATGAGCCACGAAATCCGTACGCCGATGAACAGCATCATCGGCATGGCCCACCTGGCGCTGAAAACCGTCGCCGATCCCAAGCAGCGCGACTACCTGCAAAAAATCTATCACTCGGGCCAGCACCTGCTGGGCATCATCAACGACATCCTCGATTTTTCCAAGATCGAGGCCGGCAAGATCGACCTCGAGGTGCTCGACTTTTCCCTCGATACGCTGCTGGCCAACCTGCATAGCCAACTGGGTGAGCTGGCGCAGGTGCAGGCGCTGGAACTGGTCTACGAAATCCATCCCGATCTGCCGCGCCAGCTGCGCGGCGATCCGCTGCGCCTCGAGCAGGTGCTGCTCAACTTCACCGGCAACGCCATCAAGTTTTCCAGCAATGGCAAGGTGTTCGTGCGCGCCAGCCTGATCGATGAGCATGATAGTCACGATGGTCACGATGGCGACCTGATGGTGCGCTTCGAGGTCGAGGACCACGGCATCGGCATGAGCCCGGATCAGGTGGAGCAGCTGTTCCAGTCCTTCCACCAGGCCGACAGTTCGACCACGCGGCGCTACGGCGGCACCGGCCTGGGGCTGGTGATCAGCCAACAACTGGCGGAACTGATGGGCGGCAGCGTGGGCGTGGACAGCGTGCCCGGTCGCGGCAGTACCTTCTGGTTTACGGCGCGCCTGGCCAGGCCCGTGCACCTGCTGGCGCCGCGCGACGAAGCGCTGGAACAGGATGTGCTGGACAGCATACGCGGCGCCTCGATCCTGCTGGTGGAGGACAATATCTTCAGCCAGCAGGTGGGGCAGGAGCTGCTGGAAGACAGCGGCGCCACCGTATGCGTGGCCAATAACGGCAAGGAAGCGATTGACCTGCTGCTCAAGGGGCATTTTGACTGCGTGCTGATGGACGTGCAGATGCCGGTGATGGATGGGTATGAAACCACGCGCCTGATCCGCGCCCACCCGCGCCTGTCGGCCACGCTGGTGATCGCCATGACGGCCAACGCCGGGCGCGATGACCAGCAGCGCTGCCTGGCCGCCGGCATGGACGAATTTGTCACCAAGCCGGTGGCGCCGAGGCTGTTGTTCAGTATCCTGTCGCGCTGGCTCGGTCAACGCGCGCGCGCCTCGGCGGCGGCCAACGCGCGGCCGCTGGCGCCGCCGCCGCCATCGTTCTTTACCATGGCCGACGGCACGCCGACGGCGGCCGGCGAGGCGCTTGGCCTGTCGCGGGCATCTGCCATGCCGGTGGTTGCCCCGGTTCCTGCCGCCGTTTCTGCAGCGCCCCCTTATCCGGTTCCGGTGGCTGCGGTGAATTCAGCATCGGCGCCAGCGCCGGCCGCGGACGAAAACGCAGCGCCGCTGTTCGACGTGGCGGCGCTGGCGCAAACCTTTAGTGGCAAGCAGGACAAGATGCGCAAGTATGCGCGGCTGTTCCTCGACTCCGCAGGCGACGGCATGCTGGAAGTGGACGCCGCGCTGGCCGCCGGCGACCCGCTGCTGCTGGCTGAGCTGGGGCACCGGCTCAAGTCGTCCGCGCGCGCGGTCGGCGCCCTGCGTTTCGGCGAGCTGTGTTTTGCGCTGGAACAGGGGCGCAAAACCCCGGACATCGAGCGCGCCCGCACGCTGGTGGCGCAGATGCACGCGCTGCTGCAGCTGCTGGGACCGTACATGGAACAGGAACTGCTGGCCTACGATCCCGGCTAGAGCGATAATAGGGACTTTCCACGCTGTGGCGTCGCCGCCCGTTCAAGGTTCCAGAGTCTTATGCAATCGAGCATCACCCCCGGCCTGTTGGTCTTGCACGGCAACCAGATGGAGCAGTTGCGCGCCGCTGTGTTCCAGTGGCTGGCCAATCATCCGCTGGGGGCGCTCGAACAGGAAACCATTCTGGTGCAATCGAACGGCGTGGCCGAATGGCTCAAGATCGCGCTGGCGCAGGAACTGCGCGTATGCGCCGCCACCCGCGTGGCGCTGCCGGCGCGTTTTCTGTGGCAAGCCTATCGCGGCATGCTGGGCTGGGAGCAGGTGCCGAGCCAGTCCGCCTTTGACAAAGGGCCGCTGACCTGGCGGCTGATGCGCTTGCTGCCAACGCTGCTGCAAGACCCTGTATTTGCGCCGCTGCGCCACTTTCTGGCCGACGGCGAACCCGAACGCCGGCTGCAACTGGCGGAGCGTCTGGCCGACCTGTTCGACCAGTATCAGGTCTACCGCGCCGACTGGCTGGAAGACTGGGCCGCCGGCCGCGACCACCTGCGCTGCGCCCGCAGCACCGTCACACCATTGCCGCCCGAGCAGCGCTGGCAAAGCCAGTTGTGGCGCGCCGTCATCGCCGACGTGGAGCCGGAACAGCGCACGCTGGGACGCACTTCGGTACACGCCGAATTCGTGCGCGCCAGCGCGGCCGGCATTGCACCGCGCGCGCGCCTGCCGCGCCGTGTCGTAATCTTCGGCATTTCGACGCTGCCCTACCAGACCTTGCAGGCGCTGGCAGCGCTGGCGCGCCACACGCAGGTGGTGCTGGCCGTGCCCAATCCCTGCCGCTACTACTGGGGCGACATTATCGAGGGGCGCGACTTGCTGCGCGCCGCGCACCGTCGCCAGCAGCAGCGCAATGGCCACGATCTGGGCCAGATACCGCTGGAAGAACTGCATGCGCACAGCCACCCGCTGCTGGCCAGCTGGGGGCGCCAGGGCCGCGACTTTATCCGCATGCTCGACGAATTCGACGAAGCTGCGGCGGCGACGGCGGCCGCTTTCGGCGGCGATGCTGACAACGCCTCGCCAGCTCCGCTGCGCGTGGACCTGTTCAGCGACGATAGCGGCGACACCCTGCTGGCCCAGGTACAGGCAGCGGTGCGCGACCTGCTGCCGCTGTCCGAACATCCGCAGGAATCGCCGCCTGCGCACGACCGCTCGATCGTGTTCCACGTCGCCCACAGCGTGCAGCGCGAGGTCGAGGTGCTGCACGACCAGTTGCTGGCAATGCTGGCGCAGCCGATGTCAGACGATGGCGAAACTGCACTGCGCCCGCGCGACGTGGTGGTGATGGTGCCCGCCATCGACACGTTTTCGGCCGCTATCCACGCCGTGTTTTCGCAATACCGGCGCGGTGATCCGCGCCATATTCCATTTGAAATTGGCGACGTCAACGACCGCAGCGTCAATCCGCTGCTGGTAGCGCTCGAATGGCTGCTGCGCCTGCCGCAGCAGCGCTGCCGCCAGAGCGAAATCCGCGACCTGCTCGACGTGCCGGCGCTGGCGGCCCGCTTCGGTCTCGCGCCCGACGACCTGCCCACGCTGGGCCAGTGGATCGAAGGCGCCGGTGTGCGCTGGGGGCTCGACCAGACCCACCGCGACGGACTCGGGCTGGGCCCGGCGGGCGAACAGAATGCCTGGATCTTCGGCCTGCGGCGCATGCTGCTCGGCTATGCCAGCGGCGCTTCCGGCGCCACCTTTGCCGGCATCGAGCCATATGCCGAAGTTGGCGGCCTTGATGCGGAGCTGGCCGGCTCGCTGGCGCAGCTGGTGGAAGCGCTGCTGCACTGGCGCGCCGTGCTGGCGCAATCGCACACGCCGGCCGAGTGGGGCGAGCTGGCGCGGGCGCTGCTGGCGGCATTTTTCCAGGCCGGCGAGGAGGGCGACCGTTTGACGCTGGCGGAGTTGAGCAAGGCGCTCGGCCGCTGGATAAGCACCTGCGGCGATGCGCAATTCGAGCAGGAGGTGCCGCTGGCGGTGCTGCGCGAAGCCTGGCTGGGGCTGATGGCCGAACCGACCCTCAACCACCAGTTTGTTTCGGGCGGCGTCACCTTCTGCACGCTGATGCCGATGCGCGCCGTGCCGTTCCGCGTGGTCTGCCTGCTGGGCATGAACGACGGCGATTTCCCACGTCGCGCGCCCAAGGCCGATTTCGATTTGCTGGCGCTGCCGGGCATGGCCCGCCCCGGCGACCGTTCGCGGCGCGACGATGACCGCTACCTGATGCTCGAAGCGCTGCTGGCCGCGCGCGAAACGCTGTATATCAGCTGGGTCGGGCGCAATGTGCGCGACAACAGCGAGCAGCCACCGTCGGTGCTGGTATCGCAGCTGCGCGACTACCTGGTGGCCGGCTGGCGGCTCGACCTGGGCGAGCGCACCACCGAGCACGCGCTGCAGCCGTTCAGCCGCCGTTACTTCGAGCAGGATGGCTTGCTGACCTACGCGCGCGAATGGCGCGCCGCCCACGGCGACGAATCCGCTGAACTGGCGGCAGCGCCGGCCGAGCTGCCGCGGTTCGCTCTGGACGACAAATATCGTTTGAAACTGGGCGCGCTGGCCAGCTTTGTGCGCCAGCCGGTGCGCTATTTTTTCCGCGAACGACTGGCCGTCAGCTTTGCTGAAACAGCGCTGGTGGGCGACGATGAGGAACCATTTTCGCTCAATGCGCTCGAACGCTACCTGCTGGAAGACGCCATGCTGGGCGACACAGATAGCGATGCCGGCATGGACGCCGGTCTTGACACCGACAGCGGGCAGGCCGATGCCGTGCGCCAGCAACTGGGCGAACACGCCGAGCGGCTGGCGCGCCAGGGTGTGCTGCCGATCGGCCTGATCGGCCAGCAGGTGCAGCAGCAGTTGGTGGACGCGCTCACCCCCGTGCGTTGCGAGTGGCTGCGGCTGCGCCAGCGTTTCTGGCAGGGCGCGCCCAAGGTGGCGTTGACGCTGGCGCTCGATGGCGTGCAGCTTGACGACTGGATCGACCAGCTGCGCACCGATGGCGCCAACACCGTGTGGCTGACGCAGATGTCCTCGCGGGTGGCGGACCGCCAGGGCCGGCCGCGCGCGGACAAGCTGATCGGCATGTGGATACGCCAACTGGCGATTGCCGCCGCCGGCCTGCCGGTCACCGGCTATCTGGTGGCGCGCGACGCCGTGGTCGTCATGCAGCCGCTCGACGCCGTCGCGGCGCAGCAGCACCTGCAGGCGCTGGCGCGGCTGTGGCGCCAGGGCATGGATGGGCCGCTGCCGACCGCCTGCAAGACAGCGTTGGCGCTGGTCGGCGGTGGCGACGCGCGCAGCGCCTACGACGGCGGCTTCGACGTGGCCGGCGAAAACGCCGACCTCTGCCTGGCGCGCCTGTGGGCCGACTACGCCGCCCTGAGCGCTCAGCCCGGTTTCAGCGAGGTGTCGCAGGCGCTGTATGGCCCGCTGGCCGACTGGGTGGCGCAGTCGCTGACGATTACCGCCATTGACGCGGGAGATGGACGATGACCGTTTTGAATGACCACGCCCAGGCGCTGAACCCGCTCACCTTCCCGCTGCACGGCTCGCGCCTGATCGAGGCCAGCGCCGGCACCGGCAAGACCTGGACCATCGCTGCGCTGTACGTGCGGCTGGTGCTCGGCCATGGCGGCGACGATGGTTTCCGCCGGCCGCTGCTGCCGGCCGACATCCTGGTCATGACTTTTACCCGCGCCGCCACGCGCGAACTGTCGAACCGTGTGCGCGAGCGGCTGGTGGCGGCTGCCGCGTATTTTCGCGCGCCTCCTGAAGCCAAACGCGACGAATTTCTCGACGCCATACTCACATCCTACCCCGGCCACGCCGAACGCCAGCAGGCCGCGCACCGCCTGATGCTGGCCGCTGAGACGATGGATGAAGCGGCGATCTTCACCATCGACGCCTGGTGCCAGCGCATGTTGCGCGAGCATGCGTTCGACAGCGGCAGCCTGTTCGACGAAGAACTGGTCAGCGATGAGCAGGCGCTGTTCGAGGACGCCGCCCACGATTACTGGCGCCAGCAGGTCTATCCGCTCGGCGCCGCCGCCCTTGATGCGCTGCTGGCCTGCTGGGGCGATGTCGAAGCGCTCAAGCACACCATCCGCGAACTGGCCCGGCGCGCCGACATCATCGGCGAACAGGATACGTCCGTGCCGCTCGGTGCGCTGATCGGCGGCCTGCAACGTGAACAGCAAGCGGCGCTGGCAACGCTCAAGGCAGGCTGGATCGAGCGCGCCAACCGCATGGAGCAATGGATAGGCGCACTCACCGCCGCCAACCCCAAATTCTTCAACGGTAACAAGATGCGCGCCGCCTCGGTGGCGGCGTGGTTCGACGGCCTGCGTGCCTGGGCCGCCGACGCCAGCGCCGTCCATCCGGCCATCAGTGACACGGCTTGGCGGCGCCTGACGCCGCAGGGCATCGAAGACGCTTACTCGAAGGGCAATAGCGCCGCCGTGCCGGACGACTTTGACGCCATCGACAAGCTGCACGCGGCGCTCGAAAAATTGCAGCCGCTGGCGCACGCGCTGTACCGCCACGCCGCCGCCAGCGTGGCGCGCCGCATGGCTGAACTGAAGCTGCGCAAGCGCCAGTTCGGCTTTGCCGACATGCTCGATCGCCTGAATGCCGCGCTGCAGGGCGCCAACGGTGCGGCGCTGCGCCAGCGCATCGTGCAGCAATATCCGGTGGCGCTGGTCGATGAATTCCAGGATACGGCGCCCAACCAGTACCAGATTTTCAATCTGCTGTACCGCGTGGCCGACAATGACCGCGACAGCGGCCTGTTCCTGATCGGCGATCCCAAGCAATCGATTTACGGTTTTCGCGGCGCCGACATCCACAGCTACCTGGCAGCGCGCCGCGCCACCACGGGCCGCCATTACCAGCTGGGCACCAATTACCGCTCAACCGAAGCGCTGGTGGCGGCCGTCAACCAGCTGTTCCTGCATGCCGAAGGCAGCGCTGGGCAGAGCGGTTTTGCACGCGGCGCCTTCCGCTTCCGCGATCCCGCCAGTGGCGACAATCCTCTGCCGTTCGAGGCAGTGGCGGCCAGAGGGCGGGCAGAGCGCCTGGTTGAACGCAGCGGCGATACGCCGGCGCTGGTGCTGGCCTGCCGCCCGGGCCAGGACTTGAGCTCCGATGGCTACCGCGATTATTTTGCCAATCTGTGCGCCGAAGACATCGTCGCCAGGCTCGGCGATCCGCGCTGCGGCTTTGATGAAGGCGATCCCTCACCATCGCCCGCGTTCAAGCGCTTGCAGCCGGCCGATATCGCCGTGCTGGTGCGCGACCGCAAGGAGGCCGCCGCCATCCGCCGCGCTCTGCAACGGCGCCACGTGGCCAGCGTGTATTTGTCCGACAAGGACGCCGTGACCGACAGCGAAGAAGCCGGCGACGTGCTGCGCTGGCTGTCGGCGGTCGCCAATCCACAGGACGGCGGTCTGGCGCGGGTCGCCTTTGCCACGCGTACGGCCGGTTTGCCGCTGGCGCAGCTGGCGCAGCTGTCGGCCGACGAACTGGCTTGGGAAGCACGGGTGGAGCAGCTCAAGGCGCTGCACATCGTCTGGCAGCGCCAGGGCGTGCTGGCCATGCTGCGCCGCTTCATCCACGAGCTGCAACTGCCGGCCGCGCTGTTGCAGCAGCCCGGCGGCGAACGGCGCCTGACCAACTTGCTGCACCTGGCCGAACTGCTGCAATCGGCCAGCCGTCAGCTCGATGGCGAGCAGGCGCTGATACGCTGGCTGGCCGAGCAGATCGAAGGCGGCGAGGGCGGCGGCGATGAGCGCGTGCTGCGGCTGGAAAGCGACGCCGAGCTGGTCAAGGTGGTCACCGTGCACAAATCCAAGGGCCTCGAATACCCGCTGGTCTACCTGCCGTTTGCCGTGACGGCGCGCAAGGCTGACCGCCGCAACCGCAGCTTCTTCGAGTTCAGCGACGATGCCGGCGTGCGCCATATCGACATGGCGCTCAGCGACGGCGCGCTGGAACAGGTGGAACGCGCGCGCCTGCAGGAAGACCTGCGCCTGTTATATGTGGCGCTGACGCGTGCGCGCCATTTCCTCTGGCTGGGCGTGACGGCGCTCGGCATCGGCAAAGGCAAGGACGGCGCCAACAAGCTGCACGAATCGGCGCTCGGTTATCTGCTGACGGGCGGCGAACCGCTGCCGGCCGAGCTGCTGATCGAGCGCTGGCAGCATGCCTGCCAGGGCTGTCCGGCGATCCGCATCGATACGCTGGCGCCAGCTGCCGACAGCGTAACGCGCCTGGAACGCACCGACCAGCGCGCAGCCTTGCTGGCGCCCCGTATGTACCAGGGCCGCTTTGAGCGCGACTGGGCGATCGGCAGTTTCAGTTCGCTGGCGCGGCACATGGCTGCACCCGTGCTACCCGGCGCTGTCATTATCGACAGTGATACGCTGGCTTTGCCGGTTCCGCGTGACGCCAGCCAGGAAAAACTGCTGAGCGACGCTGAGCCGCCTACGCCCATGCCCCTGCCCATGCTTGCCTCCAAGGTCGAGGATTTGCCGCAGCACCGTTTTCCGCGCGGCGCCATGCCCGGTAATTTTTTGCACGAGCAGCTGGAATTTCTGGGCCAGGAAGGCTTTGCCCGCATCGATGACGAACACTTCCGGACGCGCCTGGCGCAACGCATCAACAACAGCGAGTGGAGCAAGCACCTGGAAGACAGCATGGCCTGGCTCGATAAAATCGCCAGTACACCGCTGCCGTATCTGCAGGCGCCTTTGCGCGACATTCACATGCCGCTGGCCGAGATGGAATTCTGGTTCCCCAGCGAGCGCCTGAGCAGCGGTGCGCTCGACCGCCTGTGCCAGCGCCACCTTTTGGATGGCATGGCGCGCCCGGTGCTGCCCGAGCGCCAGCTGCACGGCATGCTCAAGGGCTTTGCCGACCTGGTATTTGAACACGCGGGGCGCTACTGGGTGCTCGATTACAAATCGAATGCACTGGGCAATGGCGACGCCGCGTATCACCAGCAGGCCTTGATGGGCGCCATGGCCGAACATCGCTACGACATCCAGGGCGCCATCTACATGCTGGCGCTGCACCGGCTGCTGCAAAGCCGGCTGGGCGAAACTTACGATCCGGCCCAGCAGCTGGGCGGCGCGATCTTTCTGTTCCTGCGCGGGATCGGCAACGCCGATACGCACGGCTGTTACTACATCGCCCCCGACAGCGCGCTGCTCGATGGCATCGACGCGCTGTTCGACACCTCCCTGTCTGTCGAAATACCATGAGCCTCAATATTACCCATCCCTTGTTTGAGCACGTGGACGCGCTGACCGCGCACGGCAAGCTGCGCCGTCTGAGTGGCGCGTTTGCGCGTTTTATCGCCGATCTTGGCGCTCACCCCGGCGCCAGCCCGCCACCGTTGCTGGCTGCCTGCGTGTTGCTGGCGGAACTGGAAGGGCGTGGCCACAGCTGCCTGCTGCTCGACCAGCTGGCATCCGACCCGGCCTCGCTGCTGGGCTGGAGCGAGGAAGAATGGCGCAGCCTGCGCAGCACGGTGTCGCCGTGGCCGCGTCATGCGGCGGCCTGGCGCAGCCTGCTGTCTGCCTGCGAGCAGGTGTGGCCGGTGGGCGACCTCGATTTCCAGCAGCCGCTGGTGCTCGATGGCGAGCGCCTGTATCTGCGCCGCTACTGGCGCGATGAAACGCTGGTGGCGCAGGCCGTGCGTGCGCGCGCGCTGGGCGGGCTGCTGGCCGGCGACGCCGAGCAGCAGACTGCGGCCGTGCGCCACTGGCTTGATATCCTGTTTCCACTCGCTCAGACCCAGCAAAACAACGGCCAGCGCGCCGTGGACTGGCAAAAAGTCGCGTGCGCGATTGCCATGCGCGGCAAGCTGGGCATCATCACCGGCGGCCCCGGCACCGGTAAAACCTATACGGTGGCGCGGCTGCTGGCCTTGCTGTTTGCCACCAGCGGCGGTCGCGAGTCCGCTTTGCGGGTGGCGCTGGCCGCCCCCACCGGCAAGGCGGCGGCCCGCCTCAAGCAATCGATCGATGGCGCACTGGCCGGGCTCGACGAGCGCGTGCGCGCCGTCATGCCGCAGCGCGAACTGGGCGCCGCCCGCACACTGCACAGCCTGCTGGGGGCGCGGCCCGATACGCGCGCCTTCCAGTACCACGCCGGCCACCAGCTCGATGTCGATGTGCTCATTGTCGATGAAGCATCGATGATTCACCTGGAAATGATGGCGGCATTGCTGGCGGCGCTGCCGGCCCGGGCCACGCTGGTGCTGCTTGGCGATAAAGACCAGCTGGCGTCGGTGGAGGCGGGCGCCGTGCTGGGCGACCTGTGCCACAGCGCCCAGGCCGGTGGCTACGATGCCGAAACCTTGATGTATGTGCAAGACAGCACCGGTCTGGAAATTCCGCCATCGTTCGCCGGCATGGCCGGCCCGATTGCCCAGCAAACCGTGATGCTGCGCGAAAGCCGGCGCTTCGGCGGCCCCATCGGCGCGCTGGCGCTGGCCGTCAACAGCGGCGACACGGCGGCGGCACTGCAGGTGTTGCGCAGCGGTGCGACGGACGAGAGCGGCTCAGTGGCGTGGACCGATCTCGCACAGGCGCCTGATGTTTTGAAACTGGCGTTGAACGGGCGTGCTGGCGCTCCCGGCGGCTACCGTGCCTACCTGGAATTGCTGGCTGCTGGAATGATAGAACAACAAGACATCGTATATCTTGACTGGGTGGCAAGCATATTAAGCAGCTTCGAAACCTTCCGGATTCTGTGCGCCGTGCGCGAAGGCGAGTGGGGTGTCAGCGGCCTGAATGAGGCCATTGAAAAGACGTTGCAGGCCGCCGGCCTGTTGCGCAAAACCGGCGAATGGTATGTGGGCCGGCCGGTCATGGTCACCCGCAACGACTATGGCGCCGGCGTGTTCAATGGCGACATCGGCCTGACACTGCCCGATCCCGAACGCAGCGGCGCGCTGCGCGTGTACTTTGCCGAAGGCGGCAAGGTGCGCAGCGTACTGGCCACGCGCCTGCGCAACGTGGAAACCGCGTTTGCCATGACCGTGCATAAATCGCAAGGTTCCGAATTCCTGCATACGGTGCTGGTATTGCCCAAAGAAGGCGCCGGCATGCTGGCGCGCGAGCTGATCTACACCGGCATCACGCGCGCGCGCCAGCACTTTACCTTGCTCACACCTAACGGCCAGGTCTTGCTGGACGCCATCACCCAACGCACCCAGCGCGCCAGCGGCCTGCGTGCGCTGCTGGAGCGCTAAGCCCCATTTTTGCCGACAGCCCCTTTTACGGAGCTTTTTCCGCGTAAAACAAGCCAGATTTTTGCACGTTTAAACCAGTTGCCAGCATAAACCCCCACCTCCGTCAGAGGGGCGGGCCCCGCTTTGGGACTGGGCATCCCCGTCCGACCCCGGTGGCTCGCGCACTGCGGGGTAGCAGCGAGCAAAAAAAAACCGGACCCCAAGGCCCGGTTCTGTTCAGCAACAACCACTCAAAACGATTACATCTCGCGGCTGTTACCCTTGGCCTTGACGACCTTTTTCTTCTCAACCTTGGCCGATGCCTTGACCACCTTGGCCTTGTTGGCTGCCTTGACCTTGGCCGAAGCGCGCACAACCTTGGCTTTTTCAGCCGACTTGCTCTTGGCCGACGTGCGCAGCACTTTGGCTTTCTGGTTTGGCTTGGCCTTGGCCGACGCTTTCAGCACTTTTGCCTTTTGCGGCGCCTTGGCCTTGGCCGATGCTTTCAGCATTTTCGGCCGTTCCAGCGAGGTGGCGCCCGGCCCGGCGATCAGGCGGCGAATCGATACGGCGTCGGTCAGGCGCACCGAGTTGGCGCGGGCGTTGAGCAACACCAGGGTATTATTCTTGCCGCCGCTGCGGAAACGCATGATCAGGCAACGGCCCGCCTCTTCGGTGTAGCCGGTCTTGGACAGGCCGACATCCCAGCCCTTGGCGCCGACCAGGCGGTTGGTGTTGTGGTACTCGACCTGGCGACCCTTGATCTTGACGACATCACGGGTGTCAGTGGTGATGCGGCGGATTTCCGGGTAGGTGGAAGCGGCCGCCGTCATCTTGATCAGGTCGGTCGCGGTCGAACGGTTGTGCGGCGACAGACCGGTCGGTTCCTCGATCACGGTATGGCTCAGGCCCAGTGCGCGGATCTTGGCATTGACTGCGCGACGGAAGCCTTCGTTACCGCCTGGGAAGGTGCGTGCCAGCGATGCAGCAGCGCGGTTGTCTGACGACATCAGGGCCAGTTGCAGCGCTTCGGCGCGCGACAGTTCGGCGCCCACGGGCACGCGCGAGGTGCTGTGCTTGAGCGTATCGACGTCGGCACGGTCGATTTCAATCGGCTCGGCCATGCTCTGTTTGGCGTCGAGCACGACCATGGCGGTCATCAACTTGGTCAGGGAAGCAATCGGAACTTGAACGTCGGCATTCTTTTCAAGAATGATTTTGCCGGTATCGTCTTCGACGACCAGCACCGACTGCGAGCCCAGCGGTACTGCGAGTGCTGCCGCAGTAAACGTGCTGAGCAATACAGCGACTATTTTTTTAAGCATGTTCGGTAAGTCTTGGGAAAATGGAGGTAAAACGGGACGCCATGGCGGCGCCAGCGTACACAGCCGGGAGCAATAGCTGAACTAGCTGTACAGCAACACTGAACATGGAAGATAACATTAAAGTGCTTTCTCGTCTATTGTGCGTAACTCTCGGATTCCATTATTTTTATTCGCATTACAAAAAAATTAAGCCCCGGGCACTTGCGTGCGCGGGGCCTTTTTGTGGCATAGCGGGGGAGCGTCAGTTGCCTATTTTGGCGATCGAAACCTCGGTCGATTTCACCAAGGCAATCACTTCACTGCCCACCTTCAGGTCGAGGTCGTGGATCGAGCGCGAGGTGATCACCGAGGTGACGATGCCGTGCTGGGTTTCCACATCGACTTCCGAGACCACGGGACCAAAGATGATTTCCTTGATTTTGCCGCGGAACTGATTACGTACATTAATTTCAGAAATCGCCATCGTTGCTTCCTTTATCTGGTTGATTGCTACCCTTGCAGGTTAAGGGGGCAGCGCCCGCTTGAGAACGAATCGATCCGAATATCGTTATTTGGTCTTGAAGATCTGGTCGTATTCGCCGCCATCGTCAAAGTGCTTCTTCTGCGCGGCTTTCCAGCCGCCAAACACGTCATCGATGTTGAACAGGCTGATCTGGCGGAAGTTGGCGTTGTATTTTTTGAACGCCTGTTCCGAGCGCGGACGGAAATAGTGCTTGGCGATGATTTCCTGGCCTTGCTCGCTGTACAGGAAGTTCAGATAGGCGGTTGCCTGCTTGCGCACGCCTTTCTTATCGACCACCTTGTCCACCACCGCCACCGGCGACTCGGCCAGGATCGACGAGCTCGGATATACCACGTCAAAGTTGTTGCCGAATTCGGCGCGCACCAGGTTCACCTCGTTTTCAAACGTCACCAGCACGTCGCCGATATTGCGTTGAGTGAAAGTGGTGGTGGCGCCACGGCCGCCGCCGTCGAGCACCGGCACGTTTTTGAAGATGCGCGCGACCAGGTCGCGCGCCTGCGCTTCGTTGCCGCCTTTCTTGATCACCGAACCCCAGGCGGCCAGGTAGGTGTAGCGGCCATTGCCCGAGGTTTTGGGGTTGGGCACGATCACTTTCACGCCGGGCTTGGCCAGGTCGCCCCAGTCCTTGATCTGTTGCGGGTTGCCTTTGCGTACCAGGTAAATCATGGTCGAATAGAACGGTGCGGCGTTATTCGGGAATTTCTTGTTCCAGTCCGCTACCACGAGGCCGCGATCGACCAGCAGATCGATGTCGTTGGCCTGGTTCATTGTCACCACGGCCGCTTCCATGCCGTCCGCCACCGAACGCGCCTGCTTGGACGAACCGCCATGCGACTGGTTGACGTCCACGGTTTCGCCCGTGGTTTTTTTGTAGCTGGCAACAAAGGCCGGGTTGATTTCCTTGAACAGTTCGCGTGCCACGTCGTATGAGGCGTTGAGCAGTACCGGATCGGCGGCGCTGGCCTGCAACGGCAGGCCGAGGAAGACGGCCGAAGTGGCCAGCAGGGAAGTCAGTACCACGCGGCGCTTGGCGGTTTGATAGGTCATGGCGGGCTTTCGTAATGAGTTTTGGTTATAACGAGCAACGCTATGGTGTGAAATTTCATAAAGAAAAGAAACGAATATTTCGTAATATGCTTAGAACGCATGGTTCATGCCGGCTTGCATGGAAAAACCGTATATGGTTTTCTGAAAAAATACGTGGGCAAGGCACGGCTCAAACGCTAGTCTTGCACGGTAAACGGCGGGCATGCACTACGCAAACGGGGCGCGTGCCGACGCCTTTTGCTACCTCGTGTATAGTCCCGGTCTGGCACGGCGAAGCGCACGACGCTTCACTTTGCTACTGAAATGTTTTGTGAGCACACATGAGTCTTGAAATACAACGTCCGGTCGTCCGAGTGGCGGTCGCGGCAGACGCGCAGCCGGCATGCACAGTATTGCGCCGCTCAATCGCGGAATGCTGTGAAATCGATCATAAAAATGATCCCGCCATCCTCGGTGCCTGGCTGGGTAACAAAACCCCGCAGATGGTCGAGAGCTGGTTTACCTCCACCACCAATTTTTCGGTGGTGGCGGAGCTCGATGGCGCCATCGTCGGCGTGGCCCTGCTGACCGGCGCCGGCAAGCTGGCGCTGTGCTATGTTTTGCCGGAAGCGCGCGGGCAGGGTGTGGGCAAGGCCATGCTGGCACAGGTCGAGCAGCAGGTGCAGTGCTGGGGCGTGAAGGCGCTGCAGCTGCACAGCACGGCGACCGGCGCCGCCTTCTTTGCTGCGCGAGGCTATGCCGATGCCGGCAAGGTGCGTTCGCCGTATGGTGTTGAAACGGTGTTTTTCTGGAAACAGCTCGACGGCGAAGACGATACGCAGGATGACAGCGGCGCCCCGCGGCGCAAGCGTTTTTGCAAGTGTAATTCCGCCTGACGCGGTTTGACGCCGTTTGCGTCAGTTTCTTTCAGTAGCAGATAGCCAGTTCCCGGCTGCGGCAACGCGCCGGCGCTGCGCCCACCTGTTCTCCCCCCACAAACAGTTTCAATTCGCCGGACTGGAAGGCAATCCAGCTTTCGTTCGAGGTCAGCGGCTTGGTGGCGATCACGGCAATGCGATCATCGAGATGGTTGTGCTGGCTGAAATCGATGCTGAGATCGCAATCAATCAGTTTCGCCACCGAAAACGGATATTCGCGCACCACGTAGTGCAGGTCGGTGCTGCAATGGGCAAACAGCAGTTCGCCGTTGGATAAAATGAAATTGAACGTGCCATGGGCGGCAATGGTCGCCGCCAGCGCCTGCAGCGCCGCATACAGCGTGTGGCGCGGCGGCGCTTCTGCAAAGCGTTCGGCCAGGCTGGTCAGCAGGTGACAGAACGCCCGTTCGCTGTCGGTGTCGCCCCGCGGCGTGTACTGGCCGGCGCTGAATTCCGGCGCAAAGGCCTTGAGATCGCCGTTATGGGCAAACGACCAGGTCTGCCCCCAGAGCTGGCGTGTGAATGGATGGCTGTTTTCCAGGGCGATGCGCCCCTGCGTGGCTTTGCGGATATGCGCCACCACGTTCCGGGCCTTGATCCTGGCGCCCGGCTGCGGCCGCCGGAACGGCGCCGCCAGCGGCGAGGCCAGCGCCGCCAGGTGGTCGGTGATCAGCTGGCAGCCATCGGGGCCGTGCACGGCGATGCCCCAGCCATCCTGGTGTTCGCTGGCGCGTTCGGCAAAACCGGCAAACGAAAAATCGACGGCCGCCGGTTTGCTGCTGTTCATCGCGAGGAGTTGACACATGGTGCGGCGCTGAGGGTAAAGACGATGATCAACGATAAGCGGCGCACGCCCTTGCAGGAACGAATGTTTTGGCATAACCATAGCTGAAAGCATTCGTTCTGCTTTAGGTTCAAGGGGCATACGCTGTCGGTATTGTTAGTAGCATCCGCACCCCGCAAAACCGTAGCGAACCGCGCAGTAGGTTTTTCGAGGTGCGTCACCGTCGAGGAGTTCCATGTCTTTCCCCATCCTGCAAAAGTACCTGACGCGTTTATCCGACGCCACGGGCTCCGCTTCCAGCATCTGGCTCGATCACGAGGGCAAAGCGCAAGGGCGGTTTTTCAATTGCACCATGAGCAGCGCCTTCCAGCCGGTACGCGAGCTGGCCAGCGGCGAGGTGCGCGCCTACGAGGGCCTGGCGCGCAGCGTGTCGGCCCAGGACAAGGGATTGTCGCTGTGGAAGCTGCTCGACCACGCCGCCAGCGACGATGAGTCGGTCGAACTCGACCGCCTGTGCCGCATGCTGCATGCAATCAATTTCTTCCGCCAGGCCGACGCCGCACCGAACGCCAACGCCGACCTGTACCTGAACGTGCATGACCGCTTGCTGAGCGCGGTCAGCAGCAACCACGGCCACGCTTTCCGCCGCATTCTCGACGCCCTCGAGCTGCCGCTGTCGCGCGTGGTGCTGCAACTGCCGGTGGCCACGCCGCAGCAGGGCTGGCTGCTCAATTATGTGTCTGACAATTACCGCCGCAACGGCTTCCGCTTCACCGTCAACGTCGACAGCGCAGCCGACGCCCTCAAGGTGCTCGAGCGCCTGCGGCCCGACGGCTTCAAGCTCGATACGCGGGTGCTGCACGATACCGCCGGCATCCTGGCGCTGCTGCAGCGTGCGCGTGACGAAAACGTCTCGGTGATCTTCAAGCGCGTGGAAAGCGAACAGACGCTGCAAACGCTGCTTGAATTCAGCGAGAGCGCCGGCGTACCGCTGCTGGGTCAGGGCTATCTGCTCGACGAACCGCGTGCCGCCCTGCAGGGTGTCGAGCTACAGGCGCATGCCGTGGCTGCCTGATACAGGCTTAAGCTGCGCTTAAGATGGGCAGCATGTAGCGCAGGATGAGGAAATTGTGCGCGTGCGCGCTTTTTTATTTCCCCCAGCATAAGTTATAGTACCCCTATCGTTTTTCATGGATGTGCTATGGCTACGCGCAGAGAGTTTTTACAGCAGGGTTTTGGAGTCACCGCCGCCAGCGTGCTGGCATTGCCGCTGATCGGTTGTGCATCGGGCAACAGCGCTCGGCAGGGCAATACCAGCGCCCAGGCCGCGCCGCCCAAGGCGAGCGCCGCCCGGCCGGCTGCACCGGCCGTCGTCACAGAATCGAAAACCGCCGCCAGCAAACCGGCCATGGGCCATGCGTCGGCGCAGTCGGCGCCGTCGGGCTTGTCCGGCAGTCGTGGCGAGCTCGAACCGCCACCCGATATCTTCGACGCCCAGGCGCTCGATCTGGAATTCTGGCTGAAACCACGCACCATCGAAGTGTATCGCCCGGCCAGCAACGAGCGCGCCAAGCTGCTGTACTGGCGTGATGGCGAGGTGATCGATTCTGCTTACCAGGATTTGTGCCACCTGCTGCGCGACGTCAACGGCAAGGCCACCGCCAACATCGATCCCAAGCTGTTCGAAACGCTGTGGGGCACGCAAGCCTTCGTGCGCCGCTACGGCATCGACACGCCGCTGGAAATCCTGTCCGGCTACCGTACCCCGGCCTCGAACAACAAGCTGCGCGAAGCCGGTGTACCGGCCGCGCGCCAATCCCTGCACGTGGTGGGACGGGCCGCCGATATCCGCATCGGCAACCTCAATTCCGAAGTGCTGGGCGGCCTGGTGCGCAGCTTCCGCCAGGGCGGCGTCGGCTTTTACTACCGCGCCGGCCCACGCGGCGGCTGGATTCACGCTGATACAGGCCTCAACCGTACCTGGAAGGGCTGATCGGGCAGGGCGCTGGCGCTTCACCGCACCTGACGCCCGCAGCATCCATCGGTTACACTGGCGCCTTGGTCAGTCAACAGGATGGTTATGCAAGACAATGATGCGCGTCCGCGCTTCCGCCCGGTTCCCTGGACCGGGCTCGAGACTCCAGGCGATGTCGAATTATGGATCGCCGAACACAATCTGAGCATGCAAGAGCATATCGCGCCGCACGAAACCGGCTATGGCGTGTGCTTCACGCTGGCTGCCGGCGGCGAGATATATCTGCAAACCACGCAGGATGGTGCGCTGGTGCTCGATGTCACGCCGGAGGCGGCCTGGGTGGCGCCGCTGATCCTGGCGGCCGCCCAGGTCGATGAGGCGCCGCCCGGTACGCTCTGGGTGTTGCCCGACGATAAACTGATCCAGCTGATGATAGGCTTGAGCAGCCTGATCGAAAGCTCCATGCTGGTGGTGGGCCACCGGTTTGGCCGCCGCCGCATGGGCGCCGGGGGCTAAACTCACCACACTGCTGCACACTCCCCACATCGCTGAATTGATGTTTTCTCGACATCTTTGAAAGACAATGCTAGTCTGGTGTCAGGCATTCATCCACATTCAGCATGCGATAAAGGGAGGGTATGGAGAAGCAATCGACCGTGTTGCGCCACCAGCATGCGCACCTGTTGCAACAGCCCCGGCATTCGAATGCGGCAGACGCCGACGTGGCAGACGCCGACGTGGCAGACGCTGCCGCTCCGCCGGGTTTTGCCTTGCTGCCCGACGCAGTCATGTTCGATCCGGCCCACATTGCTGACCTTCCCCCGATCGCCGGTCTGGCGCGCCAGCCTGCCAACACCGCCGATACCGCCAACATGCGGGCGCCCGTCAAGCCGGTAGCCGATCCGGCCCTGCTCAATGACCTGTACCTGTTGGCGCCGGTCGGCTATTTCGTGCTGGGCCTGGACACTGCCATCCTGCAGATGAACCTGGTCGGCGCCGAGTTGCTGGGTCTGGCACGCACCGGCACGGGCGCAGCAGCGGTGACCCTGCGCCAGTTCGTGGCGCCGCGCTTCATCGACGATTTTGACCGTTTTATACGCGCCGCTTTCAACCAGCCAGGCGCCCAGCGCTGCGACCTGCAGTTGCTGCGCACCCGTCCCCAGCAGGGGCAGGGCCAGGCCGTCACCTTGCGCGCCAGCGCCGACCACAGCGGTCAGGCGCTGCGTGTGCAGCTGGAGCCGGCCGAAGGCAAGCTGGCCGCGCTTGAACGCAGCGAGGAGCGTTTCCGCCGCATCGTCCATTGCTCAGAGGAAGGCATCTGGGAAATCGACGCCAACGCCCGCACCAGTTTTGTCAATCCGCGCATGGCTGACATGCTCGGCTATACCATCGAAGAAATGCTCAACCAGCCGCTGCTGGCCTTCATGGACGACGAAGGCCGCGCGATTCTTGAACGCAATATTGCGGCGCGCCAGCAGAGTCCGTCGGAGCAGGAACCTTGCGGGCGCCAGGAATTCAAGTTCCGCCGCCGCGACGGCGGCCAGCTGTGGGTAACGCTGACCACCAACCCGATTTTCGATGGCGATGGCGCCTACCTGGGCGCGCTGGCGCTGGTCAGCGATATCACCGGCAACCGCGCCTCAGCCCAACTGATCTGGCAGCAGGCCAATTACGATACGCTCACCGGATTGCCCAATCGCCATATGTTCCAGGACCGGCTGGCGCAGGAGGTACGCAAGGCGCGCCGCGAAGGCGTTCTGGTGGCGCTGCTGTTCATCGACCTTGACGGTTTTAAACGCGTCAACGATACGCTCGGCCATGCGCAGGGCGATGCGCTGCTGGTGCAAGCCGCCGGCCGCATTGCCGGTTGCGTGCGCGCCAGCGATACGGTGGCGCGCCTGGGCGGCGATGAATTTACCGTGATTCTTTCCGGGCTGGAAAACATGCACGCCGGCGAACGCATTGCGCAAACCATCGTCAGCAGCCTGCAGCAGCCGTTTGCGCTGGAGGACGCCGAGCCCAGTGTTTCGGCCAGCATCGGCATTTCCGTGTTCCCGGCCGATGCCAGCTCGCCCGATGAACTGCTGCGCCATGCCGACCAGGCCATGTACGCGGCCAAGAAAAACCGCCGCTGCCGCTACGGATATTTCACGGCCGACCTGCAACTGGCGGCGCAGGCGCGCCAGCAGGTCACCATCGACCTGCGCAAGGCGCTGGCCCAACAGCAGCTCGAACTCCATTACCAGCCCATCATCAATCTGCGCAGCGGCGCCATCGAGCGCGCCGAAGCGCTGCTGCGCTGGCGCCATCCGCAGCGCGGCCTGCTGGCGCCGGCCGAGTTTCTGCCATTCGCCGAATCCGGCGGACTCATGATCGAGCTCGGTGACTGGGTGTTCCGTCAGGCCGCGCACCAGGCGCACCAGTGGCAAGAGCAGATCGGCAAGGGCTTCCAGGTGGGGATCAACCAGTCATCCGCACAGTTCCGTGGCGATGCGGCGCTGTATGCGGGCTGGCTGCAATATGCGGCCGAGCTGGGCCTGGGACCGCGCAGCCTGGTTATCGAGATTACCGAGCAGGTGCTGCTCGAAGGCAGCAGCCAGGTCGGCGAGCGCCTGCGCGAGCTGCGCGAAATGGGCTTGCAGGTGGCGCTCGATAACTTTGGCACCGGCTATTCATCGCTGGCCCACCTCAAGCATTTCGGCATCGATCTGCTCAAGCTCGACCGCAGCTTTATCCAGCATCTGGCCAACGACAGCGGCGATCTCGCCATGTGCGAAGCATTGATACTCATGGCCCATAAACTGGGCTTGCGGGTGGTGGCGGAAGGGGTGGAGACGGCGGCGCAGCGCCACTTGCTGGAACTGGCGGGCTGCGATTTTGCCCAGGGTTTCGTGTATGCGCAGGCAATGCCGGCCGACGATTTTCTTGCGCTGGCTCGCGATCAAAGTCACGCGCAAGCCCGTCTCGCTGCGAACCTCAGTGCAAATTTAACGCAAACTCAGCAATGACACCACGCGTTCCCGGCTGATGCCGGCCAGTGCCGAGCTGATCGACAGCAGCGACTGGTAGCCGGGCTGTTTGGCGGTACTGACGAAATTCTCGGCCGCCTGCTCCATGCCTTCGGTGCTGGCGCTGCTGGTATTGTTCTTGACGCGTTCGCTGGCCTGGGCCAGGGCCGAACGCACCGAGGCGATCGAACGCTCGACCTGCGACAGCGCTTGCAGCACTTGCTGCAAGGTCGAGCGCAAGCCTTCCACATCGGCCGTTTGCCAGTTATCGGGATCGACGGCCGGCGCTTCCGCCTCAGCCTTGATACGGTTGAGCTGACCGGCCGGGAAGCGCTGGCCATTGCCTTGCACCGCCAGGCTGTCACGCAGATTGGCCCATTGTCCTTCGGGCGCGCTGAATTCCAGCTGGCCGTCATCGGCCAGTTTGACCCGTACGCCAGCCGGCGCCAGCGCATCGTCGAAGCGCTGGGCGATCTGCTGGTCGCTCAAGCCTGGCTCAAGCGTGACCGAGCGCAGGTTCTGGCCGCCGAGCGAAATGGCCAGCACTTCGCGGCCACCGGTGCGCAGATTGCCGACATTCATGCCGCGTGCCGTGAAGCGCGTGTTGGTGGCGTTGCTGCTGTTGCTGTTGTAATTGAGCTGGGCGTCGAGCGTGCCGCCCGAGGCTTCGGAGCGGTTGCGCCAGGAGTTGCTGAACTGGCGCAGATTCGATTCCAGCACGCCATCCGGGCGCTGGCGGTTGGCCAGACGGCCGCTGATGTCGGCTTTCAGGTTGCGCAGCTGGGCCGCGCTCTGCTCGAGAAAGTCGAGCGCCTGCTGTGCGCCCGAGACGTCGTTTTGCAGCGACTGGTCAAAATTGCCCACGCCGCGGCGCAGCGGCGCCGCGCTGGTGGGGGTAGGGTTGACCGGCGTGGCCGTGACCGCGTTCTCGCCATTGATGCCGAGGGCGGTGCCATCGACCGCGCGCGCATTGCCGCCATTGGCGGGGACAATAACGGTCGGTGTGGTGGGTGACGAGATCTGCATGGCGGTCGATGGTGACGGTGGTGAAGGTCGGAATTACAGGAGGTTGAACAGCGACAGGCCGCTGACCTTGGAATAGGCCTTGTACGATGCTTCCACCGCCAGCGAGTAACCGCTGAGCTCGGTCGCGGCCTGTGCAAAGTCGAGTTTGCTCAGGTCGAACAGCGCGGTCTGGTTCGACAGACTGACGTTGGCGTGGTTGTCGTCGAGGGTTTTCAGAATGTTCTGTGCGCCGCCCAGGCGGGCGATCTTGCCGGACACCAGGTCCAGACCAGTCTTGGACTGCGCCAGCGTGTCGGTAATGATGGTGCGCACCGCCGGATCGTTGGCGCTGGCAGTGCCGGTGGCCAGCGTGTTGATCGTGGTGTTCATGCTGTTGAGCAGTGCTTCCAGGCCTTTCAGATTGACGTTGGTCGCCTGCGTAATGCCATTGCCGACCGTGGTCAGCTGGTCTGCTTCATTGCCCAGATACTCATACTCGCCACCGGCGTTCAGTGCCAGCGGGGCGTCATTGACGTTGGTGCCGGCGAACACATAGCGGCCTTCCGAATCTTTCTGATTGGCGGTGAACAACAGGCTGTCGCGCAGCGAGGTCAGGCTGTTGACGATGGCTTTCAGGTCGTCCGGCGTATTGCTGCCGTCGGCGGCCTGCACCATCAGGTCGCTCACCGAGGTGATATCGGCCACCATGCTCGTCAGGTAGGCTTCGTTGGAGTTCATGCGCAGCTTGACCGCACCGATGTTGTCGCGGTACTGCGCAATCTGTGCTTCTTCGCGGGTCAGGCGTGAGACCTGGACGTTGCCAACCGGATCGTCGGACGGCAGCATGATGCGCTCGCCGGTCGCCATCTGCTCGTTTATCCTGGACATCCAGCTCTGGTTTTCCTGCAGACCGCGCAACATGGTGGTCTGGTATTGGCTGGTAGAGATACGCATCAACCTTCTCCTTAATTAAAACATTTGCAAGGTTGCATCGAACAGCGTGTTGGCGACGGAAATCACCTTCATATTCGCCTGGAACATATTCTGGAATTCGATCAGGTTGATACCCTCTTCGTCGACGTTGACGCCACTGGTCGATTTCCAGTCATCCTCGGCCTGCTGGCGGATGGTGGTAGCGGTTTTCATCTGCGCCTGGTTTTGCTGGCTGTCAATGGCCAGTTTACCAACGAGCTGGGTATCGGCGTCGCTCAATTGCACCTTGTCGGCGCCCAGCGAGGTGACATTGATCTCCAGATTGCGGATCTTGATCAGTTCCTGCAAATTGCCGTTGTCGCCGGCTGGCTGGCCGTCGGCGCGGAAGGCCAGGTCGGCGGTGGTAAAGGCCGGATCAATGGTCAGCAGACCGATGGTGCCCAGTGCATTCGGGCCATTATCGCTGAAGTAAAACAGCGGCTTGCCGGCGGCGCCGTCGGTATCATTGCCGGCCGCCGATACTTCATTGAATTTTTCCGAGAACTGGCGGGCGATGTCGGCGATCGACGAACGCAGCGGTTGCAGCGTATTGTTGCGGAAGTTGGCCAGACCGCCCAGTTGACCGCCGATCTTGCTGTCTTCCAGGTTGAACTTGCTGTTGGAAAACTTGAGAGTAAGGGTGGACTTGCTGTCCACGGTCTCGTAGGCGAGCGTGGCCGCAAGATCGGCCGACACCAGCGGCTGGCCGGTTTTCAGCGAAAGATTGGCGCTGCCGTCGGGGTTGAACACCACTTCCACGCCCACCTGCGAAGCAACGGTGTCGATCAGCTGTTCGCGCTGGTCTTGCAGGGCCGATGTGTTGGTACCGTTGGCGCCGATCTGGATGATCTGCTTGTTGAGCGCGGCGATGCTGGCCAGCGATTGGTTCATGTCCGGCAGCACGGAGGCGCTTTGCTGTTGCGAGGCCACCATCTGGTTGGTGGTCAGCTCGTAAATACTGTTGATTTGCTTGGACAGCGAATCGGCCGAGGTGATCACCTGCTGGCGCAGCGGCGTCGAGGTCGGATCGACGGCGGCGGCATTGAGCGCCTTGAAAAAATTGTCAAAACCGTAGCTGATGCTCGAGGTCGAATTGTTCATGACCTTTTCCAGCTGCGTCAGGTAAGGCTGTACCTGCGAGCGCGACGCCAGCTCCGAGTTGGTGCGCCACATTTGCTGCAATTTGTACGAATCGGAAAAACGCAGCAGCGAACCCACGCGCACGCCATTACCGGGCGAGATATTGCTGGCGTCAGTGGCAATCGACTGCAACAGCGCGCCCTGGCGGGTATAACCCTTGGTTTGCGAGTTGGCGATGTTCTGACTGACCGCGTTGATGGCCGCCTGGGCGGCCAGGGCGCCCGATAATCCGTTGTAGGTAATGCTCATGTGTGCAAGGGTCTTTCCTGGTGAAGGCCGGAGGACCGCAGCGCGCAATCTGCGCTCGCTGCCAGTCCGTTACTGGTACAAGGCGACTGCCGGGGGAGGAAAATTAAGCTTTTCGTTGAAAATTTACGACGCTTTCGGGCTGTTTCCCGGCACGGTTGCCGCAGGTAAACCTGACACAGGCTGGGCTGGCGCCGAGGCCGGCGGCAGCAACTGGCGCAGGATGACGTCGGCGATGCCAAAGGCGCGCCGGCCGGCCATCTGGTCGGCCACCAGGTTGTCGGCCATGTCCAGCATGTCCTGGTTGACCTTGTTATTGAAAATGCTGTCTTCGTCGGCGATGGCGCGCGTGCCCGAGCGCATCTGGTGCAGCATCTGGCTGATAAAGAAACTCTCGAACTTGAGGGCGGCCTGGGTCGCCTTGGCGCGGTAGGCCGCATCGGCAGGATCGGTGGTGCCGGCAGCGTCGTTCTGGGCCGTGGCCGGGGCCGGCGCCACGTAAATATCGCTCAGCTTGCCGGGCGTACCGGGAATCAGGCGAGAGGGATCGAAAGTGGGCGGGAAGCTCATGGCAGTCCTTAAATAACGACCAGTTCGCCTTCGATGGCGCCGGCCTGGTCGAGCGCCTGCAGGATCGCCATGATATCGTCGGGCGAAGCGCCCAGGCTGTTGACCACGTCGATAATCGATTGCAGCTTGGCGCCAGCCGGCCAGTTGAACATCTGGCCCGAACCCTGGTCCACGCTGACCTGCGATTGCGGCGTGGCCACGGTGTTGCCGCCAGCCAGGGCATTCGGCTGGCTGACCTTGGTGCTTTCCGAAATCACCACCTTGAGCGAACCGTGGGTGACGGCCGCTGCCCGCACGCGCAAGCCGTCGGCAATGACCACGGTGCCGGTACGCGAGTTGAACACGACTTTCGGCGATTCCTCGCCAACCTCGATCGCCAGCGCTTCGAGCTTGGCCATGAAGGCGATGCGCTGGGTCGGATTGACTGGCGCCTGTACCTCGACCGAGGTGGCGTCGCTGGCGGTAGCGATGTCGCCAAAGCGCTTGTTGATCGAATCGACGATGTTGATGGCAGTCTGGAAGTGCGGATGGCGCAGCGACAGGCGCACGCTCGGGGTGCTGGCGAAATCGGTCGGAATCGCCCGTTCGATGGCGGCGCCGCTCGGTATCCGGCCCGAGGTCGGGGTGTTGACGGTCACCGACGAGCCGCTCTTGCCCTGGGCGGAAAAGCCGCCCACCACCACGTTGCCTTGCGCCAGTGCATACACTTCGTTGTCGGCGCCGCGCAGCGGCGTCAGCAGCAGGGCGCCGCCGCGCAGGCTCTTGGCGTCGCCCAGCGACGACACCACCACGTCGATGTTCTGGCCCTTGCGGTAGCCGGGTGGCAGCACCGCCGAGACCATCACCGTGGCGACGTTCTTCGACTTGGCATCGGTACCGTCCGGCATCTTGACGCCGAACTGCTTGAGCATATTGATCACCGACTGGCTGGCAAAGCGTACCTGGGTCGAATCGCCGCTGCCGTTCAGGCCCACTACCAGGCCATAGCCGACCAGCGGGTTGTCGCGGATGCCTTCGACGGCCACCAGGTTACGCAGCACCTGGGCTGCATGCACGGGCACGGCTGCACTGAAGGTCAGGCAGAAGGCCAGCGGCAGCGCCAGAATGCGGGACAGCTTGCGGAAATTCATGATGGTCACCCAAGAGTAGGACGGTGCAAGGTAAAACGCCTCTGATTAAAAAGGCATGTAGGGGCCGTTGAAGAAGCGCGACAGCCAGCCCGCCGATTGCGTATCGGCCAAGGTGCCCTGGGCCGAATAGGCGATGCGGGCGTTGGCAATACGCAGCGACGAGACCTGGTTGCCGGCGTCGATGTCGGCGGCGCGCAGGTAGCCGCGCAGGCGCACGAATTCTTCGCCCTGGTTCAGCGTCAGGATCTTTTCACCCGATACGCGCAGCAGGCCGTTCGGCAGCACTTCCTGCACGATCACGGTAATCGCGCCGGTCAGGGCGTTCTGCTGGGTGCTGGTGGCGTCGCCGGTAAACGAATTGTCGGCGCCCAGGCCCACGCCAGCCTTGGGAAACACCTTACCCAGCAGGTTGGGCGCAGCGATGTTGTTGGACGACTCTTTGGAATAACTGGTGCCGGCCCGCTTGCTGGCCTGGGTGGTTTCCTGCAGCATCACGGTGACCACGTCGCCGACGCGGAAGGCGCGGCTGTCGGAGGTCAGGGAAATGCCCATGTCGGTGTTGTATACGCCGCCGCCGCTGACGCGCGGCTGCGACGAACGGGCCAATACCGGCGGTTCGTCCATCGGGCCGGGGCGTACCTCGGGCGGCTGCAGCGTGCTGCAACCTCCCAGCAAAGCCAGCAACCCCGCCAGCGCCAGTGACGAAAGGGCGGTTTTCATCAGCGTGCAGCCTGTGCCAGGTATTGCAGCATATTGTCGGCGGCCGACAACACCTTGGTATTCATCTCGTAGGTGCGCTGGGCGGCGATCATGTCGACCATTTCCTCGACCACCTGCACGTTCGAGCCTTCCAGCGTGCCTTGCTTGATCTTGCCCCATTGCGCCGTGCCCGGTGCGCCTTCGGTCGGCGTGCCGCTCGAGGCGGTTTCGGCGTACAGGTTTTCACCGAGCGCCATCAGGCCGGTCGGGTTGATGAAGCTGGTCAGGGTCAGCTGGCCGAGCTGGCTGGGCGTGGCGGTGCCGGCGATCGTCGCCGACACGGTGCCGTTTTCACCGATGGTGATCGCGGTGGCGTTGTCGGGCACGGTGATCTGCGGGATCAGCGGCAGGCCGTGGGCGTTGACCAGGATGCCGTTGGCATCGACCTGCAACTGGCCGGCGCGGGTGTAGGCGGTTTCGCCGCTGGGCTGGCGCACGGCCAGGAAACCATTGCCCATGATCGAAATATCGAGGTCGCGGCCGGTGGTTTGCAGGGCGCCGTTGGTAAATACTTTCTGGGTGCCGACCATGTGCACGCCATTACCGAGCTGCACGCCCGAAGGCGCCAGCGTGTTGTCGTCGGCCACTTGCGCGCCCGGCTGCTGTTCGATCGTGTAGAACAGGTCTTCGAAGACTACGCGGTCGCGCTTGAAACCGACCGTGTTGGCATTGGCCAGGTTGTTGGCGATGGCTTGCAGTTTCTGGTCTTGCGCTTGCACGCCGGTCTTGCTGATCCACATTGCTGGATTCATGATTTCTCCTGGGGGCGGTGGGCCGAAAAAGCGATCAGTTGCCGCTGATCAGACGGTTGCCGGTTTCGGCCATGGTGTCGCTGGCCTTGAACAGTTTCATTTGCACTTCGAAGCTGCGGTTCAGGGACATGCTCGCAACCATTTCTTCCATCGCCGAAACATTGCTGCCTTCCAGATGGGCGGCGCGCAGCACTACGTTGGCATCGGTGGCCAGTGGTACGCCATCGCGCGCCACCAGCAAACCGGCTTCGTTCTTGATCAGCTGCGAACCTTCGGCGCTGACCAGGCGCAGCTTGTCCACCGTCTGCATGATGGTGGTGCCGGGATTCTGGATCGAAATGGTGCCGTCGGCGCCAATATCGATCTTGCTGTACTCGGGCAGCGTGATGGGACCGCCTTCGCCGAGCACGATGTTGCCGTTGATGCGCAGCGTGCCCTCGGCGTCGAGCTGCATATTGCCAGCGCGCGTATAGGCTTCGCCGGTCGCTCCTTCGACCGTCAGAAAACCCTTGCCGGAAATGGCCACGTCGAGATCGCGCCCGGTAGGCTTGATCGTGCCCTGGCGGGTGGACACGGCATTCGACTGCAACTGCGCCATGTGGCGGTCGTCGTAGCCATAGCCCTCGACCTGTTGCGCGGTCGACATTTGCATGTTAGCGCGAAAGCCCGTGGTCTCGGCGTTGGCCAGATTGTTGGCGCGCACCTGCTGGCCGTGCAGGGCCCTTTCGGCCCCGCTCATGGCGGTAAAGATCAGCGAATCCATGACGACCTTAGATCGCTTGCATCAGCGATTGCAACATGGTGCTCTCGGTCTGGATGACCTTGGAGTTGGCCTGGTAATTGCGCTGCGATGTCATCAGGCCCACCAGTTCCGAGGTGATGTCGACGTTCGACTGTTCCAGCGACGAGACATTGATGGTGCCGGCCATGCCGTTGCCTGGCGCGCTCACCAGCGGCGTACCCGAAGCGACCGATTCGATCCAGCTGGTGCCACTGACGGTGGTCAGCGAACCTTCGTCGGGGAAGGTGGCAATGCCCAGGCGGCCGATGGTCTGTTTCTGGCCGTTGGTGTAGCTGGCAATGATGGAACCGTCGACGCCCAGGGCAACGCCGGTGAAGGTGCCGGCGGCATAGCCGTCGGCGTTGTTGATCAGGTTGGTGGCGTCGCCATTGGCGCCGGTGCTGCCGGCATAGTCGATGGTGAGGGTGCCCAGGGTTGCCTGGCTGGCAAATGCCTGGGTGCTCAAATCGATGGCACGCGTCGAGACCATCACGGCTGGATCGGGATCGGTGCTGACCAGCGAGCCGCCGCTGGCAGGGTCAAACTTCAGTGCATCGGATGAAACAAATTTGCCATCGAGAACATAGTGAACATCGACAACCGTGGTATCGGTAGGATTGCGGACGAAGTACTGGGTCAGCACATGCTTGCCACCCAGCGTGTCATACAGCGTGGTCGCTTTCGACATATTGAAGGTATTGGTTTCAGGCGGGGTTTCCGGGGTGATGGTAGAGAAATCCAACGCTACCGCTGGTGAGGTCCAGTCAGCCGAGAAATTGCCGGAGTAATTCAGTTTTTCCGACACGTCGGCAGGAATCGTGCCGGTAGCGATGGTGATATCGCCCAGGGCGCCCATGGTCGAGGTGTTCGGATCAACCGGGTAGCCTTGCACGCGGCGACCAGAGGCATCGACCAGGAAGCCTTCGCGGGATGCATCAAAAATGCCGACGCGCGTGTATTCGACCTGGTTGGTGGCAGTATCGCGGGTCATGAAGAAGCCGCGGCCATTGATCGAAGCATCGAGCGCGCGGCCGGTGTTGAGCACGCCGCCCTGTTTGCCGATGAACTGGGTGGTCGAACCGATCATGGCGCCGGTCTGGGTCTCGCCCGAGACCATCGAAGCGAAGTTGGAGCGCAGCGCCTTGTAGCCGTAAGTGCCGGCGTTGGCGATGTTCTGGCTGGTGCTGTTGAGCGACTGGTTGATAGCCTGGATGCCAGACAATGCGATATCGAAACTCATGATGAAGATCCTTCGGAAGAGGTTGGATTATTGAATGACAGAAGCAGACTTACCATTGAACGCGGTGATCGCCATCGGATCGACCTCGCCAACATTTTCAATGCTCAGCACCACGCCGCCGGTGGCGGACATGCGCACGCTGTTCAGGCGGCCCTGGATGTCGATCAGCGGGGTTTCCTTGGTGCTGGTCTCGACCGACAGCTTGTAGTCGCCGGCCGGCACCTTGAGTTTGGACGGGTCGATGGTGAACGGCACGGCGCCCGGCGCCTGGTTGCCCAGGCTTACCTTGTATTGGCTGCCATCGACACCGGTCAGCACCAGGCTGGTGTTGGCACTGCTCGCGGCGAGCGTGATCTGGCCGCTGACGGCGGTGGCGCCATCGAGCTTGACGTTGCTGGACTCGGCCATGACGTTGGAGCCGACCTGGGCGCCCAGCGACAGCACTTGCATGCTTTGCAGGATGCTGGAATTGGCGCTGGTCAGGTTCGACAGGCTTTGCAGCGCTTCGGTTTGCGACAGCTGGGTCAGTTGCTGGACGAACTGCGCCGGGTCCGATGGCGACAGCGGATCCTGATTCTGGATCTGCGCCACCAGCAGCTTGGTGAACATGTCCGATACTTCGCTGTTGCCGGCCTTGCCGGTGACGCTGGTGCCGGCAGCGGTGCCAGCAGTGGTGCTGCCGCTGTTGAGGAGACTGACTGCCATGACTTAACCTTCACCAAGTTTGAGGAGGGATTGCTGCATATTGCGCACGCGGCCGAGGACTTCGACGTTGGTTTCAAAAGCGCGCGAGGCCGACATCATGTCGGCCATCTCGGCAACTTCGTTGACGTTGGAGTAGAACACCATGCCGTCGGCATTGGCCATCGGGTGCGTCGGCTCATAGATCCGGCGCAGCGGTTCGGCTGACTCGACCACGTCGAGCACCTGCACCTTGCCACCGGCAACCAGGCCGCTGGCGCCTTCACTCATCACCGAAGCAAACACCGGCTTGCGGGCGCGGTAGGTCTCGTTTTCATTGCCGGCAACCGCGTCGGCATTGGCCAGGTTGGAGGCGATGGTGTTCAGGCGCACGCTCTGTGCGGTCATGGCCGAACCGGCGATATCGGAAATACTTTTGAAGGACATGGAGGCTCCGCTGCGGATGACTGATGACTGATTACTGACCGGCGATGGCTTTTGCCAGGCCCTTGAATTTCATGTTGACGAATGTCAGGCTGGTCTGGAAGTCGGCGGCATTTTGCGAAAACGCTGCCTGCTCGACGCCGAGTTCGACCGTGTTGCCGTCGCGGCTGGGGTGGAACGGCACGCGGTACATTTGCGCCGCTTCCTCGTCGCCACCAAGCTCGCCATTGGCTTCGGCCTGGACATTGGCCAGCGTGGCGCCAAAGTCCATATCGCGGGCCTGGAAGCCGGGCGTGTTTTCATTGGCCAGGTTGGCGGCCAGGATGCGTGTGCGCTCGGCGCGTAACTGGAGTGCGTCGGCGTGGACGCCGGTCACGTTCTTGAAGCTGATGCCCATAATCTTCCCCTGCAGAGGTCAGTGTGTCGCCAAAAAATCGGTACTAAAAAGCAATATTGTGACATCGGAATTATTGCTCAATCACACCTTGTAACCGTGTGAAGCGGCTTGCCCCATGTAAAATGTCAGCAGGCGCCAGAGGCGCATTCGCTTGCATCATAGTAGAGGTATTGCCCATGCTCAACAAAACAATTGTAACTGGTTTAGGTCGAATGTTGCTGATTGGAAGCACATTTTTTAACACTCTGGCGCATGCCGCCCCCGTTCCAGCGGACCAGGTCCCTATGCTGGTAGAGCAGGCAGCCCACGAATATGTGTTGCGCTGGGCCGACAGTCGGGGCCTGGCCGAGCCCGAATTCGAGCTCACGGTGTTGCATGGCAACCGTCCGCTGGCCGCCTGTCCGCGCGCTGTCACGGTGGAAGCAGCCGACGCGCGCCAGCCGAGCCGCATGCGTTTCAATGCCGTCTGCAGCGGCCAGGGCGGCTGGCGTTACGATTTCGTGGTGCGCGCCAAGGTATCGGCGCGGATTGCGCTGGCGGCCAACGACATGGCGGCCGGCAAGGTGATCGCCGATGAGGATGTGTTGCTTGAACGCCACGATATCTCGACCGTCAGCGATAGCGTGTCCGATCCGCAGGAAGTGGTGGGTATGAGCACCAAGCGTTCGCTGCGCGCCGGCGATATCCTGCGCGCCGGTGCACTGGCTGCGCCGATGCTGGTCAAGCGTGGTGATAATGTCAGTATTGTCGCCACGCGCGACCAGGTCACGGTGACCATGGCAGGCGAGGCGATGGACGCCGGCGCCCGTGGCAGCCTGGTGCGTGTGCGTAACAGCAGCGGCAATGTCATTCGCGCCCGCGTGACCGGCGCCGGCACGGTACAGCCGGCCGACATGCCACTGGACCCTAATCCGCGGAACGGTTGAGGGTTTTTTGCAGCTGCGTGGCCAAGCGGCTCAGCTTGTCCGCGTACTGGGGATCGGTGGCATAGCCGCCGCGCGCCAGGCCGCTGGCAAAGGCGCGTGCATCGCTGCCGGTGTTCAGCGCCGCCTGGTAGCGCGGATTGCTGGACAATAGCTCGGCATAGTCGCGGAAGGCGCTGGCGGTATCGGGGTAGCTGCGGAAGCGTTCGGTTTTCTTGAGCATGGCGCCGTGCTCGAATTCGGTGGTGGTGGCGCTGGCCACCGCACCTTGCCAGCTGGAGCCGGCCTTGATGCCGAACAGGTTGTTGGTATCGACGCCACCCTGGCGCAGCGGTTGCTTGCCCCAGGCCGATTCCAGCGCAGCATGTGCGGCCACCAGTTCCGGCGCCACGCCGAGCTTGTCGGCAGCGGCCGCCGCCCATGGCTGGATCGAAGCCAGGAATTCGCTGCGGCTGTCGCTGTC
>JBEVNE010000227.1:0-3132 GCA_040508275.1 Duganella sp.
GCTGCCCCTGCCACGCACAGCGCGTGATGTTTCTTGCGCATCACGATTACTCGCAAGCAGCGCTGGCCAGCGTGGTGGCGCGCAGCGCGGTCGTTATCGGCGCCGACTGCGCCATGTTGAAAATGGCTGGGCAGCATGGCGTACCCGGGGTGGCGCTGTTCGCCAGTGCCGATGATGCCGCGCAACTTGACCGCCATTGGTCGCCGTTCGACAGCATCGTGCTCGACCAGCAGGACATCGACGTGGCGCAGCGCGTGGCACGGGCGCTGCAACGTGGTTTGTTTGCATAAAAACAAGGCAGCAGTTGCGTGATTTTATTTTATGGCAACTCCCTATAATCGACAGTCCCCCGTCGATAGCAAACTGATACAAGGTCCACGATGATCGCCGTTTCAAGCTGTGAGGAAATTCCACATGAGGCACCGGCACTGTCGTCGGGTATCACCTGTCTGCAGCGCATGGCGATTGCGCACCAGATCCGCACCCATACCGCACATCTGAGCCAGGAAAACCAGCCACGGCAGCTGGCGGCGATTGCTGCGCCCATCGTCGATAAATACCTGGGCGCCGCCCATCAAAACCTGATCCGCCAGTTTCGCGCCGGCGACGGTGTGCCCTATCTGCTGCTGCGCGGCCTGCTGGACCTGGATGGCCTGCCGCCTACACCCAGCGACGACAGCAGTCCCGACGAAGCGGGCTGGCGGACCCCGGCGGCCACCATGCTCGGCTACCTTAAGCTGTGCGGCGCGCAGGGGGCGTCGTTTGTCGATGAAATGGGCGGGCGCCTGTTCCACATGGTGATGCCGGCGCAAAACAGCGAGAAAAGCCGGGCCCGTTCGACCAAGGCGCTGAATTTTCATACCGAAGTGGTCAACGGTTATTTTGCCGAAGAACAGCCAGCGCCCGGCAGTCCGATTGCGCCCGACATGCTGGCCCTGGCCTGCCTGCGCAATCCGCACCGGGTGCCCACCACAGTGCTGCCGCTGGCCGCCGTGCTGCGCCGGCTCGATGCCGCCACCGTCATCGAACTGATGCGCCCGGCCTACAGCGCCAGCAGCCAGTCCTCGTTCGACCGCCAGATCACCATCCACCATGTACCGTGCCTGGTGCCGCTGCACTCGGGCCATATCGGCATGCGCTTCAGCCATTCCAGGCTGGACGGCAGCGATCCTGGCAGCCGCGCCGCACTCGAACGGCTGCGCGAAGTCATGCGCTCGTTCGATGCCTCGCACGCGGTGGTGCTGACGCCCGGCGATGTGCTGGTGCTGAACAATCGCCTGTGCCTGCATGGCCGCAGCGAGGTGGGCAGCAGCAGCCGCTTCGATGGCAGCGACCGCTGGCTGCTGCGCCTTTATGGCTACAACCCGCCCACGCTGGCGCGCGCCCGCTTTATTAACGGCAGCAATCACATCATGGCGGTGCGGCCAGAACCAGTGCAGCATCTGGCGCCAGCGCCTGCCAATACTCCCCATGTTACGACCCATCCCTGAACCAAGGCTGCACATGACCGACCGCTTTATCGACTGTATTTTCAAGGCCCAGCGCACCCCGCATGAAATTGCCACCCTGCTCAAGGATATCGAACAGTCCGAGCGCCTGTCCGGCGACTGCGACCTGGTGAGCGCTTACGAAGCGGCGCTGGCGCGCCATTTCGGCGTGGCCTGCGCGATTGCCGTGTCGTCCGGCACGGCCGCGCTGCACGCCTCGCTGGCGGAAACCATCACGCCCGGCGACGAAGTGCTGCTGCCAGTAATCGGCGTACCGATGACGGCCGCCGCCATCCTGCAGGCGGGCGGCGTACCGGTATTTTACGATTGCCAGCCGGGCAGCTTTGTGCCGGATCTCGCTTCGCTGGTGCGCTACGCCAGCGCCCGCACGCGGGCATTGATCACCGTGCCGATGTGGGGCTATCCCGGCATTAACGACGCCGTGATCGACTATGCCGGCCGGCGCGGCTGGACCGTCATCGAAGACACGGCCCAGGCGCTGGGCAGCAAGCGCGGCGGCCGCTTTGAAGGCACGTTCGGCGACATCGGCTGTTTCAGCACCCATGAATTCAAGCTGATGAGCACCGGTGAAGGCGGCTTTGTGCTGACCGATAATGTCCGGCTGGGCCAGCGCATCCGCGAATTTACCCGCATCGGTTTTTCCATGGAGGCCATGAGCTTCGGCCATCGCATCGGCCTGAACTACAAGCTGCCGGCGCTGCAGGCGTCGATGGGCCTGAGCCAGCTGGCCTCGCTGGACGCCCGCATTGCCGTGCGCCGCCACAAGACCGGGCAATGGCGCCTGGCGCTGGGCGTGGGCGAAGCGGGCGCAGCGCTGGCCGAATTTGGCGGCGGGTATTTTGAACACAACGGCTACTCGTACGCGATCCGCCTGCGCGACGCTGCGCCCGGACAGGCCCGCGACATATCGCGCCAGTTGTTCGAGCGCGGCGTCAACACCGATATCCACCGCTACAAGCAAAGCTACCTGGTCAATTTCCCCATGCTGCACCGCTATTACACCGCACCGCGCTACAGCGGCGACTGCCGCCGTGATTTTCCCAACGCCAGCGCCATCATCGATGCGCTGCTGGTGCTGCCGCTGCACGACCAGATCGACAGCGACGATATCGACATCGCCGCTGCGCGCTTGCGGAGCCTGCTGTGATGG
This sequence comes from Duganella sp., assembly GCA_040508275.1. Lineage (GTDB taxonomy): Bacteria > Pseudomonadota > Gammaproteobacteria > Burkholderiales > Burkholderiaceae_D > Rugamonas. The sequence continues at coordinate 2,659 of JBEVNE010000227.1, forward strand.
CGGCTTCGGCGCTGTCAGGCGCAGCGCTGGCCAACCTGCTGTGGGGACTGTCGCCGCTGTACTACAGCATGCTGGGTGCAGTCAGCCCGCCCGTGCTGCTGTGCCTGCAGGTGCTGCTGACCTTCGCGGTACTGGCGGCGTTTCAGGGCGTGCGGCGGCGCGAGCTCACGCACCATACCGTCAGGCGCATGGCGCCCACTGCCCTGCTGATCGGCCTGAACTGGGCGGCCTACGTGGCGGCCGTGATGCAGGGCATGGCGCTACAGGCCAGCTACGCTTATTTGATCGCGCCGATCCTGACAGTGGCCATGGCCGCCGCCGTATTCCGCGAAGCGATGCCAGCGCGCCAGCGCCTGGGCCTGGCCATTTCACTGGGCGCGGTGGCGCTCGACATCGTCTTCACCGGCGAAGTACCGTACCTGGGCTTGCTGATTGCGCTGCCGTTTGCCGCTTACGTGGTGCTGCACAAGAAGC
>JBEVNE010000228.1:0-5058 GCA_040508275.1 Duganella sp.
GTGCACAAGGTGCGCGATGTCGGCGCCTCGATTGCCAGCGGATCGTTTCAGTCGGACGGAATGATTGTTGCGCCCTGCTCGATGAAGACGCTGGCGGCAGTGGCGCATGGCCTGTCGGACAACCTGATTGCCCGCGCCGCCGATGTGGTGCTCAAGGAACGGCGCCGCCTGGTGCTGATGGTGCGGGAAACACCGTTTAACCTGGCGCACCTGCGCAATATGACGGCCGTGACGGAAATGGGCGGGATTATCTATCCACCGCTGCCCGGGTTTTATCACCAGCCGCAGACCATTGAAGAGATGGTGGACCACACGGTGGGCCGCGTACTCGATTTATTTGGCGTGGAACACGTATTGACGCCACGCTGGAACGGCATGAAGCCGTCCGACGCACCATCAAACTAAGCGCACCATCAAACCAAGCGCACGATATCAAACTAGACGCCAAACTAGGCGCACCATCGCGCTATCGCCTGAACAGGCGGCTACGCCAAGCTGCTCAGCGGCAGCGCCTTGGGGATGCCTTTTGCTAGCGCATTCCCAAACGCAGACCGTCTTCCGCCTTTTTCAGTTCCCGTGCTTCTTCCACCATGCGGCGGTCGGCAATGCGCTTGCGCATGACCTCGGCATGTTTGGCAGCCGTCATGGGCGGGGCGGTCATCAGTTCTTTTAGCTGCGCGACATTACTGTAGTTACTTTTCATAAGACGGCTCAATGGCGTGGCTCCGAAGTAATGTAAAGCTGCAACAACGGCCTGAGTTGCAGACTCGCTGACGCCCTATTGTGCCTGAATTCCATGGCTTAACCATGACAATTCGCAAACGAACTTCAAATAAAAAAGAGACTATCTACATCCAGCTTATCCGAACAAAAAGCGGAAAAGTCATGAACCCAGTTTCACAAAGCAATAGTGAGGCGCACTGCTTTCTTCAGTGCAGAATAACCGGGGAATCATTACTTTTGGTAGTTAACCCGCACCAGCATGCGGATAAATTCGCGGGCGATTTGCTTGTGGTGTTCATCGAGTCGCTGCAAATCTGCAATCAACTTGACGTCGGCCGACTCGAAGCGCGACATACCATTGCCGGTTTCGCTGTCGGGAGCACCCTGCTCGGCCCCGCCAAAGCGCAGCCATTCGGCCGGCACGCCCAGCCACTGAGCGATCATGCGCAGCTTTTCCTGGGTCGGTATGGCTTCGCCAACGAGCCATTTACGCGCGGCGTGCACGGTAATCGGTCGTCCGTCAAAGCGGATGTTGAACTCGCGCGCCAGCCGGGTGGGGCTGTCAGGAGAGTAATGGGCATTCTTCAGGGCCTGTTGCAGGCGCTGGCTAAAGCTTTCGCGTTCATTAGAGGAATTCATGGTTGCACTATTTCATGTTGCGTCATGAAAGTCAGTCTCTTGACATGGCGCTCGAACTGTAACGCCAATTTGATTTGATTTAACAGTATTCCATCTACCAAAAGGTATAGATTAACTACATCAATAGCGAATTTTATTCGGTTTTTAGCCGAAGTGATAGATAAATCCGTGCTCACATGCACTATCCGTGGCTGCGTTGCATTTTTGGCAGTTTCCACCGAAACACACCAACTTTAACCGTGTATTACCAGCATTGCTGGCAACGATAGAATTGCAGAACAGTACTGACGCTGCGCAAGATCTTGCGCCATCGCGACATGGGGCGCGCTACAATCGCTTGACGTTAACTGACGTTAACGTCAACTGCTGAAAATAGCTGCTGGAATGCGCAGGGCTCAAGTCCTCGCTCACGCCAACGCAATCTTTACTATTGTGCACATGTCCACCTATACCATTACCGAACTGGCGCGCGAATTCGACATCACGGCGCGCGCGATCCGCTTTTACGAAGACCAGGGCTTGCTCAGCCCTACCCGCGAGGGCGCGGGCGGACGCAGCCGCGTATACACGGGGCGCGACCGCACCCGCCTCAAGCTGACCCTGCGCGGCAAGCGGCTGGGGCTGTCGTTGTCGGAAATCCGCGACCTGGTCGACATGTATGAAACCCCAAAGGACACCACGGCGCAGATGCACCGCTTCCTCGGCGTGCTGGCGCGCCACCGCGAAACCCTGGAGCAGCAGCGCGAAGATATCGAGATGACGCTGGCAGAAATCAGCGCCCACGAGGAAGAATGCAAGCGCCAGCTGGCTACAGCCAACGAAGGCAAGCAAGGCGGGCCGGCTTGAATGGGTTGACGTTCAGTTGACGTTTACGTTAACGTCACTCCCGAGTATTATGGCTATTTCGGGGCAACAGCACCTGCCGGCGCCCCCTCACATCTGACCAGAACGAGGAACACATGCTCCATATGCCCGGCCTGACCTTTGACCACGGCGAGGACATCGCCGCCCTGCGTGCAGCGGTGCAGCAGTTTGCCGCCGCCGAAATCGCGCCGCGCGCTGCCGAGATCGACCGCAGCGACCAGTTTCCCATGGACCTGTGGCGCAAGCTGGGCGACCTCGGCGTGTTGGGTGTGACCGTGGGGGAACAATACGGCGGTGCCGACATGGGCTACCTGGCCCATATCGTCGCCATGGAAGAAATCTCGCGCGCCTCGGCCTCGGTCGGCCTGTCGTATGGCGCCCACTCGAATCTGTGCGTCAACCAGATCAAGCGCAACGGCAATGAAGAGCAGAAACAGCGCTACCTGCCCAAGCTGATTTCCGGCGAGTACATCGGCGCGCTGGCCATGTCCGAACCGAACGCCGGCTCCGACGTGGTCAGCATGAAGCTGCGTGCCGAGCTCAAGGGAGACCGCTGGGTATTGAACGGCACCAAGATGTGGATCACCAATGGTCCCGATGCCGACGTGCTGGTGGTGTACGCCAAGAACGACCTCGAGGCCGGTGCACGCGGCATGACAGCCTTCCTGATCGAAAAGAATTTCAAGGGCTTTTCGGTGGCGCAAAAGCTCGACAAACTCGGCATGCGCGGCTCGCACACGGGCGAACTGGTGTTCGATAACTGCGAGGTGCCGCTGGAAAATGTATTGGGCGGCGTCGGCAAGGGTGTCAATGTGCTGATGTCGGGGCTGGACTTTGAGCGCACCGTGCTGTCGGGCGGTCCGCTCGGCATCATGCAGGCCTGCATGGATGCGGTCGTCCCTTACGTTCATGAACGCACGCAATTCGGCCAGGCTATCGGCGAGTTTCAGCTGATGCAGGGTAAGCTGGCGGACATGTACTCGACCATGATGGCGTGCAAGGCCTATGTGTACGCGGTGGGCCAGGCCTGCGACCGCGCCGTGACGCCGGAAGCCGTGCGCCAGTTGCGCAAGGATGCCGCTGGCGCCATTTTGTACAGCGCCGAAAAAGCCACCTGGATGGCCGGCGAAGCGATCCAGGCGCTGGGCGGCAATGGCTATATCAACGAATATCCGGTCGGCCGCCTGTGGCGCGACGCCAAACTGTACGAAATCGGCGCCGGTACCAGCGAAATACGGCGTATGCTGATTGGCCGCGAACTGTTTGCCGAAACCCGCTGAGCAACTGACCCGGCGGCCCCCCTGGTGGCATGATGAGCAAGGCTGCCACCGTTTATGGAGACATCAACATGCATGATCCAATTGTGATTGTGGGTGCAGCCCGCACCCCGATGGGCGCCTTTCAGGGCGATTTTTCCGGCCAGGCAGCGCATGACCTGGGCGCGGTGGCAATCCGCGCCGCTGTCGAGCGCGCCGGCATCGATCCGGCTCTTGTCGAGCACGTTTATTTCGGCAACTGCCTGATGGCCGGCCAGGGCCAGGCGCCAGCGCGTCAGGCCCTGCTCAAGGCCGGCTTGCCGGCTGCCACCGGCGCCGTCACGCTGTCCAAGATGTGCGGTTCGGCCATGCAGGCCGCCATTTTCGCCCATGACCAGTTGCTGGCCGGCAGCGCCGAGGTGGTGGTGGCCGGCGGCATGGAATCGATGACCAATGCGCCCTACCTGGTGCCCAAGGCGCGCGGCGGCTACCGCATCGGCCATGGCATGCTGTTGGACCACATGATGTACGACGGCCTGGAAGACGCTTATTCGCGCAACGAAAAAACCGGCGAAGGCCGCTCGATGGGCACCTTTGCCGAAGCGTGCGCCGCGCAGTACCAATTTACCCGCGAAGCGCAGGACAGCTTTGCCATCGAATCGGTCAAGCGCGCCCAGACCGCCGCCAGCGCCGGCTGGTTCAACTGGGAAATCGCCCCCGTCACCGTCACCAGCCGCGCCGGCGATACTGTGATCGCCACCGATGAAGGGCCGCAAAAAGCCCGGCTCGACAAGATTCCCACGCTGCGCGCCGCTTTCAAAAAAGACGGCACCATCACCGCTGCCTCGTCGTCGTCGATTAACGACGGCGCCGCTGCACTGGTACTGATGCGTGAATCGACCGCGAGCAAGCTGGGTGCCACCGTGATCGCTCGCATCCACGGCCACGCCAGCCACGCGCAGGCGCCCGACCTGTTTACCACCGCCCCGATTGGCGCCGTGGAAAAGCTGTTCAAAAAAACCGGCTGGCGCAGCAGCGACGTTGACCTGTTTGAAATTAACGAAGCGTTTGCCGCCGTGCCGATGGCGGCGATGCGCGATCTGGACATTCCGCACAGCAAGGTCAACGTGCATGGCGGCGCCTGCGCGCTCGGTCATCCGATCGGCGCTTCCGGTGCGCGCATCCTGGTCACGCTGATCGGCGCGCTCAAGCGTACCGGCGGCAAGAAGGGCGTGGCGGCGCTGTGCATCGGCGGCGGTGAAGCAACCGCCATGGCCATCGAACTGGTGGAGGCATAATGGCGACCGCACTGATCATTGGCGCCTCGCGCGGCATCGGCCTGGAACTGGTCACGCAGTACCGCGCCGACGGCTGGCGCGTGATCGCTACCGCGCGCAAGCCCGAAGACTGCGCTGCCCTGAGCGCGCTGGGCGCCGAAGCGCACAAGCTTGACGTCACCGATGTGGAAGCGTGCGCCGGCCTGGGCTGGAAACTCGACGATGAAGAACTCGACGTCGCCATCCTCAACGCCGGCGTGTATGGGCCGCGCCACGACGGCTTTCCCCAGCAATCGGAC
>JBEVNE010000307.1:0-7392 GCA_040508275.1 Duganella sp.
TTGGTCAGGGTGTGGGCGGTGGTTTCGGGCAGGCGGACGATGGCGCGAATGCGCCGCGCCGGCACGTCGAAATAGGCGCCAGTATCCTTCAGCAGGCTGGCAGGGAAGCCGGCACGGATGGCGTCGATTGGCACTAAACTGGCGCAGCAGTTCCTCGAAGCTCGTGGGACCAGCAGGTGGCGCAGGTGCTCCCGTACGGCGCGTTGCAGGTCTGGCGGGCGGGACGGCGGTCATATGTCATCCTCCGATCAGAAGTTCAGTATATTTCGAATGGATGTTTGGTTCAAGCTGCACGCATCAGCGCTTTTTACCACCCATGCCGAGACGGACGGAGTATAGGTTAAGGGGATCTCTAGAAACCTACCGCCCGCCGGCCTGACTCGCTAGAATCCTGACATCAGCCAAAACCGACGAGTACCCGCGATGATGAAGCCCCGGATCAGCCTGTTTGCAGAGCATGAACGCGAAGACCGACGCACCAAGATAGGCGACCCGCTGGTCGGCTTGACCAAGCACGTGGACTTCGAAGCACTTGCCGTTGGCATTGACGCGGCAGCGCCGAGACCGTCAAGAGCAAAAGGCGGCCGTCCTCCGTACCCAACCGTATTGATGGTCAAGATCCTGGTACTTCAACAACTCTACAACCTGGCCGACGACGCTCTCGAATATCAACTGCTGGATCGCCGCAGTTTTCTGCAGTTTCTGGACCTCACTGAGAGTAGCAGCATCCCTGACGCCAAGACGATCTGGCTGTTCCGTGAACGGTTGGCGCAGGCAGGGATCGGCAACCAGATTTTCGAACAAGTTCAGCAGCAATTACAGCAACACGGTTACATAGCCCGCTGCGGTCAGATCGTCGATGCCTCGCTGGTACAGGCACCGGTCCAGCGCAACAAGCGCGATGAAGCCGAGACCGTCAAGAAAGGCACGATGCCGCTGGACTGGAAGCCGCATAAGCGCGCTCAGAAGGACGTGGACGCACGCTGGACCAAGAAGCACGGCAAGAACTACTTCGGCTACAAGCTGCATGCCAGCGTGGACAAGCGCTACAAGCTGATGCGCAAAATAGCCGTAACGCATGCCGCTGTGGCCGATACCACCGTATTCGAATCGCTGCTCGACCGCAGCAACACCAGCCGCGACGTCTACGCCGATCGCGGTTATCCCACTGCAGAGCGGGAGACGAAGTTAAAACAGGCCGGTTGGCGCGTCCACATCCAGCGCAAAGGCAGCGCCACCAAAGGCATCTCCGATACTCAAAAGAAGCGCAACCGCCGCATCGCCACACCGCGCGCCCGCGTCGAACACGTGTTCGGTGCGCTGGCGCAAATGGTCGGCAAGCTGGTGCGTTGCAAGGGCATCGTGCGCGTCACCTTGGCATTGCATCTCAAAGCCGCCATCTACAACTTGAAACGCTTGGTATTTCTGAAGGAAGGCGGTCTGGCACCGTTTTAATCGCTGCATTGAGGCGGCACAGCTGCAAAATGCACTCGTTCACCGCATCACGGCTCTTCATCCACATCAAAGCCTGCAGCGGAGCAAGCCAGCCGGACTACGGGAAATTCATCGATGACGGCTTGAGTACTGGTTTATGCCGTCAGAAATCGGTTACTCGATGTCGCCTTAAGGGCACCTCGAATAACTGGCGATTCCGGACTTGGGGCTGAGAAATCGCGACACTGGCAGCGGAGCGGCTTCTGATCGCCCCCGACTCCGAGCCTGTAAGAATTTCATTGTGAACCGAAGGCAGTGACGGAAACGTGCCGAGCTCGAGAAAGGTTTATTTGACCAGGCGCCGGTCGTAGGTGAAGGGACGTACGATGGAAAGCTGGACTTGGGGATAGGCGCTGTGCATGGGATTGATGACGACGTTGTTTTCCTCAGCCACGATGACCGACGGCACCTTCATGGCCAGTGTGTCCCCGCGTTGCAGCCAGGCGCCGCCGAATGTCTGCGACGCAGTTGAGGTCGGCAGCGCGTCCCAACAGGCCGGCAGTGCGCTGACTTCGGGTTGATAGACAGCAGCATCGTCGGGAAGATCGACTGCCACCAGCACCAGCGGCGGCCACGTTCCGCTACCCAGGTGTATCAGCTTTTCCATGGCGGTGATCGCAATCGAGCTGCCGGCGTACAATGCGGGCATGCCTACCGGATTCCAGCGCCCCCCGTACAGCGCGGCGTCGGCACACAATTTGTCCAGCGCGTACCTGCGGTGGGTAATGCGCCAGACTCTCACAGCGCGCCTCCGGTGGCGATCGCATTAAGCACCTGACGCACCGCCATGGCGCCCGGCTCGGTGTCCAGGTAGTCCATCGGCGCGGCGTCATTGAACGTCAGGTTGGGCGTGCGCAGCCAGGCCTTGGCGGCATCGGCGTCGTCGAACACCGCGCTGGCCAGATGCATCAGGTCGGCGAGCCGCCACAGGCGTTCCGAGGCGGCAGGGTCCATCAGTGCGCCGCGCTTGGTCAGGGTGTGGGCGGTGGTTTCGGGCAGGCGGACGATGGCGCGGATGCGCTGCGCCGGCACGTCGAAATAGACGCCCGTATCCTTCAGCAGGCTGGCGGGGAAGCCGGCACGAATGGCGGCGATCGCGCGGCCGCGATCGGCACCAAACTGGTGTAGCAGTTCCTTGAAGCTGGCGGGGCCAGCAGGTGGCGCCGGTGCTCCTGTACGGCGCGCTGCAGGTTTGGCGGGCAGGGCGGTGGTCATCTATCATCCTCCGATCAGAAGTTCAGTATATTCTGAATGGATGATCGGTTCAAGCGGCACGCGTTAGCGTCTTACGACTACCCGTACCGAGACGGCCAAATCATAGGCTAAGGATGCGAAAAGAATGCATTTATAGAGGGATCAATTGGCCGTAGTTGCAGCCAGATGGCGCAGGTGCAGATGCTCGCACAACTCAGATATGGAAATGCAAATGTCACCTCACTTTGAACGTGGATATTTGCGATATGCTTGAAACAAATATCCTTTCTCACCGAAAGAGGTCTGCCATGCCAGACGACCACACCCCGCACACCGTGACAGCTTGCTACGGCGAAGCGGCTGACATATCGCATCATGTGAATTCTATGCCACCTGGCAAGGCCATTCTTGTTATCCCACCTCAAGGGACGCCAGATGCGGCTGCAGCGGCGCTACAGGGATTTTTACAGGAAACCGCCCAGTTATTTCTGCGGGAATCTGCCGAAAATATGCACAAGCGCAGGGAGATGCTCATTGCCGCCCTGATGCCGTCCCTGCCGGCAGGCATGCTCAAGCAAGCAGGCATGGAAGCCCGCTCCAGGACTGCTGTGCTGGCGGCATCCGAATGGCTCACTACCAAAGATATTGCTGAGCGTGCCGGACTGAGCGCGGCAAATGCCAGTTCAACGCCCTGGAAGTGGAGGCAGGATGGCCGTATTTTTGCGATCAGTGCCGAGGGCAAGGATCTCTACCCTGGCTATAGCCTCGATGCAGAGGATGGCTATCGGCCGCTGAAAGCGCTGAAATCCATTTTGGATGTCTTTGGCGAACGAAAGGGAACCTGGGGAACAGCGTCTTGGTTTGCCTCAGCCAACTCTTTCCTCGGCGGCAGGCGTCCGATGGATCTGCTCAAAAGTGAACCCGGCAAGGTTTTGGCTGCTGCCAAAGATGAAATAACCGGGGTCGCGCATGGCTAGCAAGCCCAAACGGCTTGCGCTGGCGTTGTGGCAGGTGCGACCACGACATCCAGCTTCGTTATCGATGCGACCTTGGTCACGGTGTATTGGGTTCCGGCAGGCACAGCCTCGGCGTGCTCGTAATCACCGGGCACTGATCGAGAAGTCTGCTCCGAGAAATTCAGGCACGTTCGCGCCTGGCCAGACCCGCCGTCGACCATCGAAACCTGGCTGCCCACGAGCCGTGCTCCCACGGCTGAACAATCCCACCATACCAGCCAAAACAAGGAGTAATAGTAAGAATAATATTATTCCTATCGATCATCCTATTACTCTTCTTATTTGATCTGGCACAACCTCTCCACGCGCCGCAGGACTAATATCGAGTCCAACCGGAGGAGCCATCATGAACACCAGCGATACCGACGCCCCACACCGCATCATGTCCGCCGCAGACACCCTGTTCGAGCAGGGCGGCCGCAGCCAGTTTCCCACCGTGGATGCCGTTCGCAAGGCTGCGCGCGTCAGCATGAACGACGCCAGCGCCGTCATGAAAGACTGGCGCCGCCTGCAACTGGCGCAGCGCCTGCCCGCGCCGGTCCAGGTGCCTGTCGCGCTGCTCGATATCCACCGTAGCGCTCTGGAGGCTCTGTGGGTGGCGGCACAGGAGCAGGCTGGCCTCAACCTTGCCGCCATGCGCACGAGCTGGGATGCCGAACGTGCCGAAGCCGCGCAACTGAGCAGAGAGATGGCTGACGCATTCGAGCTCCAGTCGGCGGAGCTGGCGCAGGCACGCGAGTCAGCGACCTCGCTGCAAGCGCTGCTCGCGCAAGCCCAGGTAGCCACAGCGCGCAGCCATGAGACGCAAGAGCATATGCAGGCCAAAGCGCGGGAAGCCGAATCCAGGGCAAGCATGCAGTCTGCACGCGCAGCTGAAATTGAGCGCCGTGCCGATGAGCTGCGCGCGGAACTCGACCGTGCCCATCAGGCACACGGCGTATTGGTGCAACGCGAAGCGGCGCTGCTTGCCGAGCTTACCGCCGTGCGCGCAGACATGCACAGCCTGGTGCAGATTGTTGCCGGCGCCACGGACGATCCACCACGCGCAGCCAAGGCCTACGGCAAACCCAAGCACCAGTAAGCGCCAGTAAGCATCGATAAACCCATGCAGCACCGAGCAAGGAACAGCTGATGAACCAGCGAGTATTGGTCATGAACGGGCAGCGCCTGCTGCAAAGCGAGCGCGATGGAAAGTGGGAGACCACCAAGGTCGATAAAGCCAACCAGCTCAAGCCCGGCATCTACCGCCTCGACGCGGCGCAGCCAGCTGACAAAAATAAAGTCCACCTTGGTCCGATTGTCCATGCAGACAGCGTCGCCGTGTACCAGCAGGCTGGCCAGTCGCTGCTGCGGCACGAGGCAGCCGCTTTCGATTGCCTGCCGCAGACCGGCGCCGCCGCGCAGATCGCCTACCAGCAGGGCAAGGCCCATTGCGAACAGGCGGTCAGGCACACCAGGCGCAACATCAAGCTATAACCTTCATCGCCCAAAAAACAGCCGATCAATCCACTATCAGACGCCGTGTACAACCAGATCTTTTTTACCAACGTCCTGCGCACGCTCGACGAACAGCATATGACCAAGAGCGAACTGGCGGATAAGGCCGGCATCTCGGTATCGTTCCTGTCCGACCTCACCAACGGCAAAGCCAATCCGTCGCTCAAGGTGCTCGATGCGATTGCCCGTGCGCTTAACACCGCGCTGCCAGCGCTGCTGGAAATTACCGATCTCGACGAAGCCACGCTGGACACATTAATGGACGGGCACGCGGGCCAAAGCCTACCTGATGGCTATGTACACGTCACTGCCGTGCTGACGCCGTTCCAGGCATTCACGGTCAAACGCTGGGACCAGGACAACCGCAAAAAGCTCAAGACTTAATCGCCGGGCGGCAATAGTTGCAGCGCTTTCCTTATCCACACTTTTCCAGTCATCAACGATCTTTCCTGACGGATTTGCGGTAGCGCAAACAAACTGCATCCAGCTGACGGATCGGGCCGTAAAGCAGGCGATTGTGCTGCTGCCGCGTTCAGCCGTGCGCTAGATTGGATCCATCGACCAGGAGGTGGCGATGGACCAGCAGGGCGACAACGAAACGCGTACACGGGCGCACCAGAAAATGGAACGGGACATGGGCCCGGTTCTGCTGGCGGCGCTGCACGATCCGCGCACGGTGGAAATCATGCTCAATGCCGACGGCCGCCTGTGGCAGGAGCGGCTCGGGGAGCGCATGCGCAGCATCGGAGCGCTGCGTGCGGCCCAAGCGGAAGCGGTGATCCGCACGGTGGCCAGTGCGCTCGGTAAAACCGTCACCGCCACCAATCCGCTGGTCGAAGGAGAGCTGCCGCTCGACGGCTCGCGCTTTGCCGGCCAGATCGCGCCGATTGTCAGCGCACCGACTTTCACCATCAGGAAAAAAGCGATTTCCGTCTTCACGCTCGACCAGTACGTGACTACCGGTGTGATGAGCGAGCACCACTGTGCAGCGCTGCGCGCGGCCGTGCGCCGCCATCAAAACATCTTGATCAGCGGTGGCACCGGCTCCGGCAAGACCACGCTGCTCAATGCGGTGGTCAAAGAGATGGTGCTGTGCGACCCCATCGAGCGCATGTGCATCATCGAGGACACCGGCGAGATCCAGTGCAGCGCCGAAAACTACGTGCAGTATCACACCACGCTGGAAGTCTCGATGACCATGCTGCTCAAGGTGATCCTGCGCATGCGGCCGGACCGCATCCTGGTCGGCGAGGTACGCGGCGCCGAGGCGCTCGACCTGCTCGACGCCTGGAACACCGGCCACGAAGGCGGCGCCGCCACCCTGCACGCCAACAATGCCCATGCGGCGTTGACGCGCCTGAAATCGCTCATTACCCGCAACGCTGCGGCGCCCATCGACATCGAACCGCTCATCGGCGAGGCGGTTCATCTGGTTGTGCACATCGCCCGCACCAACGGCAGCCGCCAGGTACAGGAAGTCATCGAGATTTCCGGGTACGAAAACGGCCGCTATATCACCCACGTCATCTAAGGAGTTTTTCATGAACACCTTTCATTTCCCTTTAGCTTTTGCGCGCAGCGACCTAAACAGCTACATGTGCTTTTTATTCGACGACTTTTTTTCGACAGGCTTCAGCACCAGGTTGTTGAGTGAAGCGATTTCCACGACATAGCCTGCGCTGCGCTCCCGCGCCTTGATGGTGCCTCAGCAGTAAACCTTCAGGTAATGGTCGGGACGCTGCGCCTGCGCCAGCTTGCTGAGCATGACGTTTCCACCGCGATGCTGGCGAATCCGTGCCAGAGGCACCTGGATGGTCAATGATTTTTTGCCCAGGTTTTCATCGAACTGTTCGCAGTCATCACGAAAATTCAGGTACAGCTGCGTTGCCCAGCGCCAGATACACGGCTTTATTCTTGACCGTGCCCTCGTCCCGGATTTTCAATCGCAGCGCATCGAAATAGACGATCGGATACATCGCTTCCAGCGGTCGTTGCTGCCACTGCGCCACTTCCTCTAACACCTCGTCGGTGATGGTCGAGATCAGGTCCGGCGACACTTCGGTGCCATACAGCTCCAGCAGATGGGCTTGGATCTCGCGCACGCTCATGCCGCGCGCGTACATGCTGACCACATGATCGTCGAAACCGGCCATGCGTCGCTGGTGCTTGGCCACCAGTTTCGGCTCAAAGC
>JBEVNE010000233.1:0-25374 GCA_040508275.1 Duganella sp.
GGCGGCACCGTCGGCCGTGGCGGCGGTCCTTCGTACGAAGCCATCCTGGCGCAGCCGCACGGCACCGTCAACGGCCAGATCCGCCTGACCGAACAGGGCGAAATCATCGCCTCCAAGTTCTCCAACAAGGACATCGGCCGCCGCAACCTGGAACTGCTGGTGGCGGCCACGCTGGAAGCGAGCCTGCTGCCGCAGCCGGAAGACGCCGCCCACGTGGCGCAGCTGCGCCAGTTTGAAACCGTGATGGCGGAAATCTCCGACCTCGCCTACCAGGCTTACCGCAACCTGGTGTACGACACCCCGGGCTTTACCGACTACTTCTTTGCCGCCACGCCGATTGCCGAAATCGCCGAACTCAATCTCGGTTCGCGCCCGGCCTCACGCAAGTCGACCAAGCGCATCGAAGATCTGCGCGCGATTCCCTGGGGCTTTTCCTGGGGCCAGTGCCGTCTGCTACTGCCCGGCTGGTACGGTTTCGGCAGCGCTATCGGTGCGTGGATCGATGCCGGCGACAAGGCCGAACGCCTGGCGCAGCTGCAGACCATGTTCCAGCAGTGGCCCTTCTTTGCCACCCTGCTGTCGAACATGGACATGGTGCTGGCCAAGACCGACCTGGCAATCGCTTCGCGCTACGCCCAGCTGGTGCAGGACGAAGCGCTGCGCGAACGCATCTTCAGGCGCATCACCGAAGAGCACGCGAGCACGCTGACGATCCTGCAAAGCATCACCGGCGCCGCGGAACGGCTGGTCAATAACCCGCTGCTGGCACGCTCTATCCAGAACCGCATCGCCTACATCGATCCGCTCAACCACTTGCAGGTGGAACTGATCAAGCGGCACCGCGCGCTGACCACCGAAGACAAGACCGATGAGCGCGTGCATCGGGGGATTCACCTGTCGATCAATGGCGTGGCGGCGGGGTTGCGGAATACGGGTTGATGTTTGCCTGGCGGACGCCCTATGGATTCCCGCTTTCGCGGGAATGACGATCTCAGGTTTCGTCTTAACCTAAGGGCATCAGGGTCCGCCCCCAAGTGCCAGGGGTGGCGTTGTGGTGACAGGTTGCGGGCTTGCTTGGCAGTTTGTTATGGCCGTTTCCCCGCGAAAACGTTATCCTAGCAGTATGAGATTGATCACCAGTTGGCTTACCCTGTTGGCCGGCCTGCTGATGCTGGCGGGCGCCTGCCTGCCGGCGCGCGCCAGCGAAGCTCCCCGCTTGCAAGACCTGTACTCGCACCGCGCCTGGACCGCCGTGCAGGGCGCGCCGGCGCAGATCCAGGCGATTACCCAGACTCCCGACGGCTGGCTGTGGCTGTCCACCCCCACCGGCCTGTACCGCTTTGACGGCCTGCGTTTCCAGCGCCATGATGCTATCGATGGCAATGCGCTGCGCTCGGCCATTGTGCTGCCGCTGCACACGGCGCCCGATGGCACCTTGTGGGTGGGCTACCGCTTCGGCGGCGCCAGCGCCTTCCTCAATGGCAAAGTGCGCCACTACGATGCCGCCCAGGGTTTTCCGCCGGGCGCCACCCACAGTTTTACCGCGGCGCCTGATGGCGTCATCTGGGTGACCACCGCCAACGGCCTGGCCTGGCTCGACAGCCGAAAGGACCGTTGGATACAGGTCGGTGCAGACCAGGGTTTCACGCCTGTCGCCAACATCTGGCAGGTGCTGTTTGACCGCGCTGGCAAGCAGTGGGTGTCCAGCGCACGCCAGGTGTTTTACCGCCGCGCCGGCGACGCCCGCTTTCAGCTGGCCAGTCCGGCCAATATTCCGCTGGCGTCGCTGGCCGCAGCCCCTGACGGCACGGTGTGGGTATCGAATGGCAGCAACGCCAATTACCGGCTGTCTTACACCACCCCCGCCACCGTCCCCAATCAAACTGCGCAAGCCGAACTGCCCGGCAGCGGCATGTGGTTTGACCGCGCCGGGGCCATGTGGCTGCTCAGCGAAACCCATGTTGAACGGGTGCCGCCAGGCAAGCATACAGCTGCGGTTCCTGATCCACTGCAGCAACTGGCGCATGACCGAGGCCTGAGCGGCATGAATCCGCAAACGTTTTACGAAGACCGCGACGGCAATATCTGGATCGGCACGGCGACCGGTCTCGACCAGTTTCGCCGCAACCGCGCCGCCCGGCTGGCCATGCAGCGGCCGGTGGTCACGCCACCGCTGGCGCCGGCACATGATGGCCAGGTATGGCTCAGCAACTTCGACAGCCGCGCCTGGCTCATCGACCGCGACGGCGCGCAGCACGCCAGCATCGGCCGCACGTTCTGGGCTTCCAGCAAGGATGCCGCCGGCCAGACCTGGCTGGCCGGCGAGGCCGGCATCTGGCGCGCCAACGATCCGGCCGCCAGCCTGGTCGCGCCGCCGCCGGGCTTGCGTGACAGCCCGGTGCCGCGCGCGCTCACGCTTGACGGCAGCGGCGCCCTGTGGGTCGCCTACCTCGGCCAGCCACTGCTGCGCTACAGCAGCGGCGTCTGGCAAGCACCCTACCCGTCACTGCCGCAGGCGCGCATCATGGCGCTGCTTTCCGACAGCAAGCAGCGCCTGTGGGCAGGCTACCAGGGCAACCGCCTGGTGCTGATCGCGCAGGGAAAATTACGCGAATTGGGCGTTGCCGACGGGCTGAATATCGGCAATGTGCTGTGCATCGTCGAGCTGCAGGGCCAGTTGTGGGTGGCCGGCGAGAACGGCGTGGCGCGCTACGATGGCCAGCGCCTGCATACACTGCGCACGCGCGATGGCCGTGCCTTGCGCGGCGTCAGCGGCATGCTGTCCACCGCCAATGGCGACCTCTGGCTGCATACCGATGATGGCGTGGTGCACGTGCCGGTCGATCAGGTCCAGGCTTTTGTACGCGAGAATGCCAGCATCGGCTACAAGCTGCTGGGCAGCGAGGAAGGCTTGAGCGGCAACGTCCAGCCGACCGGGCCGTTTCCTTCGATCATAGAAGCCAGCGATGGCATGCTGTGGGTATCGACCACCAGTGGCGCCATGCTGATCAATCCGGCCACCATCCGCCGCGACAGCCTGCCGCCGGCCGTGCAGATTGTTTCGGTTGTCAGCGATGGCCAGACCCATACGCCGGACGGGCCGCTGCGCCTGCCCAGCGGCAGTACCAACCTGCACCTGAGCTTTACGGCGCAGGGGCTGTCGGTGCCGGAGCGCGTGCACTTCCGCTACCGCCTGCTCGGCGTGGACAACGGCTGGCAGGATGCCGGCACGCGGCGCGAAGCGTTTTATACCAACCTGGGGCCCGGCGATTATCGTTTCCAGGTGATTGCCTCCAACCGCGACGGCGTATGGAACAGCAGCGGCGACACGCTCGACATCGTGATTCCCCCAACGTTTGTGCAAAGCCTGTGGTTCAAGGCGCTGTGTGCGCTGACGGTGCTGGCGCTGGTGGTGCTGGCCTGGCGCTGGCGCGTGGCGCAGATGGCGCGCATGATCGAGGCGCGCCTGCACGAGCGCCTGCACGAACGCGAACGCATCGCCCGCGCCCTGCATGACACCTTCCTCCAGGAAGCACAGGGAACGGTGCTGATGATGCACACGGCCATGGTGCAAATTCCGCCGTCGCTGCCGGCGCGCGCCGTCATGGAGCGCGGTATCGGCTATATCGAACAGGCGATGATCGAGGGCCGCGACGAGGTCATGGGCCTGCGCTCATCGGCGCGCGCCGACGAACCGCTGGCCGTAGCATTGCAGCGCTACGGCGAACGGCTGGCCAGCGGCCTGCCGCCCGACTTTCACCTGCTCACGCGCGGCACGCCGCGCAGGCTGGCGCCGCTGGTCAAGGACGAGCTTTTTTCCATCGCGCGCGAGGCGATATGGAATGCCTTCCGCCATGCCGAGGCGAGCGAGATCGAACTTGAGCTGAACTTCGAGGCCAGCAACCTGACCCTGACTGTGAGCGACAATGGCCACGGCATTCCGGCTGATACGCTGGCCCATGGCGTACAGGGCCACTGGGGCATGGTGGGCATGCGCGAACGGGCGGCGCACATCGGCGCCACGCTGGAAGTGGGCAACCGCAGCAGCGGCGGCGCCTATATACGGCTGACGCTGCCGCTGGGGTACGGCAGCGTCTGACAACTATCCTGGCTGACCAGGCATGCACCATGTGGCGGCTCAGGTATGCGCGGCGGTTGGCTGGCCGGCAGTACCAAGCCGGCGCTGCGCCACGCTCTGCGCCGCCTTTTTACCAGCCAGAAAAGCGTGGTCGGAATTGTAGTACTCCCATTCGCTATAGCGTCCGGCCAGCACGATATCGCACCGCGCCAGCCAGTCGCGCACCGTGGCCACATTGCGCGCCCGCGCATGGTCGTACACCACGTAGGCATACGGCATATCGAGCTGGTTGGCCACCAGCACCGTGTCGTCAGCGCGCATGATGCCCACCTCGATGCAGTCGTCGATGCAGCGTGCGATCAGGGCCTCGCCGTCCAGCGGCAACGGCTTGTGCGGCGAATACGATATCTCACAGGTAAAGCCGAACCCGCCGGGAGCATTGCATTCCTGGCTGGCGTTGCCCTGCACGAAAATACGGTGGAAGATGCTGTCTTCCGGGTAGTAGATCCAGTGCTTGTCGGTGACGCCGGTACGGGCAATACCGATATTGACGCAGCGGATGGAAATGTGGCGCAGGCCTCGCGCTGCTTCGTGTACCGCCGGCGGCGCCTCGGCGCCGATCAGCCGCACCAGTTCCGGCAGCGGCATGGTGCTGATCAGATGCTCATAGCGCAGGCGGCGGCCGTCAGCCAGCGCCAGCACATGTTCGGCAGGCAGTACCTGCACCACCTCGGCATTGAGCTCGACCTTGCCACGGATATGCGGCAAGAAGCCCGCCATCAGCGCCTGAAAGCCGCCGCGCAGCGGGTAGCCGAAACGGGCGTTGGGGCCCATCGGCTGCGGCACCGGCTGCAGCGCGCCGTCGATGATCTCGGCCAGGTCCGGCAACGGTACGCGCCCGCCCAGCCACGAGGTTTCCATTTCCGCCAGCGGTACCGTCCACAGTTTTTTGTTATACGGGATGGCAAAATGCCTGGCGATGCCGGCGCCCCACACCTTGTAGATAAACTGCTCGAAATTCTGCCCCTGCTCCGGTTGCTGCGGCGACGCCACAGCGCTGTGGCGTGAACTGGCAATATCGCCGGTGCCGTCGGCACAACAATCGTCCACCACGCAAGCCGGTCCCGGACTGTCTGGCGCCAGTTGCTTGCCGTAGCGCGCATCGATGGCGCCGACGATGCATTCCTTGATTACCGCTGGCGGCAAGCCGTACAAGGCGCCCTGGAATGGATAGCGCGTGTAGACATGCTTGCTGTACACCCAGGCTTCGCGCATCTGCCAGTGCTGGTTATCACCGAGCACAATATCGTACAGCTTGAGCACATACGGATCGTTGGAAAACATGATGTGACCGGCATAATCGAAGGTAAAGCCACCGTCCTGAATGGAGCGGCACCAGCCGCCCACCGTGGCGTGACGCTCCAGCAGTACCGTATCGGCATCGCCATGGTAGGCGGCCGACAAGCCGGTGGGACCGCCGCCAATGATCAGGCAGCCGACGACCGGAGACGGCGCCGCAGCGCGCAGCGGATTGATCTTGCTGGCGTCGGCCAGCGGCGCAGTGACGGCAACCGCAGCCTTGGGCTGGGCGGCCTGCAGCGCTTCGGCCATCAGCACCTGCATCTGCCCGGCCGTGGCGTCCCACGAAGTGTTGGCTACCCGCGCCGTCATGCGCTGGCGTGCGCCGGCATCTGCGCCGGCGCTGGCGGCGAGCGCCGTGGCGCAGTGGTCGATGAAGCCGGCGTGGTTGCGGCCAATCGCGACAATGTCGCCATACGGCTGCTCGACATCGGTAATGGCGGTGCTGACAATGGGCAGTTGCGCCGCCATGTATTCCAGCACCTTGGTGGGGCTGATGTAGCGCGTGGCGGCGTTGAGCGCGAACGGCAGCAGACACACGTCCCAGCCGGCCAGGAACTGCGGCAAGGCCTGGTACGACTGCTGGCCCAGGTAGTGGATGTTGGCACGCTGCGGCAGGGCCGACGCATCGATCTTGACCACCGGCCCCACCAGCACAATCTGCCAGTCCGGGCGAGCGTCCGCCATGGCGGCGATCAGTTGCGTATCGAAGCGTTCATCGATCACACCGTAAAAGCCCAGTCGTGGATGAGGAATGTTCTGTTGCAGCGGATGGCTGGCGCTGCGATCGAGCGCCTGGGCAAAGTGGGCGGCATCGACGCTGCTGGGAAAGCAGTACGCATGCGGCGTGCGGCCACGCTTGGCCTGGTACAGGCTGGGGCCACCGGTAAACACCAGGTCGGCGCTGGCCAGCAGCGCGGTTTCACGCTGTAACAGCTGGCGCGGCGCGTTGTTGAACGCCGACAGTTCGTCCATGCAGTCATACACCACCAGGGCCGGGTGCAGGCTGGCCAGCATCGGCAAGGCCATCGGCGTGTAGAACCAGACAATGGGATCGTCGCCCTCGGGCGCCAGGCCGGCCAGCAGCGTTTGCAGCACGGGAATCTGATCGTCATGGAAGCCGGCAGCCGGTACCGGCGTATGCGGCTGGCACACGGTGATATTGGGCGCCGGCCGATAGGTGTGCAAGCTGGGGGCGCCGTCTTGTAACAACGGTTCCTCGACAAACAACACCTTGTAGTGGTGCGCCAGGCGGGTGAGCAGCTGCTGCGGGCGCTGATACACAAAATCCCAACGCAGGTGACAAAAGACGATCAGGGTTTGCATGGCGCTCTCCTTGGTATGCCCGCTCGGGCATGGTGAATAAATAGTGGCTGGCGAACGCGCACACCGCCATGCCGCGCTGTCCGATGACGGGCAGGCGGACAGCAGGGATTCGCCCCGTGTATCGTCAGCGCGGCAGGTTGCGGGTAGCCGCGCTGATGTCTTCGAGCGCAATCTTGGGACTGCGGTCGGCGTTGAGCAGACCGTTCGTTTCCTGGAACGTGTCGGCAAACTGGGTGTAGCAAAAGCCGCTGAACATGGCGGTGTCGTGCACCGCCTGCAGCAGCGCGCTGTAGGCGGCGTAAAAAGCCTCGGCCGTATTGGCGCGCGAGTAACCCCAGGAGTGCCCGGCCGGCGCACGCGGGTCGTAGGCCACGCCGCCAAACTCGGTCAGCACGATCGGTTGGCCGCGATGGGGGAAGCCGTCGAGCGTGAGAATGCGGCCACCGGGGCGGCGCCGGTCGAACAGGGTGTTGGACTGGTGCTCGGCTTCGTAGCGCGCGCGCAGGCGCTGCGGATCGCCGTCGTAATCGTGGATGCCGAGGATGTCGGTGGCCGAGGCTTCCCAGCCGTCGTTGCCGATTACGGGGCGGGTGGCGTCGAGCACGCGCGTGAGGTGGTACAGCGCTTCGACGGCGTTGCGGTGCTCCTGCATGGCGGTCAGATTGGGGACGCCCCAGGATTCGTTGAACGGCACCCAGACGATCACGCACGGGTGGCTGTAGTCGCGTTCAATCGCTTCGGTCCATTCGCGCACCAGGCGGGTGACGGCGCGCGCACTGAAGGCATAGGCCGACGGCATTTCTTCCCAGACCAGCAAGCCGAGGCGGTCGGCCCAGTACAGGTAGCGCGGATCTTCGATTTTCTGGTGCTTGCGCACGCCGTTAAAGCCCATCGCACGCGCCAGTTCGACGTCGCGCCGCAGCGCCTCGTCCGACGGCGCCGTCATCAGCGACTGCGGCCAGTAGCCCTGGTCGAGCACCAGCCGCAGCTGGTAGGGCCGGCCATTGAGCATGAAGCGGTCGCGGTTGATCGATACCGAGCGCAGCGCGGTGTACGAACGCACGGTATCGAGCACCGTATCGCCATGCAGCAGCACCAGTTCGGCATCGAGCAGGGTCGGATGCTCGGGGCTCCACAGCAGCTCGTTGCGCGAATCGTCGATGCCGGGATCAGGCAGTGCAATCTTGCGGCTGCACGCCTGCCCTGACAGCAGATACACATCATCGGCCAGCAGGCGCTCGCCGTGCCACAGCCGCAGGTGCACCGACAAACCGGCCCGCAGCGTGCCGGCGGCGTGCACTTCGCAGCCGATTTCAAAGCCGTCGAACATCGGCGTCCAGCGCAGGCGGTCGATACGGGTCTCGGCCACGGTTTCGAGCCAGACGGTTTGCCAGATGCCAGTGGTGCGCGGATACCAGATCGAGTGCGGCTGGCGCAGCCAGTCCTGCTTGCCGCGCGGCTTGGCCAGGTCGGCCGGATCGTCGGTTGCGCACACCACCAGCACCTGCAGCCCATCCTCCTGCAGCGCCACGGTGATATCGGCCGAAAACGGCGTGTGGCCCCCCTCGTGCTGCGCCACCAGCTGGCCGTTCAGCCATACGCTGGCGGCATAATCGACAGCGCCGAAGTGCAGCAGCGTGCGCCCGGCGCCGCGCTCCTGTACAAAGCTGCGCCGGTACCACACGCACGGGTGAAAGCCCTCGTCGCCCAGGCCGCTGGCGGTGGACTCGGGTGCGAAAGGCACGATGATGGTGTGATCCCAGGCGATGTCATCATCGGGATGACGGCAGTGCTGCTGGTCGTCATAGGCGAACTGCCACGCACCATTGAGCGAGGTCCATTGTTCCCTTACCAGCTGGGGACGTGGATATTCAAACTGGCGCATGGCATCCTTTCGGGCGAGATGAAGACTGATCAGGACTGGTGAAATCCGTGATCAAAATCTTATCAAGCCCGGGCGCTAGAACCCTGCCTCTGCGCCCCGGAGCCATGTAGGCAAAGGCCTACGTCGCCGAGCGCTATCAGCGCCGCTCGTCGGGGCGCAGGGTCAGCACCTGGACGCCATGGCGGGTAACAGCCACCGTATGTTCGAACTGGGCCGACAATTTGCCGTCGCTGGTCACGACGGTCCAGCCATCATCCTCGGTATGCACGTCGCGCCGGCCCTGGTTGATCATCGGTTCAATGGTAAACACCATGCCTTCGCGCAGTACCATGCCGGTGTGGGGCTTACCGTAGTGCAGCACCTGCGGCGCTTCGTGCATTTCGCGGCCGATACCGTGGCCGCAATATTCGCGCACAACCGTGTAGTGATGGCGGCGGGCATGGCGCTCAATGGCATGGCCGATATCGCCGAGCCGTGCACCGGGACGCACGGCGTGGATGCCGTGCCACATCGCTTCGTACGTCACCTGCACCAGCTTTTTTGCGGCGGTAGCGACCTGGCCGACCAGGTAAGTCTTGCTGGAGTCGGCGATAAAACCGTTTTTCTCCAGCGTGATGTCGAAATTGACGATATCGCCGTCCTGCATGACGTCACGGGAGGACGGCACGCCGTGGCACACCACACTGTTGCGCGAGGCGTTGAGCGCATAGGCGTAGTCGTACTGGCCCTTGCTCGCCGGGCGCGCCTGCAAGCGGCCGACAATGAACTGCTCGACCAGATCGTTGACAGCCATGGTGGACATGCCGATCAGCTCAATCCCATCGAGATGCTGGAAGACGCTGGCCAGCAGGCGGCCCGATTCGGCCATCAGGGCGACTTCTTCGGGGCGCTTGGTCATGTCGCCGTTTCCCGGAACACCTGCGCCTCCACGCCGGCCGAGCGGAACTCGCGCGCCAGAATTTCGTTAAAGGTGAGCGTGGGATTCATTTCGCTCAACATGCCCATCTTGATCCAGAACGTCGCCTGGGCGTTGATGGAGCGGCAGCCGACCGCACTGGCCTTGCGCAACTGGTCGTGCAGGTCTTCGTCGATATTGACTATGCCCATGATGATCCTTGTTGATGAAATATATGAATTGCATACGATTCATATATTCCTGCAAGCAGGATCGCGGCCCTCCGGCAGGATAAAAAAATGCCACCGGGCCGGATGGCTGGGTGGCATGGTCATGCGGGAGGCCGCAGCCTCCGGCTTTCAGGGAAGTTCCCTTTAGTTTTGCGTCAGGAAAGTCTTCAGCTTGTCCGAACGCGATGGCTGGCGCAGCTTGCTCATGGCCTTGGCTTCGATCTGGCGAATCCGTTCGCGGGTTACGTCGAACTGCTTGCCCACTTCTTCCAGCGTGTGGTCGTTCGACATTTCCATGCCATAGCGCATGCGCAGCACCTTGGCTTCGCGCGGAGTCAGCGAATCGAGCACTTCCTTGATGACGTTGCGCATCGAAGCGTGCAGCGCAGCATCCAGCGGCGCCAGCGTGGTGTTATCTTCGATGAAGTCGCCCAGTTGCGAATCGCCGTCCTCGCCCATCGGCGTTTCCATCGAGATCGGCTCTTTGGCGATCTTCATGATTTCGCGGACTTTGTTTTCCGGCATTTCCATCTTGACGGCCAGCGTCGCCAGGTCCGGCTCGCTGCCGGTTTCCTGCATGATCTGACGCGAGATGCGGTTCATCTTGTTGATGGTCTCGATCATGTGCACCGGCACGCGGATGGTGCGCGCCATGTCGGCGATCGAACGGGTGATCGCCTGGCGGATCCACCAGGTGGCGTAGGTCGAGAACTTGTAGCCGCGACGGTATTCAAATTTATCGACCGCCTTGAGCAGGCCGATATTGCCTTCCTGGATCAGGTCGAGGAATTGCAGGCCGCGGTTGATGTATTTTTTGGCGATCGAAATCACCAGGCGCAAGTTGGCCACCGTCATTTCGCGCTTGGCCTGGCGCGCGCGTTTTTCGCCGGCAGCCATCTGCTTGTTAATCTTGCGCAGGTCGGCCAGCGGCAGCGCCACGCGCGATTGCAGGTCGATCATTTTCTTTTGCAGCTCTTTGACGGCCGGCACATTACGGCCCAGCACGGTGCTATACGGGTAGCCGGCATCAACTTCGCCATCGACCCAGTCGAGGTCCGTCTCGTTGCCGGGGAAGACCTTGATGAAGTGGGCGCGCGGCATGCCGCAGCGGTTCACGCACAGCTCGAGCACGGCGCGCTCGATGTGGCGGACTTCTTCCATCTGGCCGCGCAGCGTGTCGCACAGCTTTTCCACCACCTTGGCGGTGAAGCGGATACCGAGCAGCTCGGCCGAAATCGCTTCCTGCGCCGCCACATAGGCTTTCGAGCCATAGCCGCCGGCGGCCTTGCGCATTTTTTCGAACTGGCTCGAGATATGGTCGAATTTTTCCAGCGCCGCTTTTTTCAGCTGCGCCAGTTGTTCGGTCGAGAAACCGGCCGCACCGCCGCCGGCGGCGCCCGCTTCTTCTTCCTCTTCTTCCTCGTCGAGTTCTTCTTCCTCGTCATCGTCGCCGCCTGCTGCAGCGGTGCTGACGGCAGGAGCGGCCGTGCCTTCGTCGGCGTCGACAAAGCCATCGACGACATCATCGACCTTCATTTCATCGGCTTCGATTTTTTGCGCCAGCGCGATAATTTCGGCGATGGTGGTCGGGCAGGCGGAAATTGCCTGGATCATGTCTTTCAGACCGCCTTCGATACGCTTGGCGATCTCGATCTCGCCTTCGCGCGTGAGCAGCGCCACGGCGCCCATTTCACGCATATACATGCGCACCGGGTCGGTGGTACGGCCAAAGTCGGAATCGACGGTCGACAGCGCAGTGGCGGCAGCCGCCTCCACCTCGTCATCGGAGGTGACGGTGGCCACACTGTCGCTCAGCAACAACGATTCGGCATCGGGCGCGCGCTCGTAAATCGCGATGCCCATATCGTTGAAGGTGGCGATAATGCCCTCGATCGCTTCGGGATCGATGATGTTTTCCGGCAGTTGGTCATTGATCTCGGCGTAGGTCAGGAAGCCGCGCTCCTTGCCCATGTTGATCAGGTTCTTGATCTGCGCGCGGCGGCGTTCGAGCTCTTCCGCCGAGCTTTTCGGATCGAGGCCGAGCAGATCGGCGCCGCCCTTGGCCTTGCGCTCGCGCGCCTTCGATACCGCCTTCAGTTCGGCGCGCTCAACGGCGTTCAGTGCGGCGACTTCGTCGTTCTCAGGCGTGAATTCAGAAGGCTTGCGGCCACGGCGGCCCGGCACCTTGACGCTAGGCAGCAGGTAGCCCGAGGTATCGATGGAAGCCAGCGTGGCGGCGTCGGTGACCTGGCTGACGGCCGTGCCGGCGGTGCTGATGAGCACTGGCGCCGGCTCGGTCTTGACCGCCTTGACCAGTTTCGATTTTGGCGCAGCCTTGACCACGACGGCTGGCGCAGCAGCACTGTCCGCATCGATTTTGTGCGCCAGCTTGACGGTTTTGGCCGGCGTATCGGCAGCTGCAGGCACGGCGGCTACCGCATCCACGGCAGCCGAGCTCAGGCGAGTTTTCTTTTTGACTACCGTTACTTTGCTCGCTGCCTCTTGCGCATTATCGATGACATAAGATAGAGTCGTCTTCGGCACCACCAGCGGTGCGGAGCTGGTGCGCGCGGTTTTGACGGACAGCGTTAAAGTTTTCGGCGTTTTTGTCATTAAAATCTCTCGTTGCGTAGCGGCGGCGGATTACAAAACCATAGCCTGCACCAGGCGCGCAACCATCCGGCTAAGCAGATAAGGCGCGTGGCGCATCGATGGAATGTTGTAATTTAGCTGACGATGATCCTGCGGAATAAAAAAAGCCCGCTTCCAGCCACGGGCTTGTTTCTCTTTTCAGTGAAGAATGAGGAGAGGGCAATGTATGCCGAAATGTATGCCACTAATGCATACTGATCCATACTAATCCATACCTGTACCTGACTGAAGCACACCGTACTGCGTGGTGCGTCGGACATTATACACATTTCTGCCGCCCAGCGCACGCCCGTCATCCCAAGATCAGCTCGCCACGCTGTGATGGAAATGGCACGGTGGCCGAAAAGGCACTGCATTCTGCAGGGCTGCATGATATGCTGGCGGCTGTTGCTCTAACCTATGAAGTCGATGAACACTAGCCTTACCCCTTCGCCTGCGACCACTGAAACCACCGCGGCCACCCCGGCTGCTGCACCTGCAGCGGCCATGACGCCTCGCAGCCTGCTCAAGCAGCTGCAAACCGAGTTCCCGGCTTTCCGCGATTTTCTGCCCTTGTCGATCGGTATCGACAAGCAAATTCTGGCCGTCATGCCTGACCTGAACCGCAAGATCATGCGCACCGCGCTCGGCATCCATACCGGCTCGCTGCGTTACCTCAAGGTCATGGAAAAAGCCAAGGTGCGTCACGACCTCGACGGCAAAGCCGGCGCCGAAGTCACCGACACCCACCGCGCCCACGCCACCCAGGTATTGCAGGAACGCTTCAAAAAAGAAGCCGAACGCAAAAAAGCCGAGCGTGAAGCGGCCGCTGCTGAAGAAGCTGCCCGCGTGCGTGCGGACAAGCTGAACCAGCTGACCGCCAAGTTCTCGCGCAAATAAATCCGGGCCGGCACGTTGGATTCATTGAATCGGCAGCCGCCAGCGGCGCCGCCTTTGCCGCCCTACCAGGGCATACGGCTGGCGGATGTGCACCTCGTCAAGACTGCGGAACAGGCCAACGCCGCCCTCGCAGTCCTGCTCGCCTGCGACGCGATCGGCTTCGATACCGAATCGAAGCCGACGTTTACCAAGGGCGAAGTGTCAACAGGTCCGCACCTGATCCAGTTTGCCACCGACCAGCAGGCTTGGCTGTTCCAGATCGGCACCAATGCCGACGCTGCCACGCTGGCGGTGTTGCAAGCGATACTGGAACCGGCTGCACCGCTCAAGATCGGCTTTGGCCTGTCGGACGACGTCAAGCGCCTGTATGCCAAGCTGGCCATTCGTGCCAGCGGCGTGGTCGATCTGTCGGTGGCGCTGCGCGCACCGGGCCAGAAAAACGACCTGGGCGCCAAGACCGCCGTGGCCAGGTTCTTTGGCCAGGCTTTGCAGAAATCCAAGAAAATCTCGACCACCAACTGGTCGCTGCCCCGCCTCAGCCCAGCGCAGCTGCTGTATGCCGCCGATGATGCCCAGGTGGCGCTGCGCGTGTATCGGCAGTGGCTGGCCGAAGGCGGCCAGCTCAAGCCCATGAAAGCGGTGCGGCTGCCACGTCCGCCACGCGATACGGCGCGCGATACGCCAGCATAGGCTTTCTGTCCACTGTATTATCTGGCAACACAGGTATATGCTAGCCTGATGGCCTCGTCCGAAGGCCGCCACCAGAGGAGATACCGGTGACAGATCGTGTAGCGGATAGCATATTTCGGCGGGCAGCCATACCGGCCTGCATCGCCCTCAGCTGCGTCTTGAACCTGGCGCCGGCGGCCCGTGCAGCCAACACCATTCCTGCGGATACCCTGCAACAGCGCGTGGCCGCCTGCACCGCCTGTCACGCGGTGAAGGAAAAGCGCGACGCTTATTTTCCGCGCATCGCCGGCAAGCCAGCCGGCTATCTGTATCACCAGCTCGTCAACTTCCGCGATGGCCGCCGCCAGCATGCGACGATGCGCTACATGGTGGCGCACCTGTCGGACGACTACCTGCGCGAGATCGCCGCGTTTTTCGCCGCCCAGCAGCCAGATTACCCGCCTTCCGCGCCCGGCGGCAGTAGCGCACACGCCAGCGCATCCAGCCTGGCGCGTGGCCAGCAACTGGTCAGACACGGCGACGCCAGCCGGAAGATTCCCGCCTGCGCCAGTTGCCACGGTGCGTCGCTGGCGGGCGTGGAACCAGCCATCCCGGGCCTGCTCGGCCTGCCCAGCGATTACATCAACGCCCAGTTCGGCGCCTGGAAAAGCGGCGCGCGCCGCGCCCACGCTCCCGACTGCATGGCCGACATCGCGGGGCGGCTCAGCGTAAGCGATGTGGCCGCCGT
The DNA here is from genome assembly GCA_040508275.1 of Duganella sp. Taxonomy (GTDB): domain Bacteria; phylum Pseudomonadota; class Gammaproteobacteria; order Burkholderiales; family Burkholderiaceae_D; genus Rugamonas. Next base: position 14,722 of record JBEVNE010000233.1, read on the forward strand.
ATCGGCCTGGCTGGGCCGCCAGCCTGCCGACAACAAGGCCCACCCTGCTTCCGCCAATAGCATCACCACCTTGCCGCTGCGTTGCGGCGGGGTCAGCGCCAGCACAGCGGGCACCATTACCGGCAACGCCAGCATCCAGACTCAGGCGCCGCATGATGCGCGTCTGGCGCGCGGCGCCTACCTGGCGCGTGCCGGCAACTGCATGGCCTGCCACACGGTGCGCGGCGGCCCCGAGTACGCCGGCGGACGCGCCATCGCCACGCCGTTTGGCGAAATCATGACACCCAATCTGACGCCGGACCTGGACACCGGCATTGGCCGCTGGAGTGCCGACGATTTCTGGCGCGCGCTGCACCATGGCGTTAGCAAGGGCGGCCGCCTGCTCTATCCGGCTTTTCCTTACCCCAACTACACGCGCATCAGCCGAGATGACGCCGACGCGCTCCATACCTGGCTGCGCACGCTCACGCCGGTGCAACAGGCCAACCAGCAGCACCGGCTGCGCTTCCCCTACAACCAGCAGTTATTGCTGGCAGCCTGGCGCGCGCTGTACTTCCGCCCCGGCGAATACCAGGTGGACAGCAGGCAGTCGCTGGACTGGAATCGCGGCGCCTACCTGGTGCAGGGACTGGGGCATTGCAGCGCCTGCCACAGTCCGCGCAACTGGCTGGGCGCCAGCAGCGGCGAGAGCCTGTCCGGAGCGCTGCTGGACCCGCTGGGCTGGTACGCACCGCCCTTGCAGGCTGGCACGGGCAGCGCACTGGCCGACTGGCCCGCAGAACATTTGCCGGCCTTGCTGAAAACCGGCGTGGCGCCGCGCGCCACCATGAGCGGCCCGATGGCGCAAGTGGTACAACAAAGCCTGCAGCACCTGAGCGACGCCGACATCGCCGCCATGACGCTTTACCTGCGCTCGCTGCCGCCATCGCCTGAGGTGAAAGAAAAACCTGCCGGCAAGCGCCAGGACAGTGCGCAGGCGGCAGCCTTTATCGCCGCCGGCGCCCGCCTGTACCAGAAGCACTGCGTGGACTGCCATGGCGCCAACGGCGGCGGACAAGCCCCCCACTATCCGGCGCTGGCAGGCAACCAGGCGCTGAACACGGCGCCGGTGGTCAACCCGGTCAGAATAATCCTCAACGGCGGTTTTGCCGCAGCCACGGCCGGCAATCCGCGCCCCTACAGCATGCCGGCGTTTGGCCACGTGCTGGACGATACCGAAGTGGCGCAACTACTGTCATACCTGCGCGGCAGCTGGGGCAATCAGGCGGCGCCGGTCAGCGCCACCGAAATCAACCGCTACCGCGCGGTGCCGCTCGACTAGGCGCCAGCCGTCAGGCGTCGGGCACCTCGAAAAACCGTAGCGGGCCGCGCAGTAGGTTTTTCGCGGTGCCGTTCAGTGGTAGGCTGAAAAGCCGAGCCTGTCGGTGGTGGCGTTGCGCGCATCTTCGACCGCGATCTTGCCCTCTGCCAGCAGCACGCGCAGCGAGGCATTCATGGTGTGGCAGCCTTCGGTGGTCTTGCTCGCCATCCAGCCGCGCAGCGCCGACAACTGGCCGCCGGCAATCATGTCCACCACTTCCTGGTTCGGCGTCAGGCATTCGGTGGCCAGGTAGTAGCGTTCCCCCTCGACCGACGGCAGCAGGGCCTGGCACAGCACGCCGCGCAAGGCATGCGCCAGCGCCTGCGATTGCGGCTCTGCATTGCCAAGCAGGCGCACCATTTTTTGCAGTCCCAGTTCGGTCGAACGCGCATGCAGCGAAGCGAGCACCAGCGGGCCCGATTCGGCCAGTGCCAGCGCTTCCTGCGCAGTCTGGGCATCGCGGATCTCGCCGATGACGATCACATCCGGCCGCTCGCGCAGCGCATCGAGCGCGCCCAGGTAAAAACTTTCGACGTCACCATCGGCGCCCACTTCGCGCTGGGTGATCACGCACTGGCGCTGCGGTATCAAGGTTTCCACCGGGTCTTCAATGGTGATGATGTGTCCTGAGCGGTGCTTGTTGATGTCGTCGAGCATGGCGGCAATCGTGGTCGATTTGCCCTGGCAGGTGTCGCCGATGATCAGCACCAGGCCGCTGGTGAGCTTGGCAAAAGCCTGTTCATGGGCGCGCAAGCCGATCTGGTTCAGCGCCATCGGTTCGCGCGGAAAACGGCGGATCACGCAACCGAGCCGTTTCGTGCCCGGGAAAGTAAAACAGTTGGCGCGGATACGCGCGGTGTGCAGGTCCACCCCGCGGTCAAAGGCGCGGTCCTGGATGCGCTCGGACCAGTTGGGTTCCACCACCTCGAAAAATTCTTCCAGCTCTTCGCGCGTAATCGGTGAATCGCTGACCGCCACCAGTCCCTTGGGCTGACGCAACAGCAAAGGACTGTTCTGGTGGATCAGGATGTCGCTGAAGGTCAGCTTTGAATTCAGCAGGTGCAGTATCTGCTCGACCAGTGTGCCGAAGACCGGATGATCTTCGTTTTCGATGTACGTCAGAGTGCGGATCTGCGACGACTGGTGGTGGTCCATCTGGATGGTGCTCTCGGTGGTGTCGATGATTCGATTATAAGTCCAGAGAGCAACTTTCGTCAGTGGTGGAGTTGCGTTTTAGAAACCTCTACAACAGTCCGCCGTCCTTATCTCAGGCACGCAGCTTGGGATAGCGGAAACCGGTACGCAAGTCCATGCTGAAACGCTCTTTGCCATCGACCACCAGCACGTGATCAGGCGGCGCCTCGCCGGCCAGCTCACGCTGGATCAGCGGCAACCCCTCGCCTTTGCGGATCAGTTCGTCGCAGCGTTCATAGACATTGGGGCAACCGGTTTCCGCCAGCAAGGCCTGGACGATCGGTACTTTCCAGGCATCGACGCCGCCCGACTGGAACTGGCAAATCAGATACCCGCTCACGCCGCCCCAGCTATGGACGATCAGGCCGGACAGGCCGTCCTGGTCGCCCAGAACCACCGGCACCAGCGCCTGCGGGTGGGCGGTCCGCACGGCTTCGGCGCGCTTGGCAATGGCAGCCTTGACGCGGCGCTTCATCATGGCGTGATCGACCGGTTCGTCTTCTTTGTAGCTCCACATGCGGGCGCGGATCTGCGATTTGCTGTTGTAGGCTGCGCGACCGATGAACTGGCGCGAGGAACTCTGCACGATGGCCGTTGAGCCGGGTTTCATTTTTTCCTGCGGCTTGCCGTCGACTTTATCAATCGCGGTGGGGTAAATCCAGGGGTCGCCTGCGAGCAAGGATTTTTCCTTGCCCTGTTTGATGGTGATGATCAGCATGGGAGATAAAAAGAGAGGTAAAACGGCTTGGTATAGCCTGAACCCCGCATGATACCCCAAGCCCGCATCAATCCTGTGCAAACAGCTGCTGCGGGTCCTGACCGCGAAAAAGCGACCCGATCCATGACCTCAACTGCTCGGCGTTGGCCGCAGCGATTTTTTCGGACATATCCGCCTGGAACGCATGACCACCAGTTCGCTCCGCGATTTTCAGTACATCTTGCAGCGTAGTCCGCAAGGCTTCCTGTCCGCCTTCCTGCCGCCCCTCCTCCAATCCCTCAACTCGGCCTTTGACACGCCCCCGCTCAATGGCCTCAAACTCGAGTAAATCCTCATACCGCTTGAATTTTTGATCAAATAACATGACTGGTACCTCCTCAATATCCAAATCCATTTCACTGAATTCATTTTGCAACGTTGAGCGTATGGGCCCAGTCGGCGGCCAAAAAGCCGGTGAGCAGTTCGCGCAGGATTTCGGGATGGGCGAAGAGCTGTTTGTACAAGATGTCACTCTGTCTGTTCATGCACAGAGTGTATTCCTGCACTAAGTTGACGAGATCGCTTGTGGAAAGCGTCAGGTTTGATCTGTGTCAAACCTGCTGAGAGGCCGTTTCAAAAAGACCGCAGCGTCGTTGTGGCTCCTCGCCGTGCAAACGCACTGCCTTCGTCGCCACGCCTTGCTGCGCTCGTTTTGAAACAAGCTCTTACTTAATGTGGATCAGCGCTCGCCTTTCAGCGTTTCACGGCCGATTTCCACGGTGTTGGTACCGTCGGTCAGCCAGATCTGGCCATCCTGGATCGTGCATTGCAGTTGCATGGTGCGCTGGGCCATCAGCGCCAGTTGTTCGGTGGCTTCCGATGGCAGGTCGATCACGGTCAGGTTCTTGCAGCGTTCGACCTTGTTGGCCAGGCCTTTCCACCAGATATTGCTGGTTGCCGCGTAGCTGTACACCACTACGCGCTCGGAGCGGCCGCTGGCCTTGAGCATGATTTTTTCATCAGGCTGACCAACGTTGATCCACAGCTCGATGGCGCCGGTCAGGTCTTTTTGCCACAGGTCCGGCTCATCGACATCGAACAGGCCCTTGGTGAAGGTCAGCGCATCGCTGGCGTGGATGGCAAATGCCAGCAGGCGCACCATCACCCGCTCGTCGGTTTCGGACGGATGCTTGGCCAGAGTCAGCGCGTGCGTGCCATAGTAATTGCGGTCCATGTCCGCAATTGACAGCTCGGCTTTGTAAATTGTTGCTTTGAGGGCCATCGGAAATTCTCTTATTTGAAGACGACGGTCTTGTCGCCGTTTTGCAAAATGCGGTGCTCGACAAACCATTTCACGGCGCGCGCCAGCACCACGCACTCGACGTCGCGGCCGATGGCAGACAGCGTTTCGGCGTCCATCGAGTGATCGACGCGCTCGACGTCCTGCTCGATGATCGGACCTTCATCGAGGTCGCCGGTGACAAAGTGCGCAGTGGCGCCGATCAGCTTGACGCCGCGATGATGGGCCTGGGCGTAAGGCTTGGCGCCCTTGAAGCTGGGCAGGAAAGAATGGTGAATATTGATCGCCTTGCCTTTCAGGGCGGTGCACATGCCCGGCGACAGGATCTGCATATAGCGCGCCAGCACCACCAGGTCGATCTGGTGCTGCTGCATCAGGTCGAGTACGCGCGCTTCCTGCGCCAGCTTGGCTTCCTGCGGTGCGCCAGTGGCCAGCGGCAGGTGGTGGAACGGAATGTTGTAGCTCGCTGCCAGCTGGTAGAAATCCATGTGGTTCGAAACGATGGCCGGAATTTCCACCGGCAGCAGGCCGCTCTTGTAGCGGAACAGCAAGTCGTTCAGGCAATGGCCGATCTTCGACACCATCAGCATCACGCGCGGCTTGTAGTGGGCGTCGCGCAGTTCCCAGTCGAGCTTCATGCCGGTCGCCAGCACGGCGAAATCGGCGCGCAGCAGCTCGTCGTTGATGCCGCCGTCTTCCAGCGAAAAATGCACGCGCATGAAGAACAGCTGCGAGGCGCTGTCACCAAACTGGGCGGAATCGATGATATTGCAGCCATGATCGGCCAAAAACCCGGAGACGCGATGCACGATGCCGCGCTGGTCGAGGCAGGAAAGAGTAAGGATGTATTCGGGATGGGTCATGGCCGCCACAGTCAATTTCTATGTCAACAAGATTATTACGAGGCCGGTATTGTCGCACGGCTGGGGCCTTGCCGTAAAACTGCGCAATACCAGGCTCGATTTTCTCTGCTGCGACCGATGGAACTTTCAACAAGCTTGTGCCTCTAACCACTCAGGGCGGCTACACACAAGGCTGTCCACCCCACATCACATAGGCCGTGTCATCCAGCGGCAATCACCCACTATCCATCAGGAGGCAGCAATGGCAAGCACCAATCAACGTCACGAAACCAGCGGCGATCAACCGAAGCCCAAGGTCCCGGCCAAACGCGGTTTTGCCGCCATGGACGAAGCCACCCAGCGCAGCATCGCCAGCAAGGGCGGGCAGGCGGCGCACCAAAAAGGCACGGCGCACGAATTCGATTCCGAGGAAGCGCGCCGCGCCGGGCAAAAAGGCGGCGAGGCGGTCAGCCGCAATCGCGAACACATGGCTGCCATCGGCCGCAAGGGCGGAGAAAGCCGGCAATCGGCCGCGCGCGCCGCCGCGGCAGAAAAAAATGGTGGCGGCAACAGCAATGCCAGCAGCGCCGGTTCCGAACAGTCGTCGCGCAGCGCCAGCCGCCAGGGCAGCAAGGCGGACGGCCAGCGCTAGTGGCCTTGGGCCACGCTACGTGGAAGCGCCAATGATCACGCTGGAGGCCTTGAACACCGCCAGTACCGCAGCGCCCTCGACCAGCTCGAGCGCCGCGCTGCTGTCGCGCGTGATCATGGCGGCAATCACGGCGCCGCCCGGCAGTGCAATACTCACCTCGGTATTGACAGCGCCGGGCAATACACGGCTGATGGTGCCGGCCAATTGATTGCGGGCCGACAGGCGCATGCGGCCGGACTTGCGCTCATCCTCATTGCCATCCACCACCACCACAATCACCGACGACGCCTTGACCAGCGCAAACGCTTCCGCACCGGGCGCCAGGCCGAGGCTGATGCGGCTTTCGCGCGTAATGGTGCTGACGATGTGCTGACCGCCCACCACTTCCAGCGTCACTTCATCATTAACGGCGCCCTCTGTCACGTGCACCACCTTGCCGCTGAACTGGTTGCGGGCGCTGGTTTTCATGTTCATTTTCCGTATCATCAAAAAGTCATCGGCCAGCGCATGCGACTGGCTGCTCAGGTGCGCGACAAACTTGCGGTGTTCTTCCTCGATCTTGGCAAAGTTTTCCACCAGTTGCGCGCCGCGCGCCGTCAGCCGGGTACCGCCGCCGCCCTTGCCACCTGCCGCCCGCTCCAGCAACGGCTCGCCGGCAAGATTGTTCATTGCCTCGATGGCGTCCCAGGCGCCCTTGTAGCTGAGGCCCACGGCCTTGGCGGCGGCCGTGATCGAACCGTGGATGGCAATAGCGGACAGCAGCGCCATGCGGTCCTGTCCGCCCAGTTTTTGCTCGCCCACGGTCATCCAGACCTGGCCTTGCAAGGCCAAGGGCGGCTTATTGTCCAGCTTATTGTCCAGCTTGCTATCCGGGTTGGTATCGGTTATGGGCATGACTGCTCCTCAATACGTCCCTGCGCCATGCGCAAGACGTGTTCGCCAAAAAAGCGCACGTCCTCGGGATCGTGGGTAATCAAGATCATCGGGATGGCCAGGCGGCGCTGCAGCGCGTCGAGCTCGGCGCGCATGCGTTCGCGCAAAGCCGGATCGAGCGCGGCAAACGGTTCGTCGAGCAGCAAGGCGTCCGGCTGCGGCGCCAGCGCACGCGCCAGCGCCACACGCTGGCGCTGGCCGCCCGACAACTGGTGCGGCAATTGCAGCGCCACGTGTTCGAGCTCGAACGCTTCCAGCCAGTAGCGTACCGCCGCGCCATCCACGCGCACCAACGGATTACGCCAGCCGCGCTGCAGGCCAAAGGCGATATTCTGCCGCACATTCAAGTGCGGGAACAGCGCATAATCCTGGAACAGATAAGCCACACGCCGGCGCTGTGGCGCCAGGTCGATGCGGGCGCCCTGCCCCATGCGGCGGAACAGGCAGCGTCCGGCCAGCTCGATGTGGCCATTGTCCGGTGTCATCAGGCCGGCCACCGCCTTGAGCAACTGGCTTTTGCCGGCGCCGGAGGCGCCATAAATCACCACGCGCGAACTGGCCGATTCAAACTGCACATCGAGTTCAAAGCGGCGCTCGCCCGAGCGCAGGGTCTTGCGGATATCGACTTTGATTTGCATGGTCAGGCCTGCAGATGGCGGTTGGGAGTAAGCTTGTTGGCCGCCACCAGCACGCTGATGCACACCAGCGACGTGATGATCACCAGCAGGTTGGCGCTATCGTCCTGGCCCGCCTGCACCGCCTCGTAGACGGCAATCGACAAGGTCTGGGTTTTGCCGGGGATGCTGCCGGCAACCATCAGGGTGGCGCCGAATTCGCCCATCGAGCGGGCGAACGCCAGCAAGGTGCCACCGAGCACGCCGCGCCAGGCCAGCGGCAGCGTCACGCGCAGGAATACGCCAAACGGCGGCACGCCCAGCACCGTGGCGGCCTGCTCGAGTTGCTGGTCCACCGTCTCAAAAGCGGCGCGCGCTCCCTTGAGCACCAGCGGAAACGCCACCACGGCCGCCGCGATCACCGCCGCCTGCCAGGTAAAGATCAGGTTGATGCCGAAATGCTGCATCAGCCAGGCGCCGATCACGCCCTCGCGGCCGATCAGCACCAGCAGGTAGTAGCCGAGCACCGTCGGCGGCATCACCATCGGCAAGGTCAGCACGGCGTCGAGCAGTTCACGGCCCGGAAAGCGCTTGCGCGCCAGCAAATAGCCGAACGCCAATCCAAACACCAGGGCCAGCAAGGTGGCCCAGCAAGCCACCTTGAGCGACAGGCGCAGGGCGATCCACGCCGGCTCAGTCAAGAAACTGCTCAAAATGTCACACCCGTATCAGGGACGGATGAAGCCGTATTTGGCCAGCACCGCCTGCGCCGCCGGCGCCATCACGTAATCGACAAATTTGCGGCCCGCTTCCAGCTGCGGCCCCCTGGCGATCAAGGCGATCGGATAAGTGATGGGGGTGGTGGTGGGTATCGTCGCCACCACCGTGACCTTGTCTTTTTGCACGGCAGCATCGGTAGCGTAGACAAAGCCGGCATCGACCTCGCCGCGCGCGACATAGTCGAGGCTCTGACGCACCGAAGTGCCGTAAATGGCCTTGGGTTCGACCACGCTCCACAGTTTGGCCTGCTCCAGCGCACCACGCGTGTAGCGGCCCACCGGCACGCTGGCAGGATTGCCCAGCGTTACGCGGGTCACCGCCGCCTGTTGCAGATCGTTGAGCCCCTTGATCACATGCTTGCCGTTGACCGGCGTGATCAGCACCAGAGTATTGGCGACAAAGTTCTTGCGGCTGCCTGGCGCCAGCAACTTCAGGCTATCCGCCTTGTCCATGGCTTCCTGGTCGGCCGAGGCAAACACATCGACCGGCGCACCCTTGCTGATCTGCTGCACCAGCGGGTCGGAGGCGGCAAAGTTGAACAGCACCTTGTCATCGGGATGCTCTTTTTCATACGCCGCGCCGATTTCCTTGAAGGCGTTGGTCAGGCTGGCCGCCGCCGACACCGTGATCTCGGCTGCCGACACCGCCGTGCCAGCCGTACCGAGCACTGCAGCTACCGCAAGTACCAACATCGTGTTCATCTTCCGCATCGTCACTCCTCACAAGTAAAGCCGGCCGGGTGACCGTCATATACTTGATTATATAGCGACTGACGGAAGATGCATGTAGGCAAATAGAACTAGGCAGCTATGCTACAGTGGCGCTCCCGATCGTCCCGCCGCCGCCCTGCCATGTCTTCCCTGAAATACCTGAGCGCTTATTCCGAGCAAACCCAACAGCAGGTTTCGCAATTGCTGGCCCAAAACAAGGTTGGAGATGTCCTGCGCAAGCGCTATGCCAAAGCGCACGATATCCGCACCGACAAGGCGCTTTACCAGTACGTGCAGGAATTACGCGAGGAACACCTGCGCAACGCCGAGCCGATCAACAAGGTCGCCTACGACAGCAAGATCCACGTGATCAACCACGCGCTGGGCCTGCACACGGCCATCTCGCGCGTGCAAGGCGGCAAGCTCAAGGCCAAGCACGAGATTCGCGTTGCCACCATGTTCAAGGAAGTGCCGCTGGAATTGCTGCGCATGATCGCCGTGCACGAGCTGGCGCACGTCAAGGAAAAACAGCACGACAAGGCGTTCTACAAGCTGTGCACCTACATGGAGCCCAATTACCACCAGTATGAGTTCGACTTGCGGCTGTATCTGACCTATCTCGATACCGGCAGCGGCAAGCTGTGGGGCTGAGGTGCGCGTGTGCTCATATTAAAGGAAGCTCGGAAAACCCGCTACCCAGCCCGCTACGGTTTTCAAGTTTCCCTAACGAACAAATTTTTTAAGCGCTTCAGTTTGTTTGAATACAGTGGGCAGATGTTGAACAAGGAAGGTCGCGGTAAGATGATTCCAGTCAGTCATGAAGGGAACGCCGTTCACGCTCGACGGACAGGTAGCGTCTTGGGCAGGACAGACAATCCGGCCAAAATCAATGTAGGAAAAATTCAAACCTGCTGGATAGAGCGGTTCTGATTCAATTTTTTTACCCTGCACAGGGTAGCTGGCGTACTTGATACAAACCTCAGCCCCCTTCCTTGCTTTGACCATGAGCTTTTCACAAGACGGAAAATCGCCAGGATTAAGTTGGAAATAATTTCCGAATACAAAAACCTCAAGTCCAGGCTTTTTGGCCAATAAAAATTTTATCAGATCAAACCTGAACGTATTGGCGCCGTACTCAAAAGGCCTGTGACTGACCAGCATCAACGATACAGCCCTGCTCATGATAGAGGGATCATTGAGAAATTTTTCGAATGCGCTGCAATTCTGATCATGCTTCTCGGCAGAAGACTTTACAGCTATTCGTCCAGCGTCCAGATTCACCGCACACCCCAAATATGAAACATTAACAATGTCGTAGGCATCAAGATTGATGGTGCGACTTAGTGCAATGCCCCAGCTGTGAACGTATGAATCCCCTACCACCAAAATCACGGGTTTGGGAACATCTGGTTGCCCATGATAGTTTTTAAAGCTTTCCCCCAAATTGTGTTCATAAGCACGGGATGCGGCCGGATATAGGTTATTCACCTGCTGTTGAACCGGACGGAAATTCAGTCCATCACGGCTGTAGGTGTTATAACCGACATACCCAATAACTGTCATCAATACCA
>JBEVNE010000237.1:0-21195 GCA_040508275.1 Duganella sp.
GTCCGATGTGGGATTTCGTCAAGAATCCCGAGCTGATCGCCATCATCCGCAGCATGTACGAGCGAAATGCCGTGATCAGCGCGGTATGCCACGGTCCCGCAGGACTGGTCAACGTCAAGCTCGCCAATGGCGAGCCCCTGATCAAGGGCCGCCGGCTGACCTCGTTCACGGCGGAAGAGGAGCGCGACCGCAAGTACGACACCATCGTGCCCTTCGAACTGGAAGCGGCGTTGAAAAACGCCGGCGCAACGTTTGAAGAAGCACCGGTTTTTGAAAACAAGGTCGTCATCGATGGCCGCCTGATCACCGGCCAGAATCCAGCTTCGGCCAAGGCGCTGGGTGAAGCGGTGGTGGCGGCGCTGGCCAGCCCGCGCTAAAGTCGTGGCCGCCGCCGCTCGATCACCACAGTCAGGCGAGTATCCGCAATTCGCTGTAAAGCGATTGGAAGTTGCTCAAGGCACCTCAAAAACCGTAGCGAGCCGCGCAGTAGTTTTCGAGGTGTCTTCAAGCGGTGCTACATTTTGTGTTCAGATGAAAAGTCCTCGGCTTTATCCGAGTGCAGCAGCGCCGCCGGCCAGGCGCAACTCTTCCGACAGGCGCGGATAGCTCCAGCGGTCAGTCTGGTGCAAGCCAGGATATTCCGCTTGCAGCAGGGACGCGGCGCTGATGCACAGATGGCGTTGCTGGCCGCTGCGATCGTAGCGCAGCACCAGCACCGCACTGCGTCCGCCGGCCGAAGGGTGATACACGGTCAGGGCAAAATGCAATCCGCTGGCGGCGCCCCATTGCTGGCAAAAATGCTCAAGACGCGGAATGTCCGCCACATCGGTGGCAATTTCCGGCTTGACCAGCCAAAACTGTCCATGCTCGCCGCGCACCGTGGCCTTGGGCCGGGCGCCCCCCACACTGGCGCTCTGCACGAGCCGCTTGCGGATTTTTTCGCGGAGCGCAGGACGGCGCGCGGCCATGGCCGTCAATTCTTCAATCACCTCGCCCAGTTGCGGCAAGCCCGGTGCATTGATGGTTGCGGCCAGTGGCTTTGCCTGGAAACCCACCGCCAGGGCGCCCCAGCGATCGCCATTACCGGCCTTGAGCAGGTATTGCAGCGGCGTGGCATCCTCGGGCAGATTGTGCTCGCGGCGCAGCAAAGCCTGTCCCCAGGCATCGGGACCGGCGTCGCGCAGGACATCGTGCAAGCCCTGGTACCTGGGCGCCACCGTTTCGGCGCCCGGTAAAAACGGCAGGTTACGCGGATCGATGGCCCAGGCAAAACCGCCATCGACATACGACGGCGCATACCTGAACACGCCCTCGCCGCGCTGATTGAGCGTATAGCGGCCGGCGGTAATCCACTCGCCGTTGTCGGGCCGTTGCAGGTAGACGTAGAGCGGCTTAGAAATAATCGTCATCGCCGGCATCCTTCTCGCCTTTGTTCAGGCGTACCCGCTGGCCGTAGTCGCCCTGCCACAAGGCCACAGGCAATGGTGGCGCCGCCTGGTCGAGTACACCAAGCGCCAGCAGCGCAGTCAGGTAAGCGTCGGCACCGGCGCCGGGGTCGCCTTTTTCGAGGCGCAGCAGCGTGGTGCGCGAAACACCCATGCGGGCGGATAAATCGATGGCGGTGATGCGCTGGCGCCGCCGCTGCAGATAGATGCAGCGGCCCCAGGCGCGCAAGCGCTCGAGTACGAGTGTGGGCGTGGGCTCAGTCGTGGAAAGTTTTTTAGGCATGATATCGTTGATTCATAAACAGGACCTTATGCAGCATAAGGTACCATCTTTAAATCAATCATACGAAATGAATGCGTTATAGATGATTCAATATAGCGTATTAAGTCTTATCTATAACGCATCAAAGCGTGGACCGCCTGCTATTGCGCCCAGATGCCAACCAGCTGCACCAGCAGGATTTTCAGCACCGTCATCGACGGAAAAATCATCGCGTAACCGACGTCCGGCCGGTCGGTGGGTGCGATGCGGTTGGCAAACGCCAGGATGGCCGGGTTGCCGGTGGCGCCGGCGACGATGCCGGCCACGCTGTCGAACGGCAGGCGGAATACCAGCAGCGCCAGCAGCATGGTGACGATGACCATCACCGAGACGATAGCACTGCCCAGCAGCAGGTACAGCACGCCGTTTTCGGCAAAGGTAGCGGCAAACGTGGCGCCCGACGAAATGCCGACCACCGCCAGGAACAGCGTCAGGCCAAAATTGCGCAGCACCAGGTTGGCCGACAGCGGCATGGCCCACTGGAAGATGCCAGTGCGCCGTTGCCGGCCCAGCAGCAGCGCCACCAGCAGCAGGCCGGCAAAGCCCAGCGACACATGACCCAGCAGCGGCAGCGGCCAGTGGATGGCGCCAAACGCCAGCCCCAGCGTAACGCCAACGCCAATGCTGAGGTAACTGATTTCGCCGGTGCTGCGGATCGAATCGCCAAACAACTTGCGCAGCGCCGGGAAGCTGGCGCGCGGCGCCAGCACGCCGATGCGGTCGCCAAACTCCAGCAGGCGCTGCGGCGTCAGCGCCAGTTCGGCGTCGTTGCGGCGCAGGTGCAGGATGCGCGCCTGAAGTTCTGCGGGAAGCTTTAACTGCCCCAGCGACAGGCCGGCCACGGCGGCGCTGGAAATGAAGAAGCGCTCGTAGTCGAGGTCCTTGCGATCATGCAGGATGCGGCCCGGGTGAGACGGGCCAAAGCGGGTGGCAACGTCGTGCAGCACAGCGCTGTCGGTACCGGCCACCAGCAATACGTCGTCGCGTTCAAGGCGCATGCCGTCATCGACCACCAGGTTGTGGTGGCCGCGGCGGATGGCAACGATAGAAATGCCGGCCGGCAGATTGCGCGCCGCTTCGGCCAGCGTCATGCCGATCACGTAAAACTCGGTGACGTCGATTTCTTCCATGTGTAGCGACGCTGGCGCCGCACTCGACAGGCTGGGCTTGCGCCAGGCATTGTAGAGACCCAGCAGCACGATAGGCACCGCCACCCCGATCGGGTAGGCCATGGAATAGCCGGTGGCCGGCGCCGTGCCAAACACCGCCAGCGCCGCCTGCAAAGCCGCCGTGCTGGTGCCGGCACCGGCAAATGCACCGAGCGCATGCGGTAGGTCGATGTCCGGCAGCCAGCGGGCGCAGAGCAGCGTGAGCGCCAGCGCCGCCAATACCGCGATCAGTGCCGCCAGGTTGGCTTTCATGCCTTCGGCCGTGCTCAGGCCACGAAAAAATTGCGCGCCGTAGGCGATCCCCACGCCATACAGAAACAGCAGCAGGCCCAGGTTGCCCAGCATGGCGGGCAATACCAGCTTGGGCGCGACCGCGCCAACGGCCAGGCCGACAAACAGCACCGCGCCCGAGCCCAGCGACAAACCCTTGACGCTTACCGCGCCCAGCAGGTAACCGATAGCGATGGTGAGGAATAAGGCCAGCAGGGGCTGGTTGGCAAGAAATGCGCTAATAAATAGGCTAATTGCAGTCATGGGCACAGAACTTTCGCTTACTATATTATCAATAGATTCTAATGGTTTTTCATGCATTTGAAGCAAGCATTTTTTTATGTACCGCCATCATGATGAAAGGGCGAAAAAATGAAGACCGCCATATTCAGCGCACGCCGCTATGACAAGACCATGCTGACGCGCGCCAACGCCACAGCGGGGCACGAACTGCGCTTCCTGGAAGACCGCCTGACGCTTGCCAGCGCACCATTGGCCAGCGGCTGCGAGGCCGTCTGCGTGTTCGTCAACGACACCGTCGATGCCGAGGTGCTGGCGCTCCTGGCGCAGCAGGGCGTGCGGCTGGTGGCCACCCGTTCCACCGGCTACAACCAGATCGACGCCGCCGCCGCCGAGCACCACGGAATTGCAGTAGTGCGCGTGACCGATTATTCGCCGCATTCGGTTGCCGAATTTGCCGTTGGCCTGCTGCTGGCGGTCAACCGCAAAATCGCCCGCGCCAGCGTGCGCACGCGCGAGGGCAATTTCGACCTCGACGGCCTGATGGGCTTCGACTTGCATGGCAAGACCGTGGGCGTGATCGGCACCGGCAAGATCGGCACCATTTTTGCGCGCATCATGGCCGGCTTTGGCTGCACGGTGATCGGCTATGACCTCTATCCATCGGCCGCCTTCGAAGCGCTGGGCGGACGCTATGTGTCGGTGGACGAACTGCTGGCCAGCAGCGACGTGGTCTCGCTGCATTGCCCGCTGACCGACGACACGCGCCACATCGTCAACGCGCAAACACTGGCGCGCGCCAAGCGCGGCAGCGTGCTGGTCAACACCAGCCGCGGCGGCCTGATCGACACCCACGCGGCCACCGAAGCGCTGAAGACGGGCCAGCTGGGCGGCCTGGCAATCGACGTGTATGAACAGGAAGCCAGCCTGTTTTTCCAGGATCTGTCATCGACCATCATCTGCGACGACGTGATCCAGCGGCTGGTATCGTTCCCCAACGTGATCGTCACCGGCCACCAGGCGTTTTTCACGCAGGAAGCCATCGGCCAGATCATGCAGACTACCATCGACAGCATCAGCGCCTTTGAGCGTGGTGAGGTACTGGTGAATCGGATTCCGGCGGCCGGATAATGTCGTCATGCGAAATGGTTGGCGTCTATCTGGGGAATCTGGCTCATCATGGATGCGATATCGAGAGCACGTCCTTCCGGCAGGAGGTTTTCAAGGAACCTCTGAACGGCGCCAGAATTGAACGCATCTCCGATCAGCGGTATTGCTGGCCCCAGGTAGAACGAGCGGGAATTGTCGCGCCATAGTTTCCACTTTCAGAAATTAAGGTCGGCTGATCGCTTTTTTATAATATGTTTCGGTATTCGGAAACAATAGCAAGAAAATAGCACAAACGACCTTAGTTTCTGAATCGGGAAACTGATAGCTCAGACTTGGAATCGGCTGCGGATACCAAGCTACGGTTGCAATAATCGTAGCGTGTTCATTGCAGTGACCAAGTCCGAGATTGAATCGACTGCCATCTTTCGCATCACACTGGCACGATGCAATTTGATCGTGTGTTCAACCGTTCCCAGTTCTGCAGCAATTTGCTTGTTCAGCCGCCCGGCCACCACCAGGTCCAGCACCTGGCGCTCGCGCCTTGTCAGTAGCGCCAGGCGTGATTGAATGCCGTTGATCAGTTCGCGCTCGTCGAGCCGCTTGCGGTTCAACGCCAAGGCAAGCTCTACCGAATCGAGCAAGACATTCGCCTCCACCGGCTTGGTGAGGAAATCGCTGGCGCCAAGCTTCATGGCGCGCACGCTGTTGGCGACATCGCCATTACCGGTCAGGAATATGATGGGCAACAGCGATCGACGGTGCAGCAGGTGCTCCTGCAACGCCGGCCCTGGCATGTCTGGCATGGAGATGTCGAGAATGATGCAGCCATGGCGCTCAAGGTTGGCATGCTCGAGAAACTGCCGCGCCGAACCATAGGCTTCGATCACATACGAGGTCGCGAAAAACAGCCGTTCCACCGAGCGCAGGATGAAGGGATCGTCATCGATCAGGAAGACACAGGGAGGCTTAGCGGGAGTCATCGAGAGGCATGGTGAATTCTACAAGGGAGCCCAGCGGAACGAGCGGCCTGGCCGTGATCTCGCCGCCGTGGGCGTTGACGATTTTTTTGCAGATGTTCAGCCCCAGGCCCAGCCCGCCTTCTTTGGTGGTGAAGAAAGCCGCGAAAATCTCGGCCTGGCAATTCGTGGGGAAGCCGCAGCCGGTATCGGCCACCGACAGCAACGCGTAACGCTCGCTGGCGCGGCGCGCCGACAGGGTGATGGTGCGCCGTGCAGGCGGCAAGTCCTTGACAGCATCGACCGCGTTCATCAGCAGGTTGACCATGACCTGCTGCAACTGGATGGCGTCGCCCCGGATATACAGGCCGGGTTCGCATTGCTCGATCACCGAGATCTGTTTCTGGGTAAAGTCATGGCGCAGCAGGTTTTGCACCGTGGCATACACTCTGGGCACATATACCGTGTCCACCGCCTGGGTGCCGGGAAACAACAAACGGCGGACGCGGACGATCACGGCGGTGGCCATCTTGGCCTGGTGGATGGTGTCGAGCACGATCGCCAGATGGGCTGCGTGGTCGAGCCGGTGGCTCTTGATCATCATTTCCGCAGCCTGGCTGTTGGTCAGGATGGAACTCAGCGGCTGACTCAACTCGTGCGCCACCGCGCCCGTCATTTCTCCGGCCATGGTGACACGCGCCAGGTGAAACATTTTTGCTTCGCTGTCCTTGAGCGCAATGGCCGCCTCGAGTTCGCGCGAGCGGGCATCGTGCATGGCCACGCGCAGGGTCTTCATCGAATGAGCGATGGAAAAGCCAAGCGCCACCACGGCAAAGATGGTGGTCTGCGCCAGGTAGAAATTTCTCTCCAGCAGATATTGGGCGGTAAACACATTATTCAAACTGAGCTGCTTCAGGCTCAATAACGTGCCCATCGGTAAAAAGGCGATGAAGAAAAACAGCGCATCGACGTTTTTCTGCAGGCACATGCGGATCACCAGCCCCAGCAGCAGCATGGTATTAAGTAACATCAAACAGCCGATGACCGCGTAAGACGACGCATATCCGGCCATAAACACCCAGGTCACGGCGGCGAACAGCAAACAGATCACTGCGTCGTAGATACAGATCAGCACGAATGGCGTATGCGCCGCCAGCCGCAGGAACTTGCGGGCGAACAGAAAGAAAGAACCGCCTGCCGTGGAAAAGCACACCATCAGCATCAGGTTGTTCGCCTCGGGATAGGTAGGCAACAGCAACTCGGCACTGACGCCGTAATACGCAAGGTTGGTACACACGGTGAGGAACAGGAATATCGAAAACAGCAGATAGGTATTTTCCTTGGTCAGCACATACAGGAACAGGCTGCACAGGCAAAACGCCAGCACGCAACCGAAATAAGCCCCCAGATAGAGTTTTTCCTGCGACCGGTATGCCCTGAAGTCTTGCGCCGACAGCAGCGACAGCGGCGTCGCCTCGAGCATGCCGTCATGCGATGCCATGTGCAGGTATACCTGCAGGCGCTCGCCGGGGCGCACCGTGAGCGGCAGCGACAGCGTGTGATTGCGCTGATAACGATAGTCGAAGGGGCGCCGGTCGCCGCTCGCCACGCTGGTCTTCAACTGGCCGAGATCGGCATCGAATACATACCAGTCGACATAATCCTGCAGCGGCGTTTTCAGGTCGAGCACGACGTCTTGTTCCTGCGCCGACGAATTGCCCAACTCCAGCCGCAGCCACCAGGCCGAACTGGTATAGCCGAAGCGTGGTGATTGGCCGCTGACATGGCGCCAGTCGGCTCGGTTGCGCACCTCGGCAATGGTCTGCCGGGCCGATTGGTCTTCGAGCAGGTCGTAGCGCAGCACCACGCCCAGCTGGCCAGTGTCGGCCACGTCATGGAACGCTTGGAGGGCATGGCTGGTAGCGGGCATGGCCATGACGACCAGCAACATGAGCGGTATCAGCGGTATCAGCACAACCTGCCGATAGCATGTCGCCACTATTTTTATTACGTCAACTCGACGCTGCATGTCGACTTTCTACATACCTGGATTCGTCAATATACCGGCGTGCCTGCCAGCAATCAATAGAACCATGGTGTAGTAGATAGGCTGTTGCAGGCGCGCTATGCTCGGCTCATATTTTTCCACATGGAAACTTCACCGGCTGGTAGAACGCCAGCCTCATGAGTGCACCAGTTGAAAGGCGACACACATGATCATTGCACGCAGAATTAACGAGATCTCCGGCATTCTCGATTTGAATTTGAACGAGCAAACGCGCAAGCAATATTTTCTCCAGGAGTTGAAAACGCCCAGCCTGTCGCTGCAAGGCATCGCCTTGGCCGGATTGCTGGCGGCGTACGCGGTGGCGCCGCCTTTTATACTCGACATCGCGGTGGCATTCAGCGCCTGCGTGCTGGGCATACTGTTGGGCATCCTGATCAGCCAGCGCAGCCACAACCACGTGTTTCTCAACATTGGCGGGTTTTCTTCAATATTGTTTGCCGGCGCCGGCTTTCGCCTGCTGCTGGTCGCCACTGAACGTACCTCCTACTGGACGCTGCCGCTCGGCGCGCTGATCGCCGTCTCGATCGCCGTCATCATCAGCGGACCGTTCATGTATCTGCTGCTGATGGCGGTAACGTGGAAGGTGCTGGATATCGACTTGCACACCTCGGTGTTTTCCCGAGGCCATGGCGGCTGGCCGCAGTTGCTGATCGGCTCGTCAATACTGATCGGCCTGCTGATCAGCATCTTCCTGCACCGGCTGCGGTACTTGAACCAGTTGTGCACCTTGCGCCTGGTGGACATGGCCTACCGGGACCACCTGACCGCCATTCCCAACCGCCGCTGGTTCATGGAGGCGGTCAACCTGGCGCTCAAACGCGGCCGCCTGGAAGGCTACCTGCTGATGCTCGACATCGACGATTTCAAGCGCGTCAACGACGAGGCCGGCCACGATACGGGCGACGCCGTGCTCCGGCAGGTCGGCGCCATCATCGCCGACGTGGCTGCCGGCCTGCCGCACGGCAGGCTGGGCGGCGAAGAATTTGCCGTCGTCGTGCGCGGCCGGCGCAGCGAAGCCGAAGCCATTGCCAAACGTCTGCTGCGGGCGGTCAGCGCCGCGCCCATCGCCGGTCGTCGCGTGACCTTGAGCATCGGCGCCTGTGCGATAAAGGATGACAATAAGGACGACACTATTTCCCCCAGCATGCGCCTGGCCGACGAAGCCCTGTACCGCGCCAAACTCGGCGGTAAGGACCGGGTGGAATTTCATCCCGAGCCCGTCACCGTCACGCCCCAGCCCCACCATCCCACCCATTTGGAAAGCACGACATCATGATGCAGATTCGCACGATCAAAGGAAAACTGGCGCTTGCCTTCACCGCGTTGGCCGGCATGGTGCTGCTGGTGTCGGGCATGGCGCTGACCTCGCTGCTGCAAGCCAATGAACGCTTCAACAGCTACCTGGCCGAGACCAATGCCCGCGCGGTGCTGGTGGCCAAACTGCAGCAGGCCGTGGACCAGCGCGCCATCGGGGCGCGCAATATGCTGCTGCTCGACGACCACCAGCAGGTGGCCGCCGAGGCCGAACGCGTCAAGCAATCGCATGCAGAAGTGGGCCGCTATCTCGACCAGTTACAACGCAGCGCAGAGCAGTCGCGCGAGATCACCGGACCCGCTGCCGAACTGATCGCCACCATGGCGCAAGTGGAAGCGCAGTACGGGCCGGTAGCGCAAGCCATCGTGGCCATGGGGCTGGCCGGCCAGCGCACCGAGGCGATCGCCAAGCTCAACCGCGACTGCCAGCCGCTGCTGACACAACTGAGCCGGGCCAGCGCCGAGTATGCACGTTATGCCGATACCCGCGCGGTGGAGCGCCAGGCTGCCGGCGCGGCGGATTTCAACGACCAGCGCAACCGCCAGATCGCGGTATGCCTGGTGGCGCTTGCGTCGGCGCTGCTGGCTGGAATGTGGATCTCGCGCACGCTGCACCGCGCTCTTGGCAGCGAGCCGGCGCTGCTGGGCGCGGCTGCGCAACAGGTGGCGGGCGGCGACTTGCGCCATGAGGACAACGCCGCCGATATGCCTGACGGTAGCGTGATGGCCTCGCTGGCGCTGATGCGGGACGCGCTGGCAAGCCTGGTGGGCGAGGTGCGTGAAGCGGCCCACCTGATTGCCGATGACTCGGCCGAAATAGCCTCTGCCAATGCCAACCTCAGCGCACGCACGGAGGCGCAGGCGAGCAGTTTGCAGGAGACCGCCGCCTCGATGGAGGAATTGAGCGTCGCAGTCAAGAGCACGTCAAAGGCGGCCCAGGCAGCCGCCGACCTGTCGATATCGGCCTCCAGCGTGGCCAGGAAGGGCGCGAGCGTGGTGACCAGCGTGGTGGACACCATGAACATGATCAATACCAGTTCTCAGGAAGTCGCTCAAATCCTTGGCACCATCGACGCTATTGCCTTCCAAACCAATATACTGGCGCTCAATGCTGCAGTCGAAGCTGCCCGCGCAGGCGAGGAAGGCAAGGGATTTGCGGTAGTCGCCGCCGAGGTACGCGCCCTGGCCCAGCGTAGTGCAGCAGCCGCGAAGGAAATCAAGTTGCTGATCGACGCATCGGCCTCGAGAGTGGTCACTGGCAGCAAGCTCGCCAGGGAAGCCGGCGCCACCATGGACGACATCGTCGATAGCGTCGATCAGGTGGTGCGCCTGATCAGCGATATCAGTCTGTCCGCCAAAGAACAAAGCCATGGGATTGAACAGGTTGCAGCGGTTGTCGTTCAACTCGACCGCACGACGCAGGAAAACGCCGCCATGGTCGAAGAAACCTCGGTTGCAGCCAACCACCTCAAGCACCAGGCCTCGCATATGAACGGACTGGTAAGCGCTTTCCGTATCGGTAACGAAAAACACCATCAGCGGCGCCATCAACCGGCTGATCAGGGGGAAAAACAGGCATGGAAGACTCCTTTATTGGTGCAAACACAGAAAATCTGACAGCCTCGCCTTCCATTTCAGCTACTGTCAATCTGCTACATGCCGAGCTTCTGCGCCAACCTCACCAGGTCGGTCAATGTTTCGGTCTCCAACTTGCGCATGGCGCTTGCGCGGCGGACCTTCACGGTAATCTCACTGACATGGAGCTGGTCGGCGACCTGCTTGTTGAGCAGCCCGCATACCACGAGCCGGACAACGTCCTGTTCGCCAGCAGACAGCGAATTCCAGCGATCGTACAGCGCTGCGCGCATACTTTCTTCGACCCGGCGCGTTCGGTCTGTTTCAATTCCGTTCTGGATGGCGTCGAGCAATTCCTGATCCCGGAATGGCTTGGTGAGAAACTCGATTGCACCGTTTTTCATCGCTTGTACGCCGGTGGCGATATCGCCATGGCCACTGATAAACACCGTGGGTAAGCGTAGGCCAAGTCCCGCCATTTGCCGGTGAAAATCGAGTCCGCTTTGGCCCGGCATGCGCACATCGAGCACAAGGCATGCGGGTGCTTCATCGTTGTAGCTATCCAGGAATTGCCTGGTGGACGAAAAACAGCGCGCCTGCAAATTCACCGAGGCCAGCAAGTCGGCCAGGGCGGCGCGCATGGAGTCGTCGTCGTCAACCACATAAACGATGGGAAGGTGGGTCATGCTGGAACTGCCTTCGTAACAGGAACACTGAAGGTGAAGACTGCGCCGCCTCCGGGCGCCGCCTCTGCACGAATCATGCCGGAGTTTGCCTCGATAATATTGCGGCTAATGGTGAGCCCCAGTCCTATTCCACCGTCCTTTGAAGTCCAGAATGCTTCAAACAAACCGTCGCCGACGCCGGCTGGCAGACCTATACCGCTATCGGCGATCGATAGGGTTGCGCTGTCCCGCCCGGCGCCGGCCGAGACGATGCTGATCTCACGGCTCCCCTCCGGCCGTGCTGCCAGCGACTCCATCGCATTGAGCAACAGATTGCCGATGACCTGCTGAATTTGCACGCGATCGGCCAACACCCACGGCATCGCCGGGTCCAGGCTCAGGGAAAGTGAAATCCCATAGCGTTCCAGCTCACTATCGGACAACGCCACGATTTCCTGCACCGCCACATTGAGATCGAACGCTATTTTTCTTGGCAGCTCACGTTTGGTGAGTCCGCGTACCCGCAGGACGATGTTGCTGGCACGATCAGCATCGCCAAGCATGCGCGCCAGTGCTTGCTGAGCCTTGTCAAGATTTGGCGGTTCCTGCGCAAGCCAGCGTTGACAGGCATTGCCACTGGTGACGATGGCAGCAAGCGGCTGGTTCACCTCATGGGCAATCGACGCGGTCAACTCGCCCAGGCTGCTGATCCGCGCCAACCGCAGCAGTTGTGCCTGCGCTTGCTGCGCTGCCGTCTGAGCCACCGCCATTTTCAGGGCCAGATACGTGGTCACGGCAATGGCGAGAATGCTGATGCCGGAATTGATCATACCAAGCTCATAATCACCATGGGGCGTCAGGCAAAAGCTCAGCACCGTCAGGCTGACGCTGACGCCAGCGAGCGCGACGACCGTGCGTGCGGCCAGCCAGCGCACTGCTGCCAGGATCACCAATGTATAGAACACGGCGACGGCCACGGCATATTGTGTCAACGTATCGGCGACAAATATCGCAGCCATGATGACTGCGCAGCCGCCTAACGCCAGCAGCTCACGTGATTGCTGCCAGGGGCGCATCGTGATTCCTTTCCCGGTTATGCTCCGCACATTTCTACCTGTCATTTTACTGGATCGACGCCGCGATAAGCCGCGCATCATGAGCCGCGCATCAAGCACCGGCGCCGGCGCTCCAGAACGCTTGCCGAATGTCTTCGATACGTTCCAGTCTCTCCATCACCACATCGAGTTCCGGCGGCTGTACTGCCGTGGCATATAGCGTGGCTTCAATTTCCACTTCATTTTGGCCGAACGAATGTTGAACGACTTCGCGGACTGGATAGTCTGCCGCCTCGAGCATGGTCTGCATCTGCTCGCGTGCATTGGCCTGGCCTGCTTTGCTACAGACCACATACACTTTGTAGGTAGCTTCGCTGTGCTCCTCGCGTAAGGGGTTACGATTGATGCGGTTCACCACAGGGCGTAGCAGCGTATTGCTGGCCAATACAAACACTGCCGCCAACGCCGCCTCCGCCAGGCGAACGCCCAGCGAGACGAAGATCGCTGCGCCTACGGCAACCAGGGTATTGGTGCGCAACCCCGCTGTACGCTGGCGCACCTGGCGCTCGAGACCGATCATGGTGCCGAGCACAAAGGCAGTAGCAAGGCTGACCAGGGTGTCGAGCAATGCGGAGGGATTGTAGTGGGCTATGGCCATCATTGATTCACCTCGCCTGGAGTTGCGGCCGCTTTCCGGCGCTTAGTTGCAATTGTACAGATGCGTTGGCAAGGTCTGCCTTTGCCTGCAGATACGCTAACCATTCGTCATTGGCGGCACGCTGCGCGGTCAACAGTTCAAGCAGCGTTGCTGCGCCTTTGCTGTAGGACAGCTGCATGCCAGCAAGCACCGCCTGGACGTCGCCAAGGGTTGCGTCACGGTAGTTCTGTACGCTGTCGCGCGCGGCGTTGTAGCCTGCGATGATTTGGCGCACACCGGTGGATGCAGTCAGTTCCGCCTGGCGCAAGCCCAGCATGGCTTGCGTCACGGCGGATTCTGCCTGGATCAACTCGCCACGTTGCAGTCTGGAGAACGGCAGCGGAACCGCTATCGAGACGCCCAGCGTATTGGAGCGCGGCGAACCGTCGGCAGGCGCGCCCTCGCCATTGACCGACGCACGCCCACGCGGGACGTAGCCGTAGCTGACGCTGATCGTCGGATCGACATAACGGTTGGCACGGGCGAGCCGCGCATTGGCCTGGGCAGTGTCCAATGCCGCCCGTGCCATGCGAATGTCTTCCCGCTCCAGCAGCGCTTCACTCACCATCTTTTCCTCATCGACAAGCGCTGGATCGATGTTGAAATCGCACACCATCGGCTGCGCGCCGAAGGTTTCGCCAGTGCTGCGCCCCAGCGGCACGGCCAAGGCCAGCCTGGCAGCAACTGCTTCGGCGCGCGCCTTGAGAACGTCCGTGCGGAACCGGTCACGCTCATTGCGCGACTGCAGTAGCTCGATATCGCCGATGTCTCCCGCCTGGCGCCGCACGGTGTTGATCCGCACGACTTCCGACAGGAAACGTAAGCTTTCTTCCTGGCGCGTTACCATCTCCGTGGTGCGGCAGGCCTCGACAAAAGCCAGTGCCGCTGTAGCATACAGCGCCGCCCTGGCGGCATTGCCACTGGCGAGGCTCAGCGCCACGGCGCTGTTTGCAGCCTTGATGCGCTGATCACGTTTGCCACCGGTTTCAAGGGCCCACTCCAACTCGATAGAAGATCCCGTTCTCGGCTTGGGCCGCACCTCGCGTCCCAGCTCCCGGGGGCCGGCAGCGACTGTCAGCACGGGATCGGGACGCACGCCGGCGATCGAGACACCGGCCTCGGCGCTGGTGACATTTTCACGCTGAATCGCCAACTCCAGGCTGTTCGCATCCACCGCGTCGAGATAACGCGCCAGGGTCAGTGGCGCTGGCTGTTGCGCCAATGCCGATGTCGAGATGGATAGCGCCAGAGCAGGCAGGACCATCAAGCTATGCAATTTTTTCATTCGGCCTCCGTTGGCGCTTCAGGTTTGGTGCGAGCTTCAATCAGGTAGTACAAGGCCGGGAGCAGCAGCAAGGTCAGTAACGTCGCGGTCATGAGCCCACCCACCACCACGGTCGCCAATGGCCGTTGAACATCGCTGCCTAGTCCGCTGGCCAGCATGGCAGGCGTCAGGCCGCAAGTGGCCACGGTAGCGGTAACCAATACTGGACGTAAGCGGCTGCGCGCACCTTCGATAACGGCGTCCCTCAGGCTGCGCGCGGGAGAGTCGCGCCTCAGGTGGTTAATTTGTGCCAGCATCAACACTGCATTGAGCACGGCCACGCCAAACAGCGCGATGAAGCCAACGGCGCTCGACACGTTGAGTGTCATGCCACGCAGATGTAGTGCTGCCAGCCCACCCAGCATTGCCAGCGGTACCACCAGCAGCACCAGCAGCGGTTGCCGCAAGTTGCCAAACTGCGCGAACAACAGCAGGAACATGAGTGCCAATGTAATCGGCAAGATCATCGCCAGCCGCGACTGCGCGCGTTCGAGGTTTTCAAATTGTCCGCCCCATTCGATCTGGTAATGCTGGGCGTCATAGGGGACTGCAGCCTCCAGCGCTGGTTGGGCTTCGGCCAGGAAACTGGACAGATCCCGTCCACGGGCGTTCAACTTCACCGTCAAGTGGCGCCGTGCACCCTCGCGCGTGATGGTGCTCTCGCCGGTCAGTGTGTGGATCGTCGCCACCGACGCCAAAGGAATCTTGGCGCCATCGGGAGTGCTGAGCATCAACGCACCAATCGCGTCAGGATCGTTGCGCACCGCTTCCGGGAATCGCACGGCGATGTCATAGCTGCGTTCCTGCACATAGACCTGGCCGACGGCGGCGCCGCCCATGCCGGTGGTAATCAGCTCGCTCACATCTGCAACGTTGAGGCCATGGCGTGCCAGGGCGTTGCGGTCCATGTCAATCGTGACGTTGGGCAGCGGTGGCTCCTGGTCGATTGCAACGTCGGCCGCACCCGGTACCTTGTTCAACGTGTTGACCACCTCGGTGGCAAGTCGGCGCAATTCGTTGAAATCCTCCCCGTAAATCTTCACCACCAGATCACTGTGCGCGCCAGACAATTTATCCTGAACACCATCGATCATCGGTTGCATGAAGCCGACATGGATTCCCGGCAGCTCGCGATAGCGCTCGGCCAGGCGTTCGATCAACTGCTGCTTGGTGATACCCGATTTCCAGCTGCTGTAAGGGTGCAAACCGACACTTGCTTCAATATGGGAAACGGTCCATGGATCGGTTCCTTCATCGTTGCGCCCGGTCTGCGTGACCATGTACGACACTTCAGGAAACTCTCGCGTAACCCTGCGCAGTTCACTGGCCATTGCGCTGGCTTTGTCGAGGGTGATACCCGGCGGCATAGTCACTTGCAGCCATAGCGATCCCTCGTCGAGGTAGGGAAGGAAGTCGCGGCCGATGGTTGAACCCAGCAGGCCGACGGCCAGCAGCGCGACAGTACAGCTAGCCAGTACCCAGTGCTTGCCACCAATGGCGGCATCCAGAAATGCCTGGTAACGGTGGGTGAGCCAATCCAGCAGCCGGTTGTGACGTACTCGCTTCGGTGTTCGAAATGCCAGCCAGGCAAGCGCCGGGATCAGGGTGAGCGCGACGATCAGCGCTCCCGTGAGTGCAGCCCCCACAGCAAAGGCCATCGGCGAAAACAGCTTGTACTCGATGCGTTCAAACGCGAACAGCGGCACGTAAGCAACGGCAATGACCAGCATGCCGAAAAATATCGGGCGTGCCACCTGAATCGTGGCTGCGATAGCATCGGCGGCAGTGACCGGCCGTCCTTCCTGCTGTTCGCGTCGGCGCAGGATATTTTCCACCAGAACCACCGCGCCATCGACCAGAATACCGAAATCGATCGCGCCGAGCGACAGCAGGTTGGCGGGTATGTTCAGGTGGCGCATGAAAATAAAGGCGATCAGCATGGCCAGCGGCACGGTGAGCGCAACGATCAAGGCCGCGCGCAAGCTGCCCAGCGACAGCAGCAAGACCAGGGTGACCAGCACAATACCTTCCAGTAGCGTCTTGCCGACTGTGTGCGTGGTGGCGTCGATCAAGCTGGTGCGGTCGAGATAAGGCACCACGTTGACGTCTTTTGGCAGGATTTTTTCATTCAGCTCGCGCACCGCTGCGTGAACGCCATCGAGCACCGGTGCCGCCTGTTCGCCCTTGAGCAGCAGTGCAATCCCTGACACCACGTCGGGATGGTCGTCCTTGCCAACAATGCCGCGACGGTCAACGTTACCGTAGCGAACCACGCCCAGGTCCGACAGCACAACCGGGACGCCCTGCTTCTGGCTGACCACGATGCGGCCCATATCTTCCAACGAACGAATCAAGCCGGCGCCGCGTATCACATACGACTGCTCGCCGCGCGTCATCAGGCTGCCGCCAGCGCTGCTGTTATTGGCGTTGATGGCAGCCGTCACCTGTTGCAGGGTGATGCCGAAGTGGGTCAACCGCGCCGGGTCGAGTTCGAGCATGAACTGTGTGGTGAGGCCACCGAAATTAGCAATGTCGGCCAGGCCATCGACTTTTTTCAGGCGCGGAATCACGGTCCAGAACTGGAGTTCCGACAATTCACGCAGACTGCGCGTTTTGGATTCCAGCGTGTAGCGATAGATCTCACCGGTCGGCGACGTGTAAGCATCGAGGCCCGCCACGGCGCCGTAGGGCAAGCTGACTGCGCTGATACGTTCCTGCAGACGCTGTCGCGACCAGTAGCCATCGACACCGTCCTTGAACACCACCACGATCAGCGAGAGGCCAAAGGTACTTTTCGAACGCAGCACATGCAATCCTGGAGTGGCCAGCAGCTCGCGCTCAAGTGGCACCGTAATTTGCTGCTCCACTTCTTCGGCAGCCAGCCCCGGCACCTGGGTAACGATTTGCGACGTAACGTCGGCAATATCAGGGTAGGCTTCCACGGGTAACTGGCGCCAGCTGAATGCGCCATACAGTGCCACCAGCACAAACACCAGCCAGACAATGCCGCGCCGGCGAAAGCAGAGGGTAACGATTTTCTCAATCATTGAGCAGCACCCCTTCCTTCACAACAATGCGTTCGCCTTCGCGCAGGCCGGAAACTATTTCCACCTTGTCTCCCAGCGTTGCACCCACCACGACCTCGCGCATCGCATAGGTAGACGGTGCCGTCTCGACGTAGACATAGGTGCTCAAGCTGCCTTGTTGAAGAGCCGATGCTGGCACGACAACAGCGGTGCTGGAGCGGCCGGCAAATGTCACCCGTGCAAACATGCCGGGACGCAGGTGTCCGTCGCTGTTGTCTACCGCCATGCGCACCTTGACGGTGCGCGTTTCCGGATCCACCAGTTCGCCGACATACTTGACGGTGCCATACAGCGGCTGCTGGGGATAGGCATCAATCGCAATACGGGCTTTTTGGCCGACAAATGCCGCGCTCACATCTTTCTCTGCCAATTGTGCAGAGATGAACACGGTACGCAGGTCGGCCACCTTCATCATCGGTACCGTAATGTCGTTCCAGAAGCCACCCTGGGCACCGGCCATGTCGATCACGCGGCCATCCATCGGGGCACGCAACACGTATTGGCTACCCTCGCCGCCGGCGGAAGCGCCAAGCTGCTTCAGGCGTGCCAGCGCCACCTTGCGATCATTGTTTGCCAGGCTGCTGGCGAGTTGTGCCGCCTCATGTTCTTTCGCTGAGGCGATGCCGGCGTCGAATAAGGTTTGCTGACGCGTGAGTTCCCGCTGCGCCTGCAGTGCGGAAGCCTGGCTTTTGGACGCTTCGTTGTAGGCGTCGTTTAATTCGGCCGAATCGAGCGTAAACAGCGGATCGCCGCGCTGCACCTTGTCGCCCAGCGTGCGATGGACTTTTACGATGCGTCCTGCCAGCGGCGTGGTGATATTGACCATCGCCTCCGGCGCCGCCTCGATCGTTCCCGGGGACTGGACTGGCCGTTCAATTGCCAGAGACTCCACTTGGGCAATTTTTAATCGCGCGCGCACCGGAGACCCGACAGGGGCGATCGCCACGTTTCCTTTATGAACGATTTCAATTTTTTCGGAAGAGGCGCTGGTATTTTCTTTCGGCGCGCCTGCAGACTTTGAGGTGTCGCAACCGACGAGTGCGACAGCCGATATGGCCAGCGTGCACGCACGCAGCGTCATGATGTTCAATTTCATCGGATACTCTTCAGTTGAATGGGGTGTAGCGGCGACGTGCGTCGGCTGTCAGGAGCCGCTGGACGCGGATGCGGTCTTGCTCTTGCAAGATCGACAGTGCATCGGCAATGACTGGGCCCGGCAGGGGGCTCAAGGCACCCGCATAGGCTTGCGCGCCGTGTTGATGGAGCAGTTCGCGCAGCTGATTGGCTTGGTGACGTGCAATGGCAGCGCGCAGTGCGTGCTGGAGGGTGGATTGTGACCGGGCGAGGTCGGCGTTATGTCGAAACAGCATGGTTACTCCTCCCGGCGCGTGCAGGAGGAAGTCGATGCGGTCAGGCGATCGCAAGCCTCCGGGGCGGCGCTGGATAATTAAATTTCAAAAACATTATTGGTCTTAACAAAGGACTGGAATCAGGATCGGGGTCCATGTGGCGCTCCGTTCAGGTAGTGAGGAATGGCAAGTATTGTCCCATTCCACAGCGACGATCACCAGTTTCCGCTGGCATAGTCTTTGAGGCTTTGGGGATAGGATTGATATACCTTGGTATAGCGGTATCTGCGGCGCGGTGATCGGCTTGGTGTAAAAAAACCGGGCGACATGGCGTCGCCCGGTTTTCGGATTGCTTCGGTGGGGGCGTTGTCGGGAACTTACAGTCTGGCCGAAACAGCGCTTTCTCGCTCAACGTTATGAGCGCCACGCACGTGATACAGACCAGTTAGTTCGCACCGGTGGCAGCGCCCAGCCGGCGGGCCAGTGACCGAGCCCGCTGACGGCGTTGATGTGGCCGCGTGCGCCGATGCAATGCAGGCTGCTACCCCAGTCGTCTGCGCAGCGTTCGGCGTAGGCTACGCTGCCATAAGGATCGTCGTCACTGGCGACGATCATTGACGGGAAACCGAAGTAAAAATGCCAATCCTCGCATATGAGCGGGCTAGTCAGCGTTTTCCTTGTCGGTAACGAAAACACGATCATCGGCACAGTCGACCGACATTGCTGATTGAATCTGCCGAAGGCTAACGGTACGGGCTCGATGCGGGCTGACCAGCCAGGTCGGTCCATACATCGTCTGGCAGCGAGCGGTCGCGAAAACATACACGGTCATGGTCAGGATAGGTAATGTGATCAACCGGTGCACGGGTTCCAACAACGAGACAACGCGTTGGCGAGGTACTCCGGTTTTCCAGATAATGCCCGATCTGCACGCCTGCATGGATGGCCTTCCTGGGGGAAAACGTAGAAAATCTGACCGGCTCTGAGCATACGCTAAAAACGGTCAGACACTGCCCTCGCGCTCAACGACAAGAATGCGCGCCTCCCCACGAGGATGGGCAACGTGCTCACAGCCTGCTTCTGCAAAAAATACGTCGCCGACTTCCAGTGTCACAACGCAATCAACACCTGCCTGGCGATAGTGCATATCGACTGTACCGTCCAGCACTGCAAACACCTCTTCACCGTCGTTGATATGCCATTTGTACGGTTTGTCGGTCCAGTGAAGACGCGTCGTCACGCCGCCCATATTGGCGATATCATCCGCCCCCCAGGCGCGGGAGGCGGTGAATTCCTTGCTTCGAATAACTCTCATCTTCACCAGCCCCATCAATAAGTCGCTTACTCCACCGTCACCGACTTCGCCAGATTCCTCGGCTTATCCACATCCGTGCCGCGCGCCAGTGCCGAGTGGTAGGCCAGCAGCTGCAGCGATACCACGTGCAGGATCGGTGACAGCAGGCCGTAGTGTTCTGGCAGGCGGATCACGTGCACGCCTTCGCCCGAGGTGATGCGCGAATCGACGTCGGCAAAGACGTAGAGCTGGCCGCCACGCGCGCGCACTTCCTGCATGTTCGATTTCAGCTTTTCGATCAGTGCATCGTTCGGCGCCACGGTTACCACCGGCATTTCCTCGGTCACCAGCGCCAGCGGACCGTGTTTCAGTTCGCCGGCGGGGTAGGCTTCGGCGTGGATGTAGGAAATTTCCTTGAGTTTCAGTGCGCCTTCCAGGGCGATCGGGTAGTGCATGCCGCGGCCGAGGAACAGGGCGTTTTCTTTGCGGGCAAAGTCTTCCGACCAGGCGATGATCAACGGTTCCAGCGCCAGCACGGCCGAAATGGCCACCGGCAGGTGGCGCATGGCTTTCAGGTGCTGCGCTTCTTCTTCTTCCGTCAGGCGGCCATTGACTTGCGCCAGCGACAGCGTCAGCAGGAACAGCGCGGCCAGCTGGGTGGTGAAGGCTTTGGTCGAGGCCACGCCCACTTCCACGCCGGCGCGGGTGATGTAGGCCAGTTTGCATTCGCGCACCATGGCGCTGGTGGCGACGTTGCAGATGGTCAGCGTGTGTTCCATGCCGAGGCTGCGCGCGTGCTTGAGCGCGGCCAGGGTGTCGGCGGTTTCGCCACTTTGCGAAATGGTCACCACCAGCGTGTTGGGATGCGGCACGCTGTCGCGGTAGCGGTATTCGCTGGCGATTTCCACGTTGACCGGGATCTTGGCCACCGATTCAATCCAGTACTTGGCGGTCATGCCCGAATAGTAGCTGGTGCCGCAGGCCAGGATCAGCACGCGGTCGATCTGCTTGAAGACGTTGTAGGCGCCGTCGCCGAACAGCTCGGGCATGATGCCGGTGACACCTTCGAGCGTATCGCCGATCACGCGTGGCTGCTCGAAGATTTCCTTCTGCATGTAGTGGCGGTATGGGCCCAGTTCGGCGGCGCCGGTGTGCGCCAGCACGGTTTTGACGTCGCGCTGCACGGGCTTGCCGTTGACGTCGACGATCCAGGTGCGGCCCAGTTGCAGGTCGACGACATCGCCTTCTTCCAGGTA
>JBEVNE010000037.1:0-17224 GCA_040508275.1 Duganella sp.
CGCCACGCTATGGGCCTTGGCTGCCGGCGCGTTCGCCATCGGCACCACCGAGTTCACGCCCATGGGCCTGTTGCCCGTGATCGCCGATGGGGTGAACGTCAGCATCCCCACCGCCGGTATGCTCGTGTCCGCCTACGCGGTCGGTGTAATGGTCGGCGCGCCGGTCATGACCTTGCTGTTCAGCCGCTTCGGTAAACGGACGGCGCTGATGACGCTCATGCTGATTTTCACGGTCGGCAACCTGATGTCGGCATTTGCGCCGGGCTATATGACCCTCCTGCTGTCGCGCCTGATCACCAGCCTCAACCACGGCGCCTTCTTCGGCATCGGCGCCGTTGTGGCGGCGAGCGTGGTGCCCAAAGAAAAGCAGGCTAGCGCAATTGCGGCCATGTTCATGGGGTTGACGGTCGCCAACGTCGGCGGCGTGCCGGCAGCTACCTGGCTAGGCCAGCAAGTCGGCTGGCGTCTCGCCTTCGGTGGGACTGCCGTACTGGGCCTGATCACCATCGCGGCGCTGTGGTTGGCGCTACCCAAGGGCGCGCCTGGCTCGTGGCCCGACGTGCGAGGCGAGCTGAAAGTGCTGACGCGCCGCGAAGTACTGTTGGCCATGGGTACGACCGTGCTCGGCTCTGGCGCCATGTTCGCGCTCTACACCTATGTTGCGCCTATGCTCGCAGATATTACCCATGCCAGCCCGAGCTTTGTCGCTGTCGCCCTTGTGCTGATCGGTATTGGCTTTACCATCGGCAACAGCATTGGCGGTCGCCTGGCGGACTGGTCGCTGGACGGCGCTACCAAACTCCTTCTTGCGCTGCTCGCAACGATCATGGTTCTGCTGCCGCTGCTGTTGAAGACACATGCCGGCGCGGCCATCGGTCTGGTGGTATGGGGCGCTGTTGCTTTTGGCATCGTGCCGCCGGTGCAGATGCGTGTGATGCGGGCGGCGGCACAGGCCCCGGGGTTGGCCTCCTCGGTCAACGTGGGCGCCTTCAACCTCGGTAATGCGATCGGCGCTGTACTGGGCGGTGTCGTGATCGATCAGGGATTCGGCTATGCAGCGGTACCTTTGGTCGGCGCGGTGCTTGCTGCTGGGGGCCTCGGGCTGGTGTGGATTGGCAATGCCGCCAGCAAGGAGATATCGATTCACTCTTCTTCGACATCACCTTAACCAGGATTCGGAGCTTGCAAAGGCTGTGACAAACCGCCTTCAACCTTAAATTTCCTATATGCAATATAATTACTCAAAGGAGTATAAACAACAAATACCAGTCGTAAGCCATGCCACCAACCTCACCTACCACACTCTTCGATACAAACAGATACCAAACGCCGAGCAACTAACCACGGACATCGAGGCGGTGTTGCAAAAGCTCACCCAACATTATCGCGATTGAGTTGGTAGTCGACTGCTGCGCCCATGTTATTCTCCGCGCCACAGCATTTGCCGAGATATCCCATGAGCACACCTGACCTGCCCTTCCGGGCCACCACCGCCGAAGCCTGCAACTGGCTAGCACAAGAAACCGGCACCCGCTGGACCCTGGCGCGCCTGCTGGAACAAGCATTGATTCCGGTGGTCTGGCTCGACTACGATGCCGCTCATCCCGAGCTGTTTGGCGACGCCAACGGCGGCTATGCCGCGCCGATTTACTTCGAAGGTGACATCGCCCGTCTGGCTGCCGGCAGCACGGACGTGCTGATCACCATGACCAAGGACGCCTACAAGTTGCCGGTGCGTTTGCCGGCGCCCGGCTTTACGCGGCCGCTAGATCAATTACGCTTTCAGAAGCGCGATCTGCAGAGGCTGGTGGAAAAGTTGAAACAGGAGGCACAGGCGCAGCAACAGCCGCCGGTTGCCGCCGAAACCCAGGCAGGCATCAACAAGGCCGAGGTGTTGCAGGCGTTTGGTGCACTGGTGAAGCTGGAGCTGGCGCAGGCGCTTGATGATGCGATCGGCATATTTGGTGACGACGGTGCCCGCGTCAAAGCGAGCGCGAAAAAGTCGAAACGCATGGCAGTGTGGAATCCGGTCACGCTGGCCCTCGGCCTGCACGACGTTTATCGCGCGCCGCTCGGCCCCCTGAAGCGCGCCTTCACATCGCACGACTTCCTGCACGCTTGGCGGGGTAACTGGGAAGAGTCGCTGCGTTTGCTGGGCAAGTGAGTGCGGCGCGCGCCCGGTTCTACCGCCAGGTAGGGCGTCAATGCCTCGATGGCCGCCTTCGTTGCTGAAGATGACGGCGCGCTGTCATGCATTCAGCACCAACTCTTCAGACCTGCGCCACAGCACCCGGTTACGGCCCTCGCCTTTGGCACGATAAAGATGCTGGTCCGCCACGGCCAGCAGCGTTTCCATCGTTTCTCTCCGCCCGGGCACCAGCGTTGCGCCGCCCACGCTGATGGTGATGGTCGGCGCGCACACCGATCCGACGTGCCGGATCGCCAGCGCCTCGATGCCCGCGCGAATGCACTCGGCAATCCGCAGCGCTGCTGGCCAGGTCGTTTCGGGTAGCACAACGACAAATTCTTCCCCGCCGTAACGGGCCGCCAGATCGGTGGGCCGGTGCAGGTTGGCGCTCAGGATCCGGCCCACTTCACGCAGCACCTGGTCCCCCATCGCGTGGCCGTACTGGTCGTTATATTGCTTGAAGCAGTCAACGTCGAGCAGCATCAGCGACAATGTTGTGCCGTTGCGCTGAGCGCGGTTCCATTCGTCGGCGAAGTATTCGTCGAAGCGGCGACGGTTTGGCAGCTCGGTCAGGCCGTCCACGTGTGCCTTGACTTCCAACAGGTTGCGCTGCCGCGCCAGTTGAAGGTGAATTGCCACACGGGCCCTCACCACGGCGGGACTGAACGGTTTGGAGATGTAGTCGGAGGCACCTATGCTCAATCCCAGCGCCTCGTCGGTCGTGCTGTCAAGGCCCGTGATGAAGACTACCGGGATATGCGCCGTGCGCGCCTCGGCCTTCAGGCGGCGCAGGACTTCATGGCCATCCAGCCCGGTCATCATGACATCAAGCAGTATCAGGGCCGGCTGGTGACGTGCAGCCCATTCCACAACGTTGTGGCCGTTCTTGGCGACGGTAATCGTACACAGCGACTGCAACAGGTCGGCCAGCATTTCACGGTTGACCGCGTCGTCGTCGACAATCAACACACGCTGCAGTTCCGGCTGGTCGTCGCCCCTGGCGCCATGCGCGCCGTAGTCCTGATCCACCTCCACCTCTACCTCCATCGGCTGCAGTAATGACGCGGAAGCAAGTGAGCTCGGGGCAATGTCCATCAGCGCTTCTACCATTGGTCCCAGCAACTGTGCGACTGCTACGCGCAGTTGGCGCGCCTCGTCGGCGCGGCCCTCGCGCAGCGCCTGCTCCAACATGTTGCAAGCGGCGGCTAAGGGCATCGCGCCTAGATATTCGGCTGACGATTTCAGCGTGTGGACAAAGCGCAGCAAGGCGCCGTCGGTCAACGCTTCTTCACTGGCGAGCGTTGCCTGGGCGGCAATGTCGTACTGGCTTTTAAACCGGTCCAGCAGCTTACCGAGTAATCCCGGGCTTTGTCCGACACGGCTCAAAGCCAGCTGCCAATCGATACCGGCGATGGGCGGCAGACTGGTGCCAGCAGTTGAGGCCGCAGTTGAGGCCGCAGTTGAGGCAGATGAGGAAGCAACTGAAGTATTCTCGCCAGCCAGTGCTGCCGTACGCGGTGCGATCCAGCGCAGTAAGGTGTTCATGAGCAGCAACGGATCGATCGGCTTGGTCAAATGATCGTTCATGCCGGCCGCCATGCTGGCGGCATGGTCGCCGCTCATCGCATGCGCCGTCATCGCAATGATCGGCAAACGCTCATGCTCAGGCATCGCACGGATGGCGCGTGTCGCCGACAGGCCGTCCATGACAGGCATCTGTATGTCCATGAGCACCAGATCATAGTGCGTCGCCTGCACCATCTGTACGGCCTGTGCACCGTCCATTGCGACGTCGACGATAATCGGCGCGTCAGCAAGGAAGTCCAGCGCCACGTCACGGTTGATGGCGTTGTCCTCGACCAGCAGCACGCGCGCGCCAGCGAGGCTGGACAGGTCGCGCCCTCTGGCTGGCCATATGTTGGCAACGCGCCCACTACTTGGGACCGGCCTCAAAATATCGAGCAGGCTGTCATAGAGCAGCGATGGGGTCACCGGTTTGATGAGGAAGCCGTCCAGACCGGCGTCATCGACTTTGTGCAGGACGTCTTCGCGGGCATAAGCGCTGACCATCAGGATCGCCGGCGTCGCCGTTATGCGATCGTCGCCACGAATCCGGCGTGCCGTTTCTATTCCATCCCAGGTCGGCATGCGCCAGTCCATCAGCACCAGGTCGAAGGGCGTGCCATTCGCACTTGCTGCCAGCAATAATTCCATCGCAACAGGACCGGACTCGGCGCTGCCGATATCGCCCACGCCCAGGGATGCGAGTATGCTGCATAGCACTTCACGCGAGACGGCGCTGTCGTCGACCACCAAAACGCGGTGAAGGCCAAGTGACGCCTGGCCCTTCTGCGACAATCGTGGCGCAATGCCAAGGTGCACCACAAAGCTGAAGCGACTGCCTTTCCCGGCCGTGCTCTCGACGGCAATCTCGCCGCCCATCAACTCGACCAGCTGGCGTGAAATCGCCAGTCCCAGACCGGTGCCGCCGTATCTGCGGGTAATCGAGCTATCGACCTGCGAGAACGACTGGAACAGGCCAGCCAGTTGCAGCTCGGTCATGCCAATACCGGTATCGCTCACAGCAAAGCGCAATGTAGCGCCGGCCTCGTGCCTTTCGACCAGATCGACGCTGACGACGATCTCGCCATGCTCGGTAAACTTGGCCGCGTTACCAGTCAGGTTGAGCAGCACCTGCCCCAGCCGCAAGGGATCTCCTACAAGTTCGCGCGGCACATCCGGTGCGATGCTGAAAATGACTTCGACATCTTTATCTTCGGTCTTGTGGGCGATGAGGCCAGCAAGGTTGCCGAAGATCTCGTCAAGCTGGAAAGGTACGTGTTCCAGGTCCAGCTTGCGTGCCTCTATCTTGGAAAAATCGAGGATATCATTGACGATGCCTAGCAGGTTTTCAGCTGACCACAGCATCTTTTCCAGGTAGCCGCGCTGCTTGCCGTCGAGCTCAGTGCGCAGCGTCAGCCGCGACAGGCCGATCAGCGCATTCATGGGGGTGCGGATTTCGTGGCTCATCTTGGCCAGGAACTCGCTCTTGGCGAGCGACGCGGAAACGGCTTCGAAACGGGCGCGTTCGATCAGGTCCAGCGCTTGCACCTTCTGGAAGGCAGATACAAAATGCTCCTTCAGGCCCTTCAGCAATTCCTGGTCACTGTCGTCGATGGCCATGCTGTCGTGGCGATTCACGAACACCAGGTAGCCTTCGACGCGTTGATCGACCAGGATCCGCATCGTCAGTTGCGTGCCCCGCCCCGCCCCCTCGCCGTGGCTAAGAAAGATGTCATCGGCAATGGCGCCGATGGACGGCGCGTAGCATAACGCTGCCTGCTCTGCGCTCAACGCCGGCATGTTCAAGGCGACACCGTTGCGGCTCCATGAGGCGCGGACAGTGAAGTCGCCGTTTTCCTTGTCGCGCACAAGCGCGAAAGCCGTTTCGACGCCTTCGATGATGGTACCTTCACGCAACATCGCTTCAAGCAGTGCGTCAAAATCCACATGCTCATTAACCGACCTGACGATAGCGTTGAGTTTCTCCAGATGTTGCGTGCGCGACATCACCCGCTCTTCCAGCACCAGCGTGGCATGCTTAAGCTTGCGCACCCGCCATGAATAGAGCGCCCAGGCCAGCAAGCCCGCCGCCAACGCGTAGCCCAGCCTTGCCCACCACGTCTGGTACCAGGCCGGCAGTACCCGGACGGACAGCACCAGCTCCTGCTCGCTCCACTGACCGGCGCGGTTCGAGCCACGCACATGCAACCGGTACTCACCGGGCGCCAGGCTGGTGTAGGCGGCAACGCGCCGCGTGGCGTCCATCTCTATCCAGCCGCGATCATAGCCTTCGAGCTGATAGCGGTAGCGGTTCTGCGCCGGCGCCGAAAAATCCAGGGCCGCAAATTCCACCTCGAAACCCTGCACATCGGGCGGCACCACCAGCGGCATTCCGGCGGCGCGCAGCCGTCCTGGCGGGACGGACAAACCGCCCAGACGGATCGCGCTGACGACCACCGGCGCCTGCCAGTTCCAGGTAGCGATCTGGTCCGGGTGGATCGCGCTCAAGCCGCCGGTGCCGCCGAACACCACATCGCCGTCAAGCGTCAGCGCGGAGGCGCCGACGTAATAAGCGCGAATGGCCAGACCGTCGGCGCGGTTCAGGGTGCGAACACGCAGGCTGGCGACATCGGCCATGGCGATGCCATCCGCCGTGCTGATCCAGACGTGGCCGCGCGAGTCTGCCTGCAGGCCGCAGGCGTTCAAATTGGTAAGACCGTCGGCGATGCCTATGCGGCGCCACTGCGGCTTGCCGGACGCGCTGCGCCCGGTCAGCACGTTGACGCCACCGCCGCTGCGCAATGCTACCCAGAGCTGCCCCTGGGAGTCCAGCGCCAGGCCTGAGACAAACCCCGCCGATAGCGCTGCGGGGTTGCCGGCCTCGGAGGGAATCTGCTCGATGACGCCACTGACGGTGTCCAGCTGATTCAAGCCGTTACGGGTGCCGACCCAAAGTTTGCCACCCGGCACCAACAGCAGTGACTCGATTCGGTTATCGGTCAAACCGGTGCCCTTGCCGGCATCCTGTGTATAGCTTTTCAATGCGCCGGTGAGCGGCTCGTAGCGTAGCAGTCCGTTGGTCGTTCCCAGCCAAAGGGTGTCGCCATCGACGACGATGCGTGACACGCGCGGATACTTGTCCGATTGCGGCAACGCCACGCGCCGTATCTGGCGGCCGTCGGCGTCAGTCCGGTAAAGGCCGAGCTGGGTACCGATCCAGACGTCGCCCTTCTGCCCGGGCCCCTGCGCCATCGACAAGGTAATGCGGGCAGGCAGGGTGCTATCAGGTTTTTCGGGATCGGCACGCAGGGCGGC
This sequence comes from Duganella sp., assembly GCA_040508275.1. Classification (GTDB taxonomy): domain Bacteria; phylum Pseudomonadota; class Gammaproteobacteria; order Burkholderiales; family Burkholderiaceae_D; genus Rugamonas. The sequence continues at coordinate 7,067 of JBEVNE010000037.1, forward strand.
GCGGCGGCTGCCATCCGGCTCAATAATGTCGATCCCGCGATCGGCCAAGGCAACCCACAAGCGATTTTGGCTATCGGCCATGACAGCCGTAACGTCAGCGTCCGGTTGACCAATGCCGCCGTAGGCGGTGTGAATCGCGCGCGATAGCGGATCGTAGCGGTCCAGACTGCGCTCGGTGCTCACCCACATCAAGCCACTGCGGTCACGCAGTATTGCGGCGGTGCGGTCATGGGCGAGGCTGGGCGCGACTTGCGCCTGGTGGCGGATATGGCGTACCGCACCGGTGTCCGGCGCGTATTCGGTGACGCCGCCGCCGTAGCTGGCGATCCACCACACACCAGGACGGAGTTCCGCGATCGACAACACCATGTTATCGCGCAATTCCGGGGCCGCCGCAAGTTGCAGCATATTGCCCGTCGCGGCCGCCGGTTCGACGACACCGATGCCGCTCTTGAGCGTGCCGAATATTAAGCGGCCGCGGCTATCCTCGTGCAGCGCAAGCACGGTATCCGACCAGGCGCCGCCGTCGGGACCGTTGACGAGTACCGCCGACAACTTGCCGGTCGATGTGTCCAGCCGCGACAGTCCAGTAGCCGAGCCTATCCAGAGATTACCGTGACGGTCGATACGCAGCGCCCGAATGTGGTTGTCCCGCAGGCCATTCTGAGACTGGGGCGCTGCGCGGTAGTGCGTGACCGTGCCACTGGCAGGATCGAGATAATCGAGACCGCCGGCAGTGCCGACCCAAACCCCGCCTCGTGCGTCACCGGCGACAGCCGCCACAGAGGCATGGCTCAAACCCTTGGCGCCGGGACCGTAGCGGACGAAGCGTTCCTCCTTCGGGTCATATAACGCAAGCCCTGCGAAGGCGGTGCCTATCCACAACCGGCCCGACGGATCGCGGTGCGTGGTCTGAACAAAATCGCCGGGCAGCGAACCGGCATCCGCGTCATCGTGTTTGAACACACGCATGCGGTAGCCGTCCCATCGCGCCAGGCCGCCCTGCGTACCGAGCCAGATAAAGCCGTCGTTATCCTGCTCCATTGACATGACAACCGGATCGGGCAGCCCCTGCTCGGGCCCCATATGTTCGAAATGGGCAGTGGACAGCCTGTCCCAGCGGTCGACAGCGATCTGCCCCGCACCGGCCGAGACGGTTCCCGACACGCCCCACGCCATCATCAGCGTGAGCAGCCAGCGAGCGGAGCGTGGGCTCATGCGAGCACCGGGGTGGTGGGATGGGTATTGCGAATGACCATTTTGCAGACGTACAGTCAGTACAACAGCGGGCGTTCTCGGATGATCAACTCGGAGAACACCAGCAACAGGAACGGTGGAGAATGCGTCAGACGGTGCCAGCCAGGATAAACAGCGCCATGGCTACCGGGCTACCCAGTTTTTCCTGCATGGCTGCACGGTTGGCTTGTATTACTTCCTTGGAAGGCAAGTTACGCACATCCGGAATGTCGCCGGCACCGGCAGTGATGCCAATACTTGCCAGGGTATCGGCAGGCTGTGCCAGCAATTGGGCACGAAAATCATCGTCATTTGCGAGCTTGTCCAACAGAGCATTAACGGCGTCGGGGGAGTGCGATGGCAGAGTCATGTAAAGCAGCCTTTCGATGGTCAGTGGTTGAGGTTTGTATCCTGGAAATTATTCTACGTTACAATAGTACTTTAGGCATAACATATTTTAAATCAAAGCACGATCAAGGAATCCATGTTACTCAGACGCTGCGCGATTTTGTACATAGAACCTCGGGAAGACCTCCAGCTTGACCTTCAGTCCCTGTTTGCAGGAAACAATGCGCTGGATTCATCGGTTCGATGGGTTGCTCTGGCGCCACACATTGGCCGCGAGATCGAGATCAATGCTGACGAGATGATGGCACTGGGTAAGATTGGAGCCGCGTTATGGGTGGAGCGCGCGGGCTGCGAGCAGCGCCATGGCAAGCAAGTCATTACGCGGTTGCTCGACCTGGGATTACTGATCGCAAATGGTGGAAAACCCGACGAGCCAATACAGCTCGCCGCCACACGCGGCCGCGATGAAGAATTACGGGCCCAGCACTGGCATTCGCTGGCAGCGCTGACGCACACATTTACACGCTGGGAAGACGTTTGTGCGGAAACCGGCACGAGATTCCCCAGCTTCGACCTGTTGCAGGCTGAATACGGCCCTCCCCCGCCGACCACGATGGAGTTCGGCACGACGGACGACGATGTCGTGTTGCCGGCACCGGCCGCAGGACCGCTCGACAACGCGCTATTGAACCGATATACATGCCGCAATTTTGACCCTGACGCCAGTTTGCCGCTTGCCTTGGCAGCCCGGCTGCTGCAACGCACCTTCGGCGCCCAGGAGCAACGCCTGATGTCGCCAACGGCGTCAGCGCCGGGAGCGATGGCGCTGAAGAAAACCAGCCCGTCCGGCGGCAGCCTGCATCCGATGGAAGCCTATGTACTTGTTCAACGTGTCGACGGAATAGACCCCGGGCTCTATCACTATCACCCGGTGCGTCATGTACTGCAGCCGCTGCGCAGGCTGGACGCCGAGCAGGCCCACAAACTGGCGTTCGATGCCGTCGCCAACCAGCACTGGTTTGCCAACGCGCCGATGATCGTGGTGATGGCCGCGCGCGTTGAACGCAATTTCTGGAAATACCGCAAGCACGCCAAGTCCTACCGCGCGCTGACGCTTGACGCCGGACACTTGTCGCAAACGTTTTACCTGCTTGCCACGGAGGCTGGCGTTTCCGCTTTCATTACCGCCGCAATCAACGAGATCAAGGTTGAGCAAGCGCTTGAACTGGACCCATTGAAGCATGCCGTCATCGCTATCTGCGGCTGCGGCTTCGCGGCTGCGGAAACCACGATGGTGGAATTCCGTCAGGGCGACTTTACAGGCTGGTAGGTAGTACGGACTGAATTTTTTGCCCGTACTGCTGGTAACCTCTCCAACAAATCGGCAGTAAACAATCTGGCGACGATGGAGGGCGAGCGGCGCTACGTGTTCCACAGCAGCGCTTCCGGCCTGGAGGATTTGCTGCCGGGTGTAAAGATCCCCGCGCCACAGCATTTGCCGAGATATCCCATGAGCACACCCGACCTGCCCTTCCGGGCCACCACCGCCGAAGCCTGCAACTGGCTAGAACAAGAAACCGGTACGCGCTGGACGCTGGCGCGCATGCTGGAACACGCGCTGATTCCGGTGGTCTGGCTCGACTACGACGCCGCCTACCCCGACCTGTTCGGCGACGCCAACGGCGGCTACGCAGCGCCGGTCTACTTCGCTGGCGACGTAGACCGCCTGGCTGCCGGCAGCACGGACGTGCTGATCACCATGATCAAGGACGCCTACAAGCTACCCGTGCACTTGCCGGAGCCTGGCTTTACGCGGCCGCTCGAGCACTTACGCTTTCAAAAGCGCGACCTGCAACGGCTGGTGGAAACGTTGAAACAGCAAGCACAGGCGCAGCAAAAGCTGGCGCCTGCTGCCGTAGAAACCCAGGCAGGCATCAATAAGGCCGAGGTGTTGCAGGCGTTTGGCGCACTGGTCAAGCTGGACCTGGCGCAGGCGCTGGACGATGCGATGGGCATCTTCGGCGACGACGGTGCCCGCGTCAAAGCGAGCGCCAAAAAGTCGAAACGCATGGCGGTGTGGAACCCGGTCACGCTGGCGCTCGGCCTGCACGATGTTTATCGCGCGCCAATTGGCCCCTTGAAGCGCGCCTTCAAATCGCACGATTTCCTGCACGCCTGGCAGGGAAATTGGGAAGAGTCGTTGCGGTTGCTGGGCAAGTGACGCCTGTGCATGAAGATTTAACTTTCATGAGACAGCTATTTGTATATATTTCAGAAAGCTCCTGTTTTAAAAATTGTGACAATGTGTGAGTATTTTCCTATTGGAAATGTTCTAAACTATTACTTATTGTCGAGCAAGCCAAAAAGATGGTTGGCAGTTGTATTGCTCGTCAACGTACTAGCGCGGACGTCTGCACCAATATTTTAATAGCTGGCATCAGGAACAATATGGCACGCAAGCTGCTGGGTACTCAAAGCGTATCCCCTTCCCTTTCACTCAATATCATCCCCACATCGCGAGTCACCGGCAAGCTCTCTTCGGAGCAGGTCGAGTCGCGTCTGCGACAAAAAAGATCGCCAGCATATATCGAGGCGATCTCAAAGCTCGACGCCGGCGGACATATACAGAGCAGGGAGTCGATTAACGCGCTTCTTGCTGCAATTGAAACAGAACTGCCGGAAGTCTCGATTGACTCCTGGCCGACTGGTTATGTCGCCAAATGCTATCTGGGCAAGCCCTATGAGGTGCATACATTGGATCGTGCCGGCAGCATCATCAACCACTACAAGGCGGGCGAAACACTGCCAGGCGGTATGGAGAGAGCAAGGGGACTGGCCGAGCATGGGGGGTATGCCTTCATCGAAGTTTATTCAGACAAGTTAATCGCAGTAGCGGCAAGCGGCGACATCTCACTAGTTAAAGGATAATAATGAGTACCCAACGCATCATCCATCTGGCAGACCTTGCCTTTATTGAAAACGGAATCCGCTCGATCCGTAGCGATGTCGACGTGGTATCGCAACAGGTCGAAAGCGTTGGCCAGGAAGTGACTAACACGCGCAGTGAATTGGCGGCACTAGAACAACTCTTCCGCGATTTTCTCGCCGCTGACGCCATGGCGAAAGAACTGCAACTGGCCGAGACGCGGCAAGTAAAGATTCGCCAGGAGCTGAAAACCACCTACGGCTACTACGACGTTGTAAGACGGACCGCCACCGGCATCCTCCAGGCGGCGGATATCAGCGTCGTCCGCCAGGAAACAATGACCTCCGCGACCGAGGAATTGATGCTCTCGGCGCCCCGTTACTGGTTGGCGCCAGCATTGGTTGCCCTGAGTGCCTGGCTCAATGACAATCAGCCATTGGCCAACAAAGCACTGTCGGAGGCATTACGTCGCGACGATGAGAAAACCACGTTGTTCTTCGCTTTAATTACCCGGCGAGCATCGCGTGTGGCAGCTTCCGCGACATGGATGGATCGTTACTTTGGTATGCAAGACCCGCTCAAACTCGATCGCCAGACTGTGGTCCTTGTGGACGCGCTGGCCAGCGGCGTGTTCGGCCAGGAGGTACGCAATAAATGTACCGAGCGCACCCAGGGCTGGATCGAGGAGCTGTCGCAGCGCGCTGGTTTCATTGAAGAACAGCGCAAACAATGGACGGCGGGCTTACGCTCGAAGACGCCCAAGCTGGACAGCGCCCAGCGTTACAGTTATCTCAAAAAATATAGCCCCACCTGGGGGGAGCTCGACACCACCCTGAATAGTGCTGGCCTGAATGCCGTGGTACACGATCACTTCAAGAATATTTTCGATGGCGAAATTCCGCCTTCACCGAACATCCAGGCGGCAGTCGATCAGCTACTGGAGAAACTGGTCAAGAACTTCGATGATGAGGAGTTACCGCTGCGTCGCGAGGACCGCCTGTGCCAGTTGGTCATTGACGAGCGTGGCAATCGCAATGCCGCACAGAATCGTTATCAGTTAGAAAGTGCGGCGCTTGACGAGCAGATCAGTTTCACCCAGCTGTTGACCAATGCAGCCATGCATCCAGAGACAAGCCATGCATCACGCGCAACGCAACGCTATGCGACAGCGTTGTCGAAAGCCTGGATCAAGGATGCGCATTCCGATATCACAGCATCGACCCGTGCAGCCGTGCCCCTACAAGTAGGTTTCGACATCGAGGGATGGAAAGGCCAGACCAGGAATGGCGAGAATGAGGCTGATCTGGCCGCTTCGCTTGGCGCGCATATTGATGCGGCCGAAGCCAATGCGCTCGCCGCCGTGAAACTGGGTCTGGCACACTGGGCGGCGGTGGTGATCGGTGGGTTGTTTGTCCTCGTTGGTCTGCCCAGTCTGAATCTGCTTTTACTCGGTCTGGGCGCTGGAGCGGTAATTTGGTTTTTCGTTGCGAAATCGAAGCTCGCCAAGACGAAAGAAGCGATTTCGGCCAAATACGCTACCGTCAAACAGCAGTCTCTTGAGATCGTCAAGGCCGCAGTTGCGGAAGTGGTTGAATGGCGCCGAGACTTCGCTCGTCGCGATGCAGTGGCTGCTGATGTGACCGCCTTCCTCGATGGCATTAGCGCGCAGCAATTTGTGCAGCCCTCGCACGACAAAGTCCGCCAGGTAATGGCCTGACAACAACAGCTCGAAGGAAACAGACATGACACGATCAATTATCATCGACGGTATGGAGCAGGAGCAGACGCCAACAACGCCGCCGCTAGCCCAGGCTGCCTCCTTGACTGCAAATGAACTTCGCGTGCAGTCGGATACACTTGCTGGCGCGTTCCCGGCGTGGGACCTGGTTCCCATGGTTCACTTCGTCCGACGCGTAAAATGACTCAATATCCTGCTCCTGTTGCTATCCCCGCCCCTCGCTCTTACATCGAGTGGAGTAACTGCCTGGACTTGCTGGAACAGGGGCTGGACGACTCAGCAGCGCTGCAGGCGATGGAAAATGGCACATTGGAATGGACAAGCGGTCTGGCGGAAATGTTCTCGGAGCGCGTCAGTGCCACATTGAACATGAAGCTCAAGCGCTGTGCGGACCAGCTTTCCCGCCAGCTCAGTGCCGGCGCAGATGAGGTAACGCTGGTTCGCGCCTTGGTGAACACGCGATCGACCCTGGCCGACCTAAAACGGCTCGGCGAACTTGGCCCCTTGCCCGAAATACTGCGCACACATTTGCTTGGGGAACTGAAAAAATATGCTGTACGCACGCAAAGTTCGCTTGAGGATAGCGCCAAAACAGACAGAAGCGGGCGACTTTCCAGCTTGGTCAGGAACAACAGCATTCTCGGTTACGAGGCGCAGCAAGTATTTGCGATGCCCCCATCTCCGTCCGTTCAAGCCGCAGGTATGCCAACCCGGCGCAGAAATATACTTACCTAAGAAATCATGAGCGATACAGCCGAATTCAAGAGCACGTTGACGCGCTACCTCAAAGCGCGCATCCCCTTTATCTCCATCCGCACCACCGAGCGTGCACGCGTTCTGGATATCTTCCGCGATGTCGCAAGCGGCTTGAATGCGCCAGTTTACGTGCACACATTATCGCAAGGTACAAAAGAATTGATATCCGGCCGAGCCGTGAACGACGATCGTTCTACCGTCGGCGCCGTCGACTTCGCCAGCTTGCAAATGGGGCAGCGTCAAAATCTCAGTTTTATTCTCACGGAAATTGCCGACGTCGAAGATGACACGCCTTTCTCTCGTCAACTGCAGGATGCCGCCATGCTCGCGGCAGAAAATGGTGGTGTGCTGGCGATCATTACGTCCAAGCCTGTATGGGGCCAACTCCAGCGTCTCGGCATGTCCCTGGTACTGTCTCCTCCGACAGAAGATGAGATGCTTGGCATTATCCAGGAGCAGATAGGCGCCTACCGTAGCCAGTTCAACATCGAGTGGACGCAGGTTGAGGAGCGCCAGGCAGCCGCGATCCTGACGGGTATCTCACGCATTGAGGCAGAAAACATCATTGCGACGCTGCTTGCCAACGGCAGCATTACCAAGGCGGACCTGAATGAGCTGATGCACGCGAAGGACCGAATATTTGCCGATATTTCCGGCATCGAGCGCGTCCAGGTGCGTGGGTCGGAACTCAACGTCGGTGGCTTGGGCGGACTGAAAAGCTGGCTTGACCGTGAGCGCCCTCTTCTTACGGCAGACCTGCGTGAGCGAGGCATCCGCCCGCCACGCGGCGTGTTGCTTGTAGGCGTACCTGGCTGCGGCAAATCTTTATCGGCCAAAGCCATTGCGCACAACTGGAATCTTCCTTTATACCGGCTCGATCTGGCGACCATCCATGGTCAATATCTTGGCCAAAGCGAAGGCAGGCTGAAAGATGCGCTCTCCACTGCGGATCACGTATCGCCATGTGTTCTCTGGATAGACGAAATTGAAAAAGGTCTGGCAGGCGCAGTCGGTGGAGGCGATGGTGGCACTTCCACGCGCCTGGTCGGCCAGTTCCTGTATTGGCTCCAGGAGGCGAGGTCCAGAGTCTTCGTCGTCGCTACCGCAAACGATGTATCGAAACTTCCACCTGAACTACTTCGGCGGGGCAGATTTGACGAACTCTTCTTCGTTGACCTGCCGACGCCTGCTGAACGCAAGGACATCATCGACATCTATGTCAAGCGTGGATTGAAGCAGTCACTGTCGCCCGAACTTAGCAACGAGTTGACTGAAATGTCAGAAGGCTTCGCCGGCTCCGATCTCGAGTCGGCCGTAAGGGAGGTCGTCAAGGAGGCCTATCTGTTCGGTGATGATCGCATTTCAGACGAACTCTTCCGCCGAAGCTTCCAGAACGTTGTCCCATTGTCGAAAACCAGCCCTGAGCAAATCGACGCTATCCGAGCCTGGGGCCGTGAACGTGCTGTACCGGCTTCCGGACAGGCGATCGGCGGTGGTGGCGGAGCTACCAAGGTGCGTCGATCGGTTTTGGTTTGATCTGACAATCCGGGCAACGTGTCGGGGTACCCGGCGTCGGCATCGCCATCAATCCGATGACGGCGCCACTGCGCGACACCTTGCTGCGCCTGCTGTCGTTGCTCGATACACCGGACGATATTACCGCCATTGCGCCACTGGCGGAACGTGAACTGCTGTATCGCCTGTTGCAAGGGCCACAGGGGAAATTGCTGCGCCAGATCGCCCAGCCCGAGGGCACGCTGGGCCGTATTCGGCGGGCGGTGGCCTGGATCCGGGACCATCACAACACTGGCCTGCGCATCGAGGCGCTGTGCAGCGCCAGCGGCATGAGCCGCGCCAGCCTGCATCGCCATTTTCTGGCGATTACCGGTCTCAGTCCGCTCCAGTATCACAAGCAATTGCGCCTGCAGGAAGCGCGGCGACTGCTGCTCGCCGGCAGCCACAGTGCATCGGCCGTGGCGTTTGCGGTCGGTTACGAGAGTGCTTCGCAGTTCAGCCGCGAATATCTGCGGCAGTTCGGCGCACCGCCGGCGCGCGATGTGCGGCAGATGCGGCAGGTAATCGATAGACCGGCTAAGGAAGTTGGCACACGTATGGAATTGAACATGATTATACGGTAATAGAGAACTAGATCGGCTCAGTTGCCGGATGCAGTAGCCAATGAGTCAGGCATATCACGACCAGCACCACTAACGCGTCGGCCGTAATGATCGGCTGGAAGTACGGATATCACCTTGTTTTATTTGTTGTAGCTGGATCAACAGGATGTGCAATCATGCGATGATGGCAGCCGGCAAAGCATTTGTTCGAGTCCGCCCACCTTCAATCCTTTGAAAAATCAGTGATCTCCAGTCAACTATTATTCCTGTTTAGCGCCCTCGGTGCAGTCAATGGCATCCTGGCGGCGCTTTACCTGTTCACCCGCCAGTCACAGCGCATGACCCACTATCTGTTGGGCGGCTTGTTGCTGGCGATAAGTTTTCGCACGGTAAAATCGACTTTCTATTATTTCAATCCCGATCTTGCCATCCTGTTCATCCAGCTCGGCCTTGCCGCCTGCCTGCTGATCGGCCCATTGACCTATCTTTACGTACACTCGCAGCTTGCTGACCTGAAGCAGGAAACAGTCGCTGATCGCTGGCGCTGGCATGGTCTTTTACCGCTGCTGGCAATTGCTGCGGGCGCGTTCTTCCCATACTCGCGCAGTTCCGACGCCTGGTACTATGCCATTTGCGCCATGCATTTTTACTGGTTTTTATATCTGCTGTGGGCCGGAAAAGAATTGTGGCAATCGCGCAGCGTGCTGCTAGGCGCGGAAAGGAAATTATCGTACCAGGCGGTTTTCCTGCTGTCGGTGTATGTGATCAGTTTCCTGATACTGGCAGCTTATGTCAGCACGCCTTTTACCTCATATATCGTGGGTGCGCTTTCGTTTACGTTTTCTGTGCACATCAGCATTCTGTATTACATCGTACATCATGGCGCAGAGTCGGCGGATGGCAAGAAGGAAAAATACCAGGGCCGACGTTTGACCGATGATGATGCCCAGGAGTTATTAAATTCCTTAAACAAGGTCATGCATGAACAGAAGCTTTATTTGAATCCTGGTTTGAGCCTGGCACTGCTGGCAAAAAAG
>JBEVNE010000255.1:0-13277 GCA_040508275.1 Duganella sp.
TTTTATGGGCGCTCACTTGACGGCTTGAGGAGTTGGATCTGTGACTGCTTGATGGGTTATCTGCCTGCAATCGTCAACAGACCGTATAATCCCTCTTTTGCGTTTGTTTCCAGCACAATCCCATGAAGGTATTTCGAGGTCTTCCCAACGCTGCGTCGCGGGCGCCCTGTGCGCTGACGATCGGTAACTTTGACGGTGTCCACCTTGGCCACCAGGCGTTGCTGGCCCGCGTGCGTACTGCCGCCACGGGCCTGGGGCTGGAAGCGGCCGTGATGACGTTCGAGCCGCACCCGCGCGAATTTTTCGCCCGGAAATCCGGCGACCTCTCGAGGGCCCCGGCACGCATTGCCAACCTGCGCGACAAGCTGCAATCGCTGTCCGACAACGGCATCGACCGCGTGATCGTCGAACATTTTTCCTCGTCCTTTGCCGCCCTGACGCCACAGGAATTCACCGAAAAAGTGCTGGTGGATGGCTTGCACGTCAAGTGGCTGATGGTCGGTGACGATTTTTGCTACGGTGCCCGGCGCGCCGGCAACGTCGAGATGCTGCAGGAAGCGGGCCGGCGCTACGGTTTTCATGTAGAAACCCTGCCCACCGTGATGAACGGCAGCACGCGCATTTCCTCGTCGGCCGTGCGCGCCGCCCTGTCTGCCGGCGATTTTAAACAGGCCCAGGCCCTGCTCGGCCATCCCTATGCCATGTCGGGCCACGTGATCCACGGTCAAAAGCTGGGACGCACGCTGGGCTTCCCAACGCTGAACCTGCGCGTGCCGCACCGGCCTGCGCTGTCGGGTATCTTCATCGTCCAGGTTCATGGCCTGGCCGAACAGCCATTGCCGGCCGTAGCCAGCCTGGGCGTGCGGCCCACGGTCGATGACAGCGGCCGCGTGCTGCTGGAAGTGCATGTGTTCGACTTTGCCCTGCACTGTTACGGCAAGCAGGTGCGCGTGGAATTCCTCGAGAAAATCCGCGACGAGGAAAAATACGTCGATCTGCCGACGCTGACCGCTGCCATCGAACGCGACGCCAGTATCGCGCGCGCTTATTTTGCCGACCATAACGATGCCGGCAAGGGCAGCGACGGCGCCACTGCCGCCACCGACCGAATTTGAGCGCGCGATCAGCTACGCGCGCCGGCTACCCAGAATTCCCGACTCGGTTACCAAGCTCAGTCACCTCAGTTACCCCGAAATTATTTCTGAAGAACTCCTATGTCCGATCAAAGCAAAAATTCCAAAAAGCCCGAGAGCAAATACCCGGTCAACATGACCGAAACCCCGTTCCCGATGCGCGGCGACATGGCCAAGCGCGAACCGGGCTGGGTGCAGCAGTGGCAGGATAAAAAAATCTACGAGCGCGTGCGCAAGGCTGCCGCCGGCCGGCCAAAATTCATCCTGCACGACGGTCCGCCGTACGCCAACGGCGACATCCACATCGGCCACGCCGTCAACAAGATCCTCAAGGACATGGTAGTCAAGTCGCGCGGCTTTGCCGGCTATGACGCACCTTACGTGCCAGGCTGGGATTGCCACGGCATGCCGATCGAAATCCAGATCGAAAAACAGTTCGGCAAGAACCTGCCAACCGCCGAGGTATTGAGCAAGGCGCGCGCCTACGCCCACGAGCAGGTCGAGCGCCAGCGCAAGGACTTCATCCGCCTGGGCGTGCTCGGCGAATGGCAAAATCCGTATCTGACCATGAATCACTCGAACGAGGCCGATGAGCTGCGCGCGCTCGGCAAGCTGCTGGAAAAAGGCTATGTCTATCGTGGCTTGAAACCGGTGAACTGGTGCTTCGACTGCCAGTCGGCGCTGGCCGAAGCGGAAGTGGAATACCACGAAAAGCGCGATCCGGCCATCGATGTCGGCTTCAAGTTTGCCGAGTTCGACAAGCTGGCCAAGGCCTTCAATCTGCCGCAGCTGCCGACCGAAAACGGCTTCATCGTCATCTGGACCACCACCCCGTGGACCATCCCGTCCAACCAGGCGCTCAACGTCAACGCGGAAGTGACTTACGCGCTGGTGCAGGCCGAGCGTGACGGCCAGCCGCTGCTGCTGATCCTGGCGCAAGACCTGGTGGAGTCGTCGCTGGCGCGCTTCAAACTGAGCGGCACGACAATTGCCACCGCCGCCGGTGCAGCGCTGGAAGGCATCAGCTTCCGCCACCCGCTGCACGCAGCAGACGCCTTCTACGACCGCCTGTCGCCGACCTACCTGGCCGACTACGTGACCACCGAGAGCGGCACTGGCGTGGTGCACTCGGCGCCGGCCTATGGCCTGGACGACTTTATCTCGTGCCGCAAGCATGGCCTGAAGGATGAACAGATCCTCACGCCGGTGCTGGGCGACGGCAAGTACGCCGCCACGCTGCCGCTGTTCGGCGGCTTGAGCATCTGGGAAGCTTCCAAGCCGATCTGCAACGCGCTGCGCGAAGCGGGTGCGCTGTTCGAACTGAAGATGTTCGATCACAGCTATATGCACTGCTGGCGCCATAAAACCCCGATCATCTACCGCGCCACCTCGCAGTGGTTTGCCGGCATGGATACCAAGCCCCACGACGGCGGCGCCTCGCTGCGCGAGACCGCGCTGGCCGGCATCGAGCAGACCGCCTTCTTCCCCGACTGGGGCAAGGCGCGCCTGCACGGCATGATAGCCAACCGTCCCGACTGGACCCTGTCGCGCCAGCGCCAATGGGGCGTGCCGATGGCCTTCGTGGTGCACAAGGAAACCGGTGAGCTGCATCCGCGCACGCCGGAGCTGTTGGAACAGGTGGCCAAGCTGATCGAACAGGGCGGCATCGACGCCTGGCAGGCGCTCGATCTGAAAGATCTGATCGGTGATGAAGCAGCCAGCTACGAAAAGAACAAGGATACGCTCGACGTCTGGTTCGATTCGGGCGTGACGCACCAGACCGTGCTGCGCGGCTCGCACAAGGAACAACTGGCCTTCCCGGCTGACCTGTACCTGGAAGGCTCGGACCAGCACCGCGGCTGGTTCCACTCGTCGCTGCTGACGTCCTCGATGCTGAACGGCGCGCCGCCCTACAAGGCGCTGCTGACGCACGGTTTCGTGGTCGATGGCGAGGGCAAAAAGATGTCCAAGTCGATCGGCAACACCATCGCCCCGCAAGACGTATGGAACAAGCTTGGCGCCGACATGCTGCGCCTGTGGGTGGCCACCACCGACTACACGGGCGAGCTGTCGATCTCCGACGAGATCCTCAAGCGCGTAACGGAAGCGTATCGCCGCATCCGCAACACGCTGCGCTTCCTGCTGGCCAACCTGTCCGACTTTGACGCCGCCAAGAACGCGGTGGCCATCGAAGACATGCTGGAAATCGACCGCTATGCGATTGCCAACATGGCGGCGCTGCAGGAAGAAATCGCCCAGCACTATACGCAGTACGAATTCCAGCCGGTGTACTCCAAGCTGCAGAACTACTGCTCGGAAGACCTGGGCGGGTTCTACCTCGACATCCTCAAGGACCGGCTGTACACCTCGGCCGTCGATTCGCCGGCGCGCCGTTCGGCGCAGACCGCGCTGTGGCATATCACGCAAAGCCTGCTGCGCGTGATGGCCCCTGCCCTGTCGTTCACGGCGGAAGAAGCGTGGGCCATCTTTGCCGGCGAAGCCGCTTACCAGGCCAGCGACGAAACCATTTTCACGCAAACCTGGTGGCAACTGCCGCAACAGGCCGACGCCGGCGCATTGCTGGCCAAGTACACGGCACTGCGCACGGTGCGCGCCGACGTGACCAAGCAGCTGGAAGACTTGCGCACCTCGGGTGCAATCGGCTCGTCGCTGCAGGCGGAACTCGCCATCAAGGCGTCGGGCGACAAGTACAAGCTGCTGGCCAGCCTGGAAGATGACCTGAAATTCGTCTTTATCACCTCGCTGGCGCAGGTGGCGGAAGTATCGACCGAAGCCGAGGAAGCCGTGGCGGTGGCGGCATCGACGGCGGAAAAATGCGAGCGCTGCTGGCACTACCGCGCCGACGTGGGCGCCCACGCCGATCATCCAACCCTGTGCGGCCGCTGCCATAGCAACCTGTTTGGTGCAGGCGAACAGCGCAAATTCGCTTAGGACGATAAGATCGAGATTGTCCGTCGCTCCCGCGCAAGCGGGAGCCCATGCTGGGCGTTTGCGTTGACCCGGCATGGATTCCCGCTTGTACGGGAATGACGGTGAGACGCTGCGATTTCATACACCGACTTATGGCCACTAAAAAAATCTTCCCGACCAAATCCTCGTCGAGCCTGACACCGTGGCTGGGCATCGCCTTTATCATCATCCTGATCGACCAGATCACCAAGATCACGATCACCCGCACCTTCCAGCTCGGCGAAGAAAAATTCGTCACCTCGTTCTTCAACCTGGTGCTGGCCTATAACAAGGGTGCGGCGTTCAGCTTCCTGCACAATGCCGGCGGCTGGCAGCGCCACTTCTTTACCGTGATCGGCATCGGTACCGCCATCTTCATCGTCTACCTGCTGAAAAAGCACGGCAGCCAGCGCATGTTCGCCTGGGCGCTGTCGCTGATCCTCGGCGGCGCCATCGGCAACGTGATCGATCGCATGATGTATGGCCACGTGGTCGACTTCCTCGACTTCCACTGGCCCGGCTTCGGCCACTTCCCGGCGTTTAACGTCGCCGACACCGCCATCTGCATAGGCGCCGGCCTGTACATCCTCGATGAGCTGCGGCGCGTGAACAAATAAGGGAACGCCATCATGGAACTGAGCGGAAAAAAAATCGTCCTCGGCCTGTCCGGCGGCGTGGCCTGCTACAAGTCGGCGGAACTGTGCCGCGCGCTGGTGAAAGCCGGCGCTGCGGTGCAGGTGGTAATGACCGATGCGGCCGAACACTTCATCACGGCCGTCACCATGCAGGCGCTGTCGGGCAACAAGGTGTTCAGCAGCCAGTGGGACCCGCGCGTGGACAACAATATGGCCCACATCGACGTCAGCCGCAACGCCGACGCGATCCTGATTGCGCCCTGCTCGGCCGACTTCATGGCCAAGCTGGCGCATGGCGTGTGCGACGACCTGCTCTCGACAATGTGCCTGGCGCGCCCGCGTCATGTGCCGCTCTTGATCGCCCCGGCCATGAACGTGGAAATGTGGCAGAACCCGGCCACCGGCCGCAATGTGCGCCAGCTCGAGGAAGACGGCATTGTGCTGTTTGGCCCGGCAGCGGGCGACCAGGCTTGCGGCGAGACCGGCATGGGCCGCATGCTGGAGCCGGCGCAACTGCTCGATGAACTGATTGCGTCGTTCCAGCCCAAGGTCCTGGCGGGCAAGCGTATTTTGATCACCGCCGGTCCGACCTTTGAGGCCATCGATCCGGTGCGAGGCATTACCAATCTGTCGTCGGGCAAGATGGGCTATGCAGTGGCGCGCGCGGCGCGCGAAGCGGGCGCCGAGGTGGTGCTGGTATCGGGCCCGACTGCCCTGCCGGCGCCGTTCGGGGTGCAGCGCATCAATGTGCAAAGCGCGCTGCAGATGCATGACGCGGTGCTCGCCAACGTCGATCACCAGCACATTTTTATCGCGGTGGCGGCCGTGGCCGACTGGCGCATTACCAACGCCAGCGAACAAAAGCTCAAGAAAAATCCCGATGGCTCGGTGCCCGATCTGAAGTTCGAGCAAAACCCGGACATCCTGGCCACAGTGGCCGCGCGCACTTCGCTGGCTGGCCATCCCTACTGCGTGGGTTTTGCCGCCGAATCGGAAAACCTGGTGCAGTTCGGCGCCGACAAGCGCGAGAAAAAGGGCATTCCCCTTTTAGTCGGCAATATCGGCCACCACACTTTCGGCCAGGACGATAACACCATCATCCTGTTCGACGAAAACGGCCACACGATTTTGCCGCGCGCCGACAAGCTGACGCTGGCGCGCCAGCTGATCTCGGAAATTTCCAAACGTATCACCCAGCATTCGCTGTTCGCTACAGATTAAAGAAGATTAAAGATTCAAGCCATGAAGAATATCGACGTCAAAATCCTCGACCCGCGCATGAAAGACCAGTTGCCGGCCTACGCTACCCCCGGTTCCGCCGGTCTCGACCTGCGCGCCTGCATCGATGCGCCGCTGACCATTGAAGCCGGCCAGACCGTGCTGGTTCCCACCGGCCTGGCGATCCACGTGGCCGATCCAGGCTACGCCGCCATGATCCTGCCGCGCAGCGGCATGGGCCACAAGAACGGCATCGTGCTGGGCAATCTGGTAGGCTTGATCGACTCCGACTATCAGGGCCAGTTGATGATCTCGACCTGGAACCGCGGCCACAGCGCGTTTACGCTCAACCCGATGGAACGGCTGGCGCAACTGATCATTGTGCCGGTGCTGCAGGTGGGCTTTAACGTGGTGGAAGAATTCGACAGCAGCGCCCGCGGCGAAGGCGGCTTTGGCAGCACGGGGCGACAATAAAAACCTTCATACGGAGACCAGGATGGCTTTACAGCTTACCGCGCAGCATACTTCGATCAAGCGTGCTTCCTCACTGACCACCGGGTGTTTGCTGGCTGCCGCCACGCTGCTGACGGCCTGCTCGACCTACACCGTGCGCCCGGCCGACAGCAGCGGCGAACCACCGGTGGCGCGCACCATCAACGAGGGCGAACCGGTCGTCACGGCCAAAATGGCCAGCGCGCGCGAAGAGCTGGGCCGCATGGTAGCGCTGCAGGACCGCCTGTACCGCATTGCCGCACCGCTGCTGATCAATAACGTCGACCTGTGCCGCGCCCAGGCGCGCAGCCTGCTCGGCTTCACTGCAAAAAACAGGTATTCGTATTCGGGTGAATATGTCGACGCTGCCAGCGCCGTACTCAATTACGGCGACCGGCTCGAAGTCGCCAGCGTGCTCGCCGGCAGCGGCGCTGCCAAGGCCGGCCTGAAAAAAGGCGACATCCTGCTCGCGGCAGAAGGCAAAAGCCTGCCCACCGGCGCCAACGCCGAAACCCAGGCCGCCACCATCCTCGGGCCGCTGGCATCAAGCAGCCAGGCGCTGAACCTGATCGTCGAACGCAACAAGGCCAACGTCGCGCTCAAGCTGCCCGTCACGCGCGCCTGCGCCTTTAAAATCGATATCGGCAACGCCGACAATATCAATGCCTATTCGGACGGCCAGCGCGTGATGATCACGCGCGGCATGGTCAGTTTCGCGCAGAGCGATGAGGCGATTGCCTACGTGCTGGCCAAGGACATGGCGCACAACATCCTCGGCCACGCAGCCACCACGCGCTCGGCCTACACGGTGGGCAGCATCATCGACAACCTGATCGCCATCCGCCCCGACCTGTCGATGCTGATCGGCAGCGCCGGCGTCAAGCCGATGCCGCAGGAACTCGATGCCGCCGCCGACCGGCTTGCGCTGTACCTGGTGGCGCGCGCCGGCTACAGCACCGCAGGCGCCCGCGCCTTCTGGCAGCGCCTGGCCACGCAATATCCGGCCACGGTACTCAACGGTTATACTGCCAACCATCCGGCTGTCAGCTTCCGCCTGGCCGCGATAGACAAGGCAGTGGCCGAAATCAAATCGAAACAGGCATCCAACAAGCCTTTGACACCCTGAGGAAACCTGCCATGCCGCCACGCGCCCTGTCCCTTGTTATCAGCCTGCTGCTGGCCGCAACGGGCAGCGCGCAGGCGGCGCAATGGGTCAAGCTCGGTGGCAGCAGCGCCGGCAACGCCTACTATATCGACCGCGCCAGCGTGATCAAGAAAGACAAGACACGCAAGGTCTGGTCGCTGCACTCGTTCGCCCGCGCGCAAACTTCCCCGGACGGCAAACCATACCGCTCGGTCAAGGCGCTGCACCTGTACACCTGCGAAGAACGCACCACGGTGCTGCTGTCGCAGGTGTTTTACCCTGAACCGATGGGCAAGGGCGAGGCGCTGGAAAACTACAAGTACGAAAAATTCACCGCCGACGATATCGTGCCGGACAGCCCTTACGACAATGCGCTGGCGGTGGTCTGCAAGCCTTAGTAAGGGACCCCGGAAACCGTAGCGAGCGGCCCGTTATCGTCTTGAGTAGCGACAAGCGTACGGAGGTACGCTGAGCATTGGCTCGGCGATAGCGGGTTGCGCAGCAGGTTTGCGAGGTTCCCTATCAGTAGCGTTCCAGCCAGTGTGCGTAGGGGGTCGGCAGGGTCCACGAGGCGCGTTCGACTTTCAGCTCACGGGCGGCAAAATAAGCCCAGTGCGGGTTGGCCAGATGCGCCTTGCCGACCATGACCACGTCGAGCTGTTCTTCCCTGACCACGCGTTCGGCAATCTCGGGCGTGCCAAAGCCCCAGGCCGACGACACCGGCACGCCTGCTTCGCGGCGCACGCGCTCGGCGATTGGTCCCATGAAGGCCGGGCCCCACGGAATCGACGTCTCGGCAATGGTAAATCCCAAGCTGACGCTGATCATGTCCATGCCAATCTCCTTGAACTGGCGCACCAGACCTATCGATGCGAGCAGCGTTTCTTCGTCGCGGCCGTCGTATTCGATTACGCCGAAACGCACCGTCAGCGGCAGGTGTTCCGGCCATACGGCACGCACGGCTTTCAGGGTCTCCAGCAGGAAGCGCGCGCGGTTTTCCACGCTGCCGCCGTAGATATCGTCGCGCTGGTTGCTATGCGCCGAGAAGAAGCTTTGCGCCAGGTAGCCGTGTGCAAAGTGCAGTTCCAGCCATTCAAAGCCGGCTTCATGGGCGCGGCGCGCGCCATCGACAAAGTCCTGGCGCACGCGGGCGATATCGTCAAGCGTCATGGCGCGTGGCGTCTTGGGCAGGTGGTGGCCGAAAGCGATGGCCGACGGCGCGATCGTCTGCCAGCCGCGTGCATCGCCTTCGGCGATATGGTCGTCGCCTTCCCACGGGCGGTTGGCGCTGGCCTTGCGGCCGGCATGGGCGATCTGGATGCCGGGCACGGCGCCGGCCGATTTGATGGCCTGCACCACCGGCACAAAAGCCTGCGCCAGGTCGTCGTTCCAGATGCCGGCGCAGCCGGGCGTGATGCGCCCTTCCGGCGAGACGGCCGTGGCCTCGACGATCACCAGGCCGGCGCCGCCGCGCGCCATGCTGGCGTAGTGCGACAGGTGCCAGTCGTTGACGCGGCCCTCGCCGGCCATGTACTGGCACATTGGCGGCACGGCAATACGGTTGCGCAGGGTGATGTCTTTGAGCTGATACGGTTGAAACAATGCGGACATGGATGGCCTCTGAAGTCGATGTTAGGTTTTGGGGTTCGCTAATTTTTAAAGTTCGAAAACTATCGAACTACGGAAGCAGTATAGCCGATCGTGTATGATTCTGCTGATGCGCCCCTATAAACACCCTCCCGCCAGCGAATTCGTGCTCGAACGCGTGCTCTACGCCTTGAGCGACACCATCCGCCTGGACATTGTGCGCCACCTGGCGGGCGTGCCGGCAGCCAGTTGCGGCGAGCTCGATGGCGGCCGTCCCAAGTCCACCGTGTCGCACCACTTCAAGGTGCTGCGCGAATCGGGCCTGGTCTGCACCGAGAGCAATGGCACCACCCACATGAATACGCTGCGCCGCGCCGATATCGACAGCCGGTTTCCCGGCCTGCTCGATGCCATACTGCAGAACAGAACCTCACCTGGCTAAAAGTTGGGGAAGTCGGGGAAGATGGTCGCCATCACCCAGGTCAGCACGCCGCATAGTAATACGGCGGCAATCAGCACCAGCAGCAGCCGGCCGAACTTCGGTGCACCGTCGTTGTCGCTGTTGTTCCCATCTGTCATGGCAGTTCCTGCAGGCTTCAGAAGGCCGTAGTATAGTCGAGAGATGGACAGCATCGATCTCGAAGTACTCAAAACCAGCGCCGCATGGATAGACTCCGGCCGCCGCTGCCAGCTCATCACCGTCATCAAGACCTGGGGCTCCAGTCCGCGCCCGATCGGCTCCACGCTGGCCATCTGCGAAGACGGCACCGTGGTCGGCTCGGTCTCGGGCGGCTGCATCGAAGATGACCTGATCGCACGCGTGCGCAGCGAAGGCATTTTACGCACCACGCCGGAAATCGTCAGCTACGGCATCACCGCCGACGAGGCCCACCGTTTCGGCCTGCCCTGCGGCGGCACCATTGAACTGTCGATTGAACCGCTGTCAGAACGCAGTCAGATCAGCGCGCTGCTGGCGCGCCTGGAACAGCACCAGCTGGTGCAGCGCCGACTCGACCTTCACAGCGGCGAGGTCGAGCTTTCCAACGCCCCGCCCGGCGCGCAGATGCAGGTCAGCGAGCGCATCATGGTCACGCTGCACGGCCCGCGCTGGCGTTTGCTGATCATCGGCGCCGGCCAGCTGTCGCGCTTTCTGGCGCAGATCGCACTGGCCATGGACTACCAGGTGGTGGTGTGCGACCCACGCGAGGAATACCGCGCCGGCTGGCATGTCGAGGGCGTGCAGCTGGTGCACGACATGCCCGACGACGTGGTGCTGGCCATGCAGCTCGATCACCGCAGCGCCGTGGTCGCGCTCACCCACGACCCCAAGCTCGACGACCTGGCACTGATGGAAGCGCTGCGCTCGCAAGCGTTTTACGTCGGCGCCATCGGCTCGCGCGTCAACAACAGCAAGCGCCGCGAACGGCTGCTGCAGTTCGACCTGACTGCGGCCCAGCTCGAGCGCCTGCACGGACCGATCGGCCTCTACATCGGCAGCAAAACGCCGTCCGAAATCGCCATTTCGATTCTGGCCGAAATGACGGCGATTAAGAACGGCGTGCCGCAAGCGCTGCTGGTGCCGCATGCGGCCGCGCCGACTGTCGCTGGCGATGCGGTGTGCGTGGTGGAGACTGGCGCCGTGTAATACCACAGCAACAACCAGCTGGCGCTCCACGCCCCGCTACGCCACAATACCCGCATGAGCACCTCCAACCTCCTCCGCCTGTTGCTGCTGGCCGCCATCTGGGGCGGCTCCTTTCTGTTCATGCGCATCGCCGCGCCCGTGCTGGGCGCACCGGTGCTGATCGAATACCGCGTGCTGTTTGCCGCCCTGTTCCTGGCGGTGATCGCGCTGGCGCTGCGCAAGCCGCTCCATCTGCGCCAGCACTGGAAGCACTACCTGATCCTCGGCCTGCTCAATTCCGCGCTGCCCTTCCTGCTGTTTGCATTTGCCGCGCGCACGCTGTCGGCATCGCTGATGGCGGTGCTCAACGCCAGCACGCCCTTGTGGGGCACGCTGATCGCCGCGCTGTGGTCGCGCCAGATGGTCAGCGCCAAAGTGATCGCAGGACTGCTGCTGGGCGCCTGCGGTGTGGCGCTGCTGGTCGGCTTCGACCATGTCAGCACGCGCCCCGGCGCCAGCCTGGCGATTGCCGCCGTGCTGTCCGCCTCGTTCCTGTATGGCGTCGCCAGCAACTACACCCGCACCGTCAAGGGTGTGGAACCGTTTGCCAATGCCCATGGCTCGATGTGGGCCTCGGTGCTGCTGGCGCTGCCGGTGGCGGCCTTGTTCCCGGCGCCCGCCGAGCCGACGCTGGGGGTGATGGGCGCGGTGATCGCGCTCGGCGTGCTATGCAGCGGCATCGCCTACCTGATCTACTTCCGCCTGATCGAGGACGTTGGCCCGTCGTCGGCATTGACGGTCACCTTTCTCAGTCCGCTGTTCGGCATCTTGTGGGGCGTACTGTTCCTCGGCGAACAAGTCGGCTGGTACACCTTTGCCGGCGCCGCCATCGTGATTGCCGGCACGGTGCTGGTCACCGGCTTCCGGCTTCGGCTACCCTTGGGCGCCTTGCGCAAGGCCGCGCCATGACGGCCTTCACGCTCGCCCTGCCGCTTGACTACCGCCTGCACGATGTCCTGGCGTTCCATCGGCGCGATGCAGAAAGCGTGGCCGAAGAAGTCCACGACCACCGCCTGCGCAAGGGCGTGCTGCTCGATGGCGTAGCGTTGCTGCTCGACATCGCACTGGCGCCGGGCAGCGCCACATGCACGGCGCTGGCGGACGGCAAATTATCGAAGGCGGCGCAAGCCAGCGTGACCCGGCAGGCGCATGAAGCAGCCCTTAACATCCTCGGCCTGCGCATCGATCCGGCGCCGTTCTGCGCCTTTGCCGCCGGCGATGCGCTGTTCGCCCCCCTGGTACGCGCGCAGCCGGGCCTGCGCATCGTGCAATCGGCCACCGTGTTCGAGGCGCTGACCTGGGCCATCATCGGCCAGCAGATCAACCTGTCGTTTGCCATCGCCCTGCGCCGCACCTTTATTTTGCAGGCCGGACGCCAGCACAGCAGCGGCCTGTGGTGCTATCCCGGCGCCGCCGATGCCGCCACGCTCGATATCGAGCAGCTGCTCACGCGTAAATTCTCGCGCGCCAAGGCAGAAACCCTGCTGCGCCTGGCGCAACTGGTCGCCAGCGGCGCCCTGCGGCTGGACGTGGCAAGCGATAACAGTATCGAACAGATAGCGGCAGCGCTGCTGGCGGTGAAAGGCATCGGCCCCTGGACCGTCAACTACGGCCTGCTGCGCGGCTACGGCTACGCCGACTGCTCGCTGCACGGCGACGTCGCCATCCGCGCCGCTCTGCAGGCTTTGCTGGGCGAAGACAGCAAACCCGACATGGCCCGCACCGAACAGATCCTGGCCCGCTACGCCCCGCACCGCACGATGGCTGCAGCCCACCTGTGGGCCAGCCTGCATCCGCGTGCACCAGACGAAAAAACCGCTTGAATTTAACGCAGCGTTAGGCTTTACGATCGGTGGATTCAATTACCGTTCAAGGAGGGTTATCCACGCTCGAACACATGCACGTTCATGAACGCTACTTTATGCAGGAAGAGCTGCGCCACCTGCCCTACTGGCTAGGCGAGTTTGGATTGCATCATAAGACATGACATGCTAGCCTAATTTGAAAGTAGTGAAGCATGGAGACCGACATCAAACCGGACAGAACCATTGATCTATTGTATATAGGATACTTAGGGAGATGAATGATGAAAGAATATTATATTAGTTCAGCAGATCTTGAATTGGTAAAAAAAATAGAAAAAGCTGCAAAACGAGATAACCTTTCAAAAAACAGCAAAAAAAGCATTACCATCATCGTTGATCAAGCACCTTCTTACGCCATTCGACCAGGAATTTTGAAGGGGAAAATTTTAATTCCTGATGATTTTGATTCTCTCTACAAAGATGAGATTGAAAAAATGTTCTACGGCGAACCATGAAATATCTGCTAGATACGCACATATTGCTATGGGCTCTAGCTAACACCGAATCCGAATTGAGTAAGTTAACTCCCAAGACAATGGAAATTTTGGC
>JBEVNE010000313.1:0-15921 GCA_040508275.1 Duganella sp.
CAGATCACTTCCCTCCAATTGAAATTGAAGAAGCTTTTTCCCAGCCTGAGTTACCTTAGGGGTAATGAAGGGTTTCATGTGGTTTATTTCCGTTACCTGGAATATCAATGCTTTTCCCGCCGCCGCTATTTTCGGGGCGTCCAAAAATTCCGTTGGGTCCAACGAGACTACCCGGAGGAGCCTTGTCTCCAGGTTGCCGAGGACGATAGCCACCGGTCAGTGTGTTCAAATCCGCTTCGAAGTCTCCGACCCCACCATTCTCCGGTGTCAGTGGTCCACTGGTGTGCTTTCCGCCACCTTTGTTCGGTCCGGCCCTAGGATCGCTTTGGTCCCCGACAATCTTATCCGGCAAAGACGGAGCAGTCTTTCCGTCTCCACTGTTTGTACCCCCAGCATCCTCACCACTAGCCTCCCCCTCACCATCTTTGCGCAAAGCATTTTCAGCAGCTGCACGTGCATGCATAGCGGCTACTTCTTCGTCTTCAGTGTTCTTCTGAAATTCATTACCGCTTGTTACTACCAAGAAGGCCACTAGAGCAGCACGTTTGGCAGTTGACCAAACAAATTTCAACGCCTTATCCGTCTTGTTTGTAACACCGCCACTTTTCGGATTAACCCGCGGCGTCGCACGATTCAGCTCCCTTGATGCACCAGAAGAATTACTTATTACTGACAGCACATCACCGGAAGATCCACTATTCCCTGGTATCACAATGGTCGTGATGCCAGAATTCGAATCCACCGACGCAAAACCCGTCGGATCGATCAGCTTCGTCGGGTTGTTTAATACGTAGCTGTAGCGATTATAGCTCTGTCCATTGAACGGATCCTGTACCAGCGGATCGGGCGAGGCGAAGCGCGCCAGCAAGGGATCATAAACCCGGCCATTCATATGCACCAGGTCGAGTGCGTCGAGCATCTCGTGACCGGTGTAGCCTTTATTGTCCAATTGGCCATCGAGATTGTCAGGCGTGGACGAACCATTGAGCGTGCGGCGCTTGCCCCAGGTGTCATACGACAGCCGTTCTTTCAGCTCGCCGTTTTCTCCGGTAATCGCAGTGATGCTGCCCAGCCGGTCCTTGTGTACCCAGTTCAATTCAACCGAACCAGCCTTGTCCACCTCCATGCCCAGGCCCAGCGGCCAGTAGGTCCGGATCACAGTAGCGCCACCCGATGTTTCCACCTCCTGAGTACCGGCATACACTGTCGTCGAGCCATCCTGGCGCGTTTGTACCACGCGCTGATATTCCGGTCCATACACAAACGTGCTGCTTTGCCCTCCGCCTTTTGTGATCACATCGGGCATATCGAAGCTGGTCCAGCTCATGGTGCGTCCGCCACCGCTGAGCAGGTTGCCATTGTCGTCGTAGCTATAACTGCTTCCACCGACGCTTTTTACCGCGTGCGGCTGTTTGATGCCCGCCCCCTGTGGGCCATATTCATAATCCCCCACGCCGGTCTTCTTGCTTAGATTACCAACATTATCATAACTGTAGCTCTGTTCGCCAAACCCAGCCACCTGGCTTGTTTTAATGCGATTGAGTGCATCGTAAGTGAAAGTTTCGATAAAATTGGCGCTATCCCACGCCAGAGTTCGGTTCAGGACGTTACCCAGGCTATCGTACTGATAACCGTCCTGCTGCCTGATTGCCTGCGCCCCGGTTTTCAGCAAACTCCCACTCAAGCGGCCCGTATAGGCGTTATAGCTTCGGCTCAATAACAAGCCATTGCCCAATTTCGCGGAAGTGACGAGCTGTTCAGCATCAAGCGTTTCTATCTGCCACAACGTCAGACTTCCCCGCAACACGCGCTCCAGGTAACCGTACTTGTTGTGCACAAGCCTGAAGTCTTTGGTCGTAACAGCGCCGTTCTCACCAACGCGCTGGCTACGCTGATTAATCACACGCCCCCATGCATCATAAGTAGGCAAACTCGTATATTGCGCGCCCCGGATGTACTGGGTGGCCGCCAGTGGACGTCCTTTGGCGTCGTACGTATGGACACGCCGGTAATCTTTCTGCGCGGCGGTGCCCGTATAGGCTTCCGCCAGCTTGCCTATCCCATTGGTGGCTGTATCGAATGACCAATGACTTTTCAAGCTCGGTTCAACACGATCAGTCATCCGGCCCAGTGCATCATAGGTGAACACTGTCTGCTGTGATTTGCTGCGCTGTACCGGATTGACCGAGCTGAGTATCTGTCCGATGGGGTCAATGGCGTAGGTGATACGCCCCATATTGGGATCGTTGAGCTCGACCTTGCGGCCAAGATCATCATAGATCACATTAACAACGTTACCGGACGGGTCGATCGTCTTCTTCAGGTTATCAAACGGATCGTAACTGAATGACGTTTTATTGCCCAATGCATCAGTAATACTTTCTACCCGGCCAAGCGCATCGCGCAATACCGTACGCGACTGACGGTTGGCATTTGTATAGGTAGTCGTCAGCCCTGCATAAGTAATGGTTGCAGTCTGATTGGCACCGCTCTCATCCTTGGTAACTTCAGAAGTAACTCTGCCGAGCATGTCATAGCTAAGATGTTTTGCAAGCGTGGCTGTTTCACCTGCATAACGGGGGCGATAGCTTTTATCGGGCCGCCCGAATGTGTCGTAGCTTTGCTCTGTATGGATCTTACGTCCGTCAAAGCCCCATGTGAGCGTTTGCAGCAAATGGCCGGCGTGGTCGGCATAGCTGATCTGGGGTACAGCAATGCGGTTAGCACCATTGAAAAACTCAGTCACTGTGGCTACCACAGCACCTGTCGGGCATTCCGCATCGCACTGCTTGCGATAAGTACGCGTCTCGTTACCATCGGGACGCAGTTCGACCAGTACCCGGCCGAAACCGTCCACTTGCCATGTCGTGGCAAGTTTGTTTTCATCCGTACGGCTGGTTATCGCGCCAGTGGCAGGGCTGTAGGTCGCCGTCTGCTGTTGTGACAACGCATTGCTTTGAGTGACGAGGAATCGACCGTTAGCATCGTAATCCATCGTTTCTACACGGCTTTGCGCGCCCAGGGTGGCGTCAGTCCATGTCAATGTCTTCTGGTTAACCAAGCCAAATGCATTGCGGTCGTAGGTAGTGACCGACTTCAATGCATTATTTTTGGGTTCAACGGTTACCGTCTTGAGTCGTCCACTAAAATCTTCTTCATAAGTAAATTCCGTAGTACGAGTAACACTGGTGCTCGTGTTACCGACATTCTGGGTTTTCTTCACCACCGTCGATTTCACCAGGCCAACCTGCCAGTTAGCCTCGTTTGCATCGAAATAGGTGTGATTGGTAGCAGTGGTAACGGAAGCGCCTGGCTGCGCCCGCGCATCATTGACCGTCGAGGTGCTTTTGATCAAGTTACCCCACTTGTCGTACTCAACGTCCGCCACTCCATCGCCAGCCACGGTGGTGGTTTCCAAGTCGCTGCATGTCAGATCTTTGCGTTTTTGCACACTTCCCGCAACAAACGGGAATCTGGTCACTGCCCCATTTTTTTGTACGATCTGCTTGACCGTCATACGGTTCTGCAGATCCGACAATGTACAGGTTGAGGTACTCATTTTCACTGACAACGGCAAGCCGGTGTATGGCCAGACCTGGCCATAGGTGCTCGTAGTAATAATCCCGGTTTGCTCATCTGTTGCCGTTACCTTGGCAAAACCCAGAGCACCACGGCCGCTCAGATCGATGGCGGAATCTTCATACTGATAACTGACAGAACGATTAGCGCTGACACCGTTGCTGGTGGTAAGCCGGGTAACAAACTTGCCTACCGGTGTTACGGTTCGCTGCGGGTAAGCCAATGATGGATTAGACGAGCGGGTTACCGCACCGCCTTGAATGCCGTCCGCATAGGTAAGCGTCGATTGCGCACCCACCCCATTCTTTACCTGATATAGCAGGTCGAGTGCCTGCCCATCCACGGCAACATCCCGTGGTTCAAAGACTTCCCAACGATCATCCCCAGTCCAGACCCTGTTAGCATCCATCTTGCCAGCATGGTAGTACACCAGTTGGGTACGCCCGGTACCCAACAGATCCAGGAAAAATAATTTATCCCCGCTTTGCGTTTGCATCACCGGCTGTGGAATCTTCACGCCACCCCAGGGCGTGCAAACGATATTGCTGTCGGCAGAGCTATCCGCAGTGGCGTCCCCCATCACGCGGCACAACTGCAGCTCTCCCGTCGGTACAGGCAAATGCTCAGCGCCGTTAGTGGTCTTTTCGACGAGCAGTTGTGGATGCCCATCACCGACAAAATCGCCTACGGACCGAACCGCAACATAATTGTCACCGCTATATTTTTTCCGGATATGGCAATCCAGCGCGCGCCCAGTGGACAGGCACAGCGTCAGTTCCGCGCGCGTCGCGTAAATCCGTTGTGTCACTGGATGCGTCGTCTGCTCGACAAAGCCAAAAGCGGCGCCGGTGTAACCTGTGCCATTGAAGTCCGCGCCTATCATGCCGCCAGGATGTGGGCTGTCGAACTTGTAAGGCCCATAACCAAAGGCACGCCCGGAGCCGGGCATTTCATACTCCGGATAGAAATAACTGGCCACCGGCATTGCAGTTGTGCCCGGACGACGGAAGCCCGTTACTATCACGGTGGGGGCTAGGTTAGTCCAGTAACTAAGCCTGACCACCGTACCATCCGAGTCGGTCTGGTCCATGATGAAATAAGGCTGAGTCCAGCGTACATCCTGAGGCTTACCGGAGCCGGCAACATCAATCATCTGATTAATGCCGACATAAGCTTCCGTTGGCATGGAAGGCATGCCATACATCTGATACTCGTATGCCAGCACATCGTATGGCGGATTATTATCGACCAGCTTCTGATTCTGCACATACAAATCAGCGCTGCTGGAATTGGAGGAAATACGGCTGTAAAGGGCCGCCCGTCCATCCCCGTCCACATCGACCACGTAGGGAATTCCATACACATCATTCGCCCCAATGGCCGGACGGGCGGCGGCGGATGCGCAGGTGAATATGATTTTGACTGCAACGCTGGTGGGAGCGCCGGCTCCCAGGGGAGAAATGCAGATCTTCGGTCCATTGGCGGTGGAAGCCAGCAGATCAGGGGAACCGTCACCATCAAAATCACCGATGTCCAGAACGGCGAAATTTTCGCCCGTATTCAGGCCATATTGATATTTCGTGAAACCGGCGCCATTGTTGTGATAGTAAGCATATTGTGCAGCCATCGTGCCAGGACGTATTGGATTGGCTGCCACCCAAGCCTCGGCTTCTGGCGAGTAAGGCTGCTGCGGTGACGCAATGCGCTTTTCCAGCACATCGGTCAAGCCGTGGTTCTCAAAATCGGCAAAAGCAAAATAATCATCATGGTTGGTCGCGGAGTTGGCGCCGTGAGTGGTCATGACAGGTGCATTTGGCCATATGCCGCGGCTGACAAAACCAGGCGTCTTGCCCGGGTCCGGTTTGCCCCATGAAAACTCGGTGGCAGGGAGACTCTCCATTGCTCCTGTCTGGGGATTACGTGCGGCAACCTCTATCTGCTTGATCAGGCTACGCCCACTGGTGGGGCTTTGTTCGTAGGTGAGCGTGTAGTCGCGCACCAAAGTTCCGCTTGCGGTCACATCACCGTTAAGATTGGCGCCCACGTATGTCCTGATATGCGTGGTTCTGCTACGCAAATCGTTACGCGCCTCGTCGACGTAGCGTTTCCAGGCGTCCGGCCGACTCTCATAGCTGAAAGCCACTGCCGCATGGGCAGACTTACCTGCGCCACCATATCGGATAAAAGTGGGACGAGATTCTCCCGTATCGCCATTCTGCTCATAGGCGTAACCAATATAGTTGCCTGCACGGTCCTTCACACCATCGAGCGACCATGCCATTGCGCCGGTTTTAGCTTGCGGCTGTAGCGCGCCCACGCCACCGCTGATCGGCTTGACTATCGCGCTAATATTGCTGTCAGCAGTGCTTCCATATGTGGCGATACGACCATCTTTAGACTCTATCTTGAAGCTGGTACGACCATTGGCAAATACCTTGGTGACACGGCTAAAGACATCAATTTCCGTGCGATACTCAGCGCCCTCTGCCCAATAATTCGCGTCGGACAAAGTCAAGTTGGCCAATACCAGACGTTGGCCGTCGAGGCACAAACGATCACCATTATCGAAGCTGACACGGCCATTCTCGCCATCTTGTGCGATGGTCTTGCCGCAGCGGTGAATGCTCGATATCCCCTGCATGCTCCAACCGAGACCATATAAACCATTCGTGCTATCACTGCTGTAGTTCAGCGATAATTCTGGCGCCAGATTTGCGCTCCCAGGAGGCACCACGAGAGCAATAGCATAGGCAGCGGTTCCCGTGGAACCAACCGTTATCTCACCTGGAAGGGTTCCAGCAATAGCATTGTTCACATGCGGCAGGTCGATCTTGACAGGTATCGGATCTCTGTCAGAGCTGCCTTGTACTACTGTCGTCGTTACCGGACCAGATATGGCTACCTGGGCCCCATCCGCGCTGAAAGCCCTCGCTTCAATGGAGTATGTGCCCACGGTAGCGGGGGCCCAGCTTGCATTCCACACGCCGCCATTGCTACTTCCTGATGCAATTTGACTCCCATTTGCGAAGAAGCGAACGGCGGTAATATTCGTGCCGGTGCTGGAAGCAGCCAGCGGTTGCCTCATCCCGAGAGTTACGGATTCATTAGCGGCAGGTGCGGTCAAAGCCACCCCGGCACCTCCAGCCATATAGAATGGCACTTCCAGGCTTCGCACCGTGGTTCCGCCCTGCCGCACGCGTGCATGCACCATGTAGGGAGCAGTTCTGGCAGCCAGGCCGTACTTTTGCGCTGAGTACTCTCCGGGAGCACCATCCGCAGCCGCTGGCACCCACGTATCGTCCACCATAAACCCGACTTCATCGAAAGTGCCGCTGTAATTACTCAGCTTCATCTTGAGGAAAGCTGGCTGCGGCAAGCTGAAAGTGGCGTTCGCTACGGGCGTAGTCAGGCCAACACGCAATCCACCAGGAATCGTGCAGCTGTTGTCTGCGCATGGGAGACTTGCCGTTGCCTCGGCATTGGCGGTCCGCGCAAAAACGTACATGGAGTGGCCAGCAAAGTTGGCGACATAAGTGCTCAGGTCGAGCACAAAATGGTGTCCGCCCGATCCGCAGCGGGCTGTAACAGCGCTATTATCGGATTCAGTAGTGACATTGGCAGTACCCTCTGCAAGCACAACGCCCCCTGCGTCTGGCGTGGGAGCATATATCAGGATCTGATAGCTCAATGCAGCGGCGCTACCGGGCTGGCATACCCAACCAAACAGTTCGGGGTTACCGGCTGCATTCGAGCGCACACCACTGGTTGTTCCCAGCAATGCGCTGTTGGTGATGTTAATTGACACCGGATCCGAATCCGTTCTTACGTTGGCGCCGTCAGTAGCTCGCAAACGGAATGCGTAGACGCCAGCGGGCAAGTCCAGCGACTTGGATAGGGCCAGACTGGCACTGTTTCCCGTGGATGTGGCCACTGGTATATCACTGTAACCACGCCCAGAATCCTGTAGCAACTCCAATCTTGTCAGCTGGCCGCCAGTGCTGTTACCCGTGCCGGTGAAGCTAATGTTTTGCGTTTGCGTGCCACTCACACGCACGTTTCTGGGTGATGCAGACAAGGTTGCCGTTGGTCCGGGACCTGTTGAGACAACGATCGGGACGTTGGCAGTTTTAGCACCAAACCATTTGACGTTCTCCTGGACCATTTGCCACTGGAAGTTAAAGGTTCGGGAGTCTTTCGGCGCGGTGACCATAAAATTAAACGTCGTTGTCGCACCTGGAGCCACCCTGACATTGTCAGCAAGATAGGCTCTGCCGCCCCATATCCTGTTATCTTGCGGGTTTTGAGCACCAAGCCGGTAACGCCCAGCCTCACTCCAGGTGGTTGTGCCATTGTTAACCATCGTTACAGAAACCGAGTAAGGTTGACCGGCACGCATGGCAGAGGGAACAGTAATGGCACTTGCTACCGCGCTGTCTCCGGAAATCTGCTCGTGCACGGTAACGTTAGCGATCGCGCTACTGGTCGATACGTTTGCGGCACTAAACGCTTTCAGCGATAACGCGTGCGTACCTCGGGAAAGATTGAAGACTTTGTTGTAATTGGTGCTATTAAGTACGGTGTCAATTACCGTGGAGCCGTCGAGCAATTCAATCTTGCTGATTGTTGTTCCACTTGCCACACCTTGTATGGCAACGGGAGCAGTACCGCCACTACCCGCAACGAAATTGCTAAGATTGAGCGGGGCCTGTAAGGTCACAGTAGGTGCCACCGACCCAGCAGTGGCGCGCGACAACTGCATTGCACACCAGGGACTGCCATAGGAATTTGTTGTCACACCATTTTCGGTGGAACCTGTAAAACTCGACAATTCTCCCATCGGTGTTATAACCAGGTTGCCGGTTTGTCCAACCGCCAGCAACCCGGCATGAGCCGCCGCTCTCCCCACATTGGAATCGGTGGTGTAGCCAGTCCTGTTGTTGCCCCAGGCGGAGCCGCTGGTATCGCCGGTGTAAGTGCCGCTGGCAGGCGTGGAAGCCAGGCATTGTGCTGAAGCCTGGGCTGCAGATGTTGCAATAGTCTGCGTAAATGTAGCAGAGCCACCAGCACCTGTAGCGGTCCAGGTGCAGGTGGAAGGAGATCCCACCCATGATGCATTGCCAGTTTCGGTGCGTGAGCCTGAGGTGGCCAAGCTGACTGTGCCGTTATAACCCGAGCCAGAGGCCACACAGCTACGTGACACCGAGGTCGCGTTAGTAGTGCTCCAGTTAGTCGAAGCAGTCTGCCCCACAGTCAACGCAAGTGAACCGGGCGATACCGAAATGGTTGGGGCTGGACTCGCCGCAGCGGCAGTAGTCATTGTCTGGGTAGCAGAGGCGGTACCGCCAGTGCCAGTGGCAGTCCAGGTGCAGGTGGATGGCAAGCCCACCCACGACGCATTGCCAGTTTCGGTGCGTGAGCCTGAGGTGGCCAAGCTGACTGTGCCGTTATAACCCGAGCCAGATGCCACACAACTACGTGATACCGTGGTCGCGTTGGTGGTGCTCCAGTTAGTTGAGGCGTTTTGCCCCACGGTCAACGCAAATGAGCTGGGCGATACGGAAATAGTGGGGGCAGCGGTTGGTGCTGCTCTGGTACTCATCGTTTGAGTCACCGAAACATTACCACCAGCGCCTGATGCGGTCCAGGTACAAGTAGAGGGATAACCTACCCATACATCACGCCCCGTCTCAGTGCGTGAGCCAGACGGTGACAAACTTATCGTTCCACTATAACCAGTACCTGACGCTACGCAACTGCGCGAAACTGCGGTAGCATTGGAAGTACTCCAATTGACTGTTGTGCCTTGGCCCGAGGTCAGCGTTAATGTAGAAGAAGGGGTTAAGGTGATTGTCGGAACAGGGGTCGGCGGTACATTTACCGAAACTTGAACGCTGGGGGAGAAGTCGCCGAACCATTCTTCATATTCATGGACCATTCTCCATTGAAATGGATAATTGCCACTGGCGCTTGGGGCTGTCACCGTAAAATTAAACGTAGCATCAGCACCGGGCGCCACCGATGCTGTCAGCGGTACACGATTTGCACGCCAGACAGCGTTATCTTGCGGGCTTTGCGAACCTAGCCCATGCGGCTTGGCGCCACCGGGCACCCAAGTCCTGGTCCCCGTATTTCGCATGGTGACTGAGACATTATATGTTTGCCCAGCGACCATATTTGATGGCACATTCTGCGATCTGAACGTAGCCTGATTGGTCTGCACGTTTGCTGCAGCATTCACTGTGTAAACAGCTGTATATCCACCCTCCCCGTTACTGGTGCCAGCATACAGCTGAATGGGATGAGAGCCTGCGGCAACTGGCACAGAAAAGTTAAAATCCCGCCTGGAATTAACAGGGGTTTCACCGTCTGAGTTCATTACCACTGGAAAATCTTGGGATTGATATGTCTGATTATCGTAATACAGCACGACACTCGTCACAGTCCCCCCGGTCGCGGAAGAGATCACACTACCAGTAACCCTTACGCTGAGCTTTCCGGTAGCTGCATCGACCGTCCCACTTGCCGGCGAAACGGAAACACCCGACCAGGCCGGTTGCTGTGCCCATGCATTTTGGGCAACCAACAGGAGAATAGCGAAAAGCCCGATAACAATTCGGTAAAGATGCAAGTACGCTGACACGTTGAAGCTCTTGTAGAATTTGCACGGATCAATCATGATTTCCCTAGGGCTACCCTGAATAGCAGCTATTTTTTTAGTAGGCGTTCATTCTCCATCATTGCTACATTAAAAATACTCACGAAAAATCACAAAATAGAAATATTTTTTCCTAACAATATCGCTCAAGTTTTACTACTCAACCGCAGGAGATATTATGTAGCCTTGGATGGGGGCTTAAAAACGGTAAGCATACCCCAGCACCACCGCAGTCTGACTGGCCTTGCCCACCAGCGGGCTATCCTTGACGCTGCTGCCATAGCGCGTGGCGCCCACATCCACGAACACGGTGTGATGGCGCGCCGGGCTGTAGTCGAGCCGCACGCCGGCCAGTGCGCTGGTGGTGGCCTTGCCTTCGTAAAACGCACGACCGCTGCGCACTTCCGCTCTGCGCACACCATAGTAGTAATCGACGAATTTGTCGTCCACCCACTCCGCCCCCAGCCGTGGCGTAAGCCCGAATTTGCCGAAGCCGAAACGGCGGTCGATTTGCAGTTTGGCGCGCATGCCCTTGCTGTTGTCCATGGCGTCGGCCAGCACTTCCGCCGACAGGTTGGCGACATCGGTCTTCCAGATCAGCGCACTACCGGCCCACAGGCTCGACTTGCGTTTTTCCATGCCTGCCAGGATCGGCGCGTCATCGGCCTCGTAGCCGTCACCCGCCCAGCGCGCGCGCAAGCGCAACGACAGCGACTCGCCTTTGAGCAGCTTGACGTCGAAGGTAGGCACCGACGCACTGATCCATTCGTTTTCGTATGACACCAGCGGTAGCGCCATGGTGTCGCGTTCGACATCGCGGTAGATGCGGTCGAGCGCCACGGCGCCAATACCGAGCGACCAGCGGCTGGCGCCGGTCTCGGAAGACTGTGCCCACGCCGGGTTCCACAGCAGGCAGGCTGCCAGCGCTGCGCCCAGTGACAGGCCCGGAGCAAAACGGCAAGGAGGCGAAACAGTGTATGCGGTCATGGAGAACTCTTTCTTGAAAGTACAAACAGGTTGGCTAAAGATACGGACATGAAGACGTCCGCATGCTGCACATAGTGCGCGGCGCGCATTAGCGGCTGTTTAGACTTGTTAAGAGTTCTTTAATGGCGCGGCAGACGCCGGCGGAAATCTGATGGCAACCTTGAGCCCTCGTCCATCGAGGCCGGTATCGGTGCTGATGCTGGCCTGATGCAGCGCCGCGATGCCGGCCACCAGCGACAGGCCAATGCCGCTACCGCGCGTGGGCGTGCCGGCCACCCGGTGGAAGCGCTCAAAGATCGCCTTGTGCTCACAGGCCGGCACGCCGGGGCCGTCATCGCTCACTTCGAGCAGCACACCGCCACCCTCGGTCAATGGGCGGTAGTCGCAATGAACCAGCACCTGTCCGCCGGGCCCGCTGTAACGCATGGCATTGTCTACCAGGTTGCGCAGCAGAATGCCAATCTCATCGATATTGCAGTCGATCACGCAGGCGTGAACATCCAGATATAGCGCGCGACCATTCTGGCTCGCGCTGACCTCGAACTCCTGCGCCACATGCTGCACCAGAGCACTCAGCTCGGCTGGCGCATGTTGCGGCGCCTTGGCGCCCGCGTTCAGGCGCGCCAGGTCCAGCAACTGCTCCGACAGGCGACTGCTGCGCCGCGCCACCGCCAGCAGCTTGGTCAACGCCACATCCTTGGCAGACGCATCGGCCGCGCACAAGGCGATTTCGGCCTGTGCCTGCACGGCCGACAATGGCGTGCGCAACTCATGGGCGGCGTCGCCGATAAAGCGGCGCTCTCCTTCGATGGCGCGGTCAAGCTGCCCCAGCAAATGGTTGAACGATTCCAGCAGCGGCTGCAACTCACGCGGCAAGCCGGTCAGCGGCAGCGGCGTAAAGTCGAGGTTGCTGCGCTGGCGCATGGCCGAGCCCAGCGCCTGGATGGGTTTCAGCGCATGCCGCACCACGTAGCGCATGATCACGCCGGCCACGATCAGCAGCAGTGTGGCCAGCACCAGCGCATGGGCCGCTTCGTGCCGCAGGTCGGCATCGACCACACTTTGCAAATTTCCGACCTGCACCGTGATCTTGCCGGTACTATCGGTAATCGAATGCACGCGCCACTGGCGTCCTGCCACCGTGGTCGATGCGGTGCCGTCGGCAAATGTCGGCTGCAGGGCCGTGTCGGGAGCATCCGGCGTGCGTGCCACCAGCCGCCGACCGTCCACCCACACCTGGAAAGCCAGCGGTTCGTCGGCATGGCTGCTGGATGGCAGCTGCAGGCCGGGGCCGCTGCGGTCGCGAAAACTGCTGGCGGCGGGAATCGTCACCAGGATCTGGGTAGCAATCGCCGTCAGCTTGTCGTCCCAGGTGCTGATGCGGTTCTGCGACAGCTGGGTGACCACCACGGCCAGCACGGCAAGCCAGCACAGTGCAATAACGCCGACGATCACCAGCAGCAACTGACCATTGAACGAACGCGGTCTCATGACGAACCCGGGCCAACGACGTAGCCAAGGCCATGAACAGTGCGGATCAGGTCGTCGCCGAGCTTGCGCCGCAATTGATGAATGAACACGGCGATGGTATTGCTCTCGATGACACTGGCTGTGCCATACACAATATCCTGCAAATGATCGCGCGTGACCACATGACCAGGACGCTCAAGCAGCGCCAGCAAGGTTCGGTACTCGTGCGCGCTGAGTACCACGTCGGCGCCGCCCTTGGTGACAACACGGCGGCCACGGTCCACCCGGATATCGCCATGCACAAACACCGGCACGACCTTTCCCTGGCTGCGCCGGATCACGGACCGCAGGCGCGCCCACAACTCGTCAAACTGAAACGGCTTGACCAGATAGTCGTCGGCACCGGCATCGAGACCCGTGATGCGCTCGCTCAATTGGCCGCGCGCGGTCAGGATCAGGACCGGCGTAGCATCGTAGCGGTTGCGCAGGAATCGCAGCACGCTCAAGCCCGATTCGCCAGGCAAGCCGATATCGAGCAGCACCGCCGCATAAGCATGATCGGTCAGCGCTGCACGGGCAGCGGCGGCATCGATCACATGATCGATCTGCCAGCCGCTCTGGCGGCCGCCATCGCAGACCGATTCGCCAAGCATGGCGTCGTCTTCTACCAGAAGCAGGTGCATAAATATGTCCGTTGCAATAGTTTTCAGCAAGCATGACACAAGCTTTTTAGTTTTATTTTAAAAAGTAGCCCGCGTGATGTTTCCGCAGCCATACCACCGTCCCCAAGCTGGCGCTGGCGACTGCCAGAGTTGGCGCGTCAATGCTCATCATCTTGAGTGATCAGCACGATTTTTGACGGATATGATGGGCTATCATGTGGCACTTTTTGACGGGAGCTGTGATGCGTTGCATTCTCGCACTTTTAGCGATCTTTCCTGCGTTGATCTTGCCAGCAACGTCCGTCGCCGGCGCCGCCGAGGAACTGTGGTACGACAAGCCCGCCAAGGACTGGTACGAAGCGCTCCCGATCGGTAACGGCAGGCTGGGCGCCATGGTGTTCGGCCGGCCGGCGGAAGAGCTGCTGCAGTTGAACGAGCAGACCTTGTGGACCGGCGGTCCGGCTGACCCTGACCCAAATCCTGACGCCCCGCGCTATCTCCAGCCGGTGCGCGACGCCTTATTTTCCGATGATGTAGACAAGGCGGTTGGACTGCTTAAAAAAATGCAGGGGCCGAACACGCAAATGTATCAGCCTCTGGGCGACCTGCAGCTCAAGCAGCATTACAGCGGCACTGTCAGCCATTACCGGCGCGCACTCGACCTTGCAACCGCAGTCGCCTCTACCAGCTTCGAGGCTGACGGCGTCCGCTTTACCCGCGAAGTGTTTGCCTCGCATCCCGACCAACTGATCATCATGCAGCTCACCGCCAACCGGCGTGGTGCACTGAGCTTCGACCTTGGCAGCGCACACGAACTGAAGTTTACCCAGCAAGTGAATGCCCGTCAGGAATTGGTATTCCGCGCCAAGGCACGCATCACCGACGATGAGCGGCGCAAGCCCAAGCCGATTGAGTTCCATGATGCCGAGCTTTGTAAAGGCATGCGCTATGAGTGGCGCGTCAAGGTGCTTGAGCACGACGGCACCATGCAGCGAGCGGGCGAGGGAATCGGCGTGCGCAACGCCAGCCGGGCCACGTTAGCGATCTCTGCCGCAACCAGCTTCAATGGCGTCGACAAGTGCCCCGACCGTGATGGCCGCGATGAATCGGCCGCTGCCGAGAGCTACCTGAATGCTGCAGCCGCATTCAATTTCAAGCAACTGCAGCAACGCCACGTGGCAGACCACCAGACTTATTTCAATCGCGTACGACTGTCGCTCGGGAATGCCGCGTTACCTGCACTGCCGATCGACCAGCGTTTGCAGGCCTACAAAGCGGGGCAGCCAGACCAGGCGCTCGAACAGCTTTACTTCCAGTATGGGCGCTATCTGCTGATCGCGTCATCGCGGCCGGGTGGCTTCCCGGCCAACTTGCAGGGAATCTGGAACCACCTGATCCGCCCATCCTGGCGCAGCAACTACACGACCAATATCAACCTGCAGATGAATTATTGGCCTGCGGCGATGACCAATCTTCTGGAAATGAACCAGCCACTGATCGATCACATCGGCAGGCTGGCGCGCAACGGCAGAGCCACGGCAAAAAACTATTACGGCATGCGCGGCTGGGCCGTGCACCATAATTCCGACCTGTGGGCGCAAACCAATCCGGTGGGCGAAGGCAGCGGCGATCCAAAGTGGGCCAACTGGTCGCTTGGCAGCCCATGGCTGGCGCAACACTTGTTTGACCAGTACCGCTACACCGGCGACCGTGATTATCTGCGTAATGTGGCATACCCGCTGATGAAGGGCGCAGCCGACTTTTCCCTGGACTGGCTGGTCGAACACCAAGGGCGTTTGGCGACCGCGCCGTCGACGTCGCCGGAGAATGTGTACATTCACCCCAAGGGTTACCAAGGCACCGTCACGATCTCTTCCGCCATGGACATGGAAATCATCTGGGACCTGCTGACCAACCTGATCGAAGCAAGCAAGATTCTCGACATTGATCACGCGTATGCGGCCATGCTCGAACAGAAGCGGGCTCAACTGCCTCCGCTGCAGGTCGGTCGCAAGGGCAATCTGGTGGAATGGTATGGCGATTGGGACGATGCCGAGCCGCAGCACCGCCACGTATCGCACCTGTTCGCGCTGCACCCTGGACGCCAGGTATCGCCGTTGCTCGACACGCGCCTTGCTGCGGCTGCGCGAAAAACGCTGGAACTGCGCGGTGACGACGGCACCGGGTGGAGCAAGGCGTGGAAGATCAACTTCTGGGCCCGCCTGCTCGACGGCGACCATGCCTATCTGCTTTACCAAGGCTTGCTCAAGAATTCCACGCTGGTCAATCTGTTCGACACGCACCCGCCGTTCCAGATAGACGGCAACTTTGGCGGTACGTCCGGCGTCGGGGAAATGCTGCTGCAAAGTCACTTGGGCGAAGTCCATTTACTGCCCGCGCTGCCAGCTGCCTGGCACGAAGGCCAGGTGTCCGGGCTGTTGGCGCGCGGCGGCTTTGAGGTGGGCATGCGCTGGCGCGACGGCGGACTGCGCAGCGCGACTATTGTGTCGCCTCATGGCGGGCCAGTCACCGTGCGAAGTTTGCAAAAAATTATCGTGAAGGATACCA
>JBEVNE010000373.1:0-17348 GCA_040508275.1 Duganella sp.
TTGGCGTTGATGCGGCGCGCATTGCGGGTCAGCCAGACGTCGCTCTGGAACTTGGCGGCGAGCTGGGTAAATTTGGCGGAAGCTCGTGCATGCAGACCGAGCTTGTTGATAATCTCAAGTTCTTGCTGAATCATTTTTCTTTTATCTTAAGGAAAGTCAGGGAGAAAGCCGCACTCTTAACAACATCCAGCACCGTAGCACGTTGGCATTTTTGCATTAGCCAACGCGAATCCGGTTATCGACGCGCACCGCCCCGCTTTGCGCGCCAGCCAGGGCCATCTCGACCACCACGTCCAGCGTATCGCGCCGGTAGGTAATGGCCCGCAACAGCATCGGCAAGCTGATGCCCGCGATCACATCCACCCGCCCCGCGTCCGCCAGCCGGTCGCAGCAATTGGATGGCGTACCACCCTTGACGTCAGTCATGATCAGCACGCCATCGCCATCGTCGAGCCGTTTGATCGCCGCCGCCGCCAGTTGCTGCACCTCTGCAAGATCCTGGTCGGCGATCACATCGATCGCTTCCAGCCGCTCGGTGGGAGCACGAAACACATGGGCGCAGGCGGCAATAAAAGCCTGTCCCAGCGGTGCGTGCGTCATAAGCAGTATGCCAACCATATTCTTAATCCGCCAGTGAGCACGGACAAAATTGAGGCTGTCCGGCAAAATTATTTTGAATTTGCATCTTTTTAACCCACCGACACGGCCGCTTCAACCGCATCGATGAACATGGACGCCACCGGGAAGCCCGCTTGCTGGGTAATTTCCTGGAAGCAGGTCGGGCTGGTGACGTTGACTTCGGTCAGGCAGTCGCCGATCACGTCCAGGCCCACCAGCAGCAAACCGCGCGCCGCCAGCGTCGGGCCGAGGGCGTTGGCGATTTCAAAGTCGCGCTCGGTCAGCGGCTGTGCCACGCCGAGGCCACCAGCGGCCAGGTTGCCGCGCACTTCGCCGTTTTGCGGAATACGCGCCAGCGAAAACGGCACCGGTTTGCCGGCAATCACCAGAATGCGCTTGTCGCCCTTGGCAATGTCGGGAATGAAGCGCTGGGCCATGATGGTGGTCTGGCCGTTCTGCGTCAGCGTTTCGATGATGGCGCCCAGGTTCATGGCGTCGGCCTTGACGCGGAAAATCCCGGTGCCGCCCATGCCGTCGAGCGGCTTCAGGATAATGTCGCCATGCTCGGCCTGGAAGGCGCGCAGGCGCGCCTCGTCGGCAGTGACCAGCGTCGGCGAGGTGTATTGGCTGAACTGGGCAATCGCCAGTTTTTCGCTATGGTCGCGAATCGCCGACGGCTTGTTGAATACTTTGGCGCCCTGCTGCTCGGCCAGCTCGAGCATGTAAGTGCCGTAGATATATTCCATGTCGAACGGCGGGTCCTTGCGCTGGACGATGGCGTCGAACTCGCCCAGATTGGTTTCCTCGGCTGCCGTGGCACGGTACCAGTCGGTGGCGTCGCCGGTGATGGTGATCTGCGCAACCTTTGCCGTGGCCACGCCACCGAGCACCGCCATATCCTTTTGCTCGAACGCATAGACAGCATGGCCGCGCTTTGCCGCTTCCACCATCATGGCGTAGGTCGAGTCCTTGTAGGTTTTAAAGGTCGATAAGGGATCGGCGAGGAAAGCAATTTTCATGGACACATCCAGTCTGGGTAATGCCTGATTTTAGCCCAGATTTGGTGGAGGGATAATTTGCAGGAACGGTCGCCGTTCTATGGCTCCCCGCGTTCGCGAGGATGACGGCTGACGTCCGCTGGCTTTAAATCCGTCAATAAACCTCGGGATTGGGGTCGGTGCGCTCCATCTCGAGCGATGCCGCCAGCAAGCCGAGCCGGGCCACCACGCCATACACATAGAAGCGGTTCGGCGCTGCCGTGCCCGGTTTGGCCTTCAGATCGGGCACCGCATGCTGCTGGGCAAACGCCAGCGGCACATAGTGCGAACCGGGTGCGTTGAGGTTCTGGTCGATGCCTTTTTCGGCATGCACGCGGTAAAAACCGCCGACCACGTAGCGGTCGATCATGTACACCACCGGCTCGGCCACGTCGTCCGCGATACTCTCGAAGGTCGGCACGCCCTCCTGGATGATGAAGTCGGTGACTTCCTTGCCATCCTTGATGACCGTCATCTTGTCACGCTGGGCTTGCGTCAAGTCCTTGATTTCACTGGAATCCTTGATCGTCAGGATGCTGGTGCCGTAGGTGCCGGCGTCGGGCTTGATGATCACGAAGGGCTTTTGCTCCTTCATGCCGTATTCCTTGTACTTTTTCTTGATCTTGGCCAGCAGTGCATCGACATTCGAGGCCAGGCATTCGTAGCCTTCCCCGGTACGGAAATTGACAGCGTCGCACTTGGCGTGCAGCGGGTTGACCAGCCACGGGTCCACGCCGATCAGCTTGCCGAATTTCTTGGCCACTTCGTCATAGGCTTTCAGGTGGTTGCTCTTGCGGCGCAGCGCCCAGCCGGCATGCAGCGGCGGCAGCAGGCTTTGCTCATGAATATTTTGCAAGATATCGGGGATGCCGGCCGACAGGTCGTTATTCAGCAAAATCGTGCACGGATCGAAATCCTTGAGTCCCAGGCGACGGCCATTGGCCGAGCGCACCAGCGGCTCGACCACCAGCATATTACCGTCGGGCAGCGCCAGCGGCGTTGGCTCGGTAATCTCGGGCGACAGCGAACCAAGCCGCACATGCAGGCCGGTCTGGCGGAAAATCTGCATCAGCCGCGCGACGTTTTGCCAATAAGTGGGATGGCGCTGGTGAATTTCGGGGATCAGCAGCAGGTTGCGCGCATCGGGGCAGTATTTATCGATGGCGGCCATGGCGGCCTGTACCGACAGCGGCAGCATCTCGGTGGCCAGATGATTAAAGCCGCCGGGGAACAGGTTGGTATCGACCGGCGCCAGCTTGTAGCCGGCGTTACGCATGTCAACGGAGCAATAAAACGGCGGCGTATGTTCTTGCCACTCGAGACGGAACCAGCGCTCAATGGCTGGCGTGGCTGCCAGTATTTTTTCTTCGAGATCGAGCAAAGGGCCGGTCAGGGCCGTGGCGAGGTGGGGAACCATGATTACTTCCTTAATTTATGCGGGAGGACAACCCTCCAGGCACGCTGAAACACCGGATATTACCTTGTGGACAAGCTACATCGGGGCGAAAACCCTATTTTAAAGGCGGTTAATGAGAAATCGGCTG
The DNA here is from genome assembly GCA_040508275.1 of Duganella sp. Classification (GTDB taxonomy): domain Bacteria; phylum Pseudomonadota; class Gammaproteobacteria; order Burkholderiales; family Burkholderiaceae_D; genus Rugamonas. Next base: position 3,200 of record JBEVNE010000373.1, read on the forward strand.
AATGAAAAAAAGGGCGCCCCAAACGGGACGCCCTGACAGCAACACTAAAACTGACTAACTACTTTAAACAATTACATGTGGTAAGCGGACTCGCCGTGGGTGGTGATGTCCAGACCTTCGCGTTCCTCTTCTTCCGGCACGCGCAGACCGATCACGACGTCCACCAGTTTGAAGGCGATGAAGGCCACTACAGCCGACCAGACGATGGTCACGCCCACGCCGGTAGCCTGGATGATGACCTGGCCGCTGATCGAATAATCAGGCGCCACTTTGTTGGCAACGTAGTCGAACACGCCCTGGCCGCCCAGCGACGGTGCTGCGAACACACCGGTCAGGATGGCGCCCAGGATACCGCCAACGCCGTGCACACCGAATACGTCCAGCGAGTCGTCAGCGCCGAGCAGGCGTTTCAGACCGTTCACGCCCCACAGGCAGATCACGCCCGACAGCAGGCCCATGATCAGCGCGCCCATAGGACCGACGAAACCGCAGGCCGGGGTAATGGCGACCAGGCCAGCGACAGCACCCGAGGCGCCGCCGAGCATCGATGGTTTGCCTTTGAAGATCCACTCGGCAAACACCCACGACACGGTAGCGGCAGCAGTCGCCAGCAGGGTGTTGATGAAGGCCAGGGCCGAAATGTCGCCAGCTTCCAGCGGAGAACCGGCGTTGAAACCGAACCAGCCGACCCACAGCAGCGAAGCGCCGATCATGGTCATGGTCACCGAGTGCGGCGCCATCGATTCGCGGCCGTAGCCGACGCGTTTGCCGATCACGTAGGAACCGACCAGGCCGGCAACTGCGGCATTGATGTGCACCACGGTGCCGCCGGCGGTGTCGAGCGCGCCGTGCTGGAACAGGTAACCGGCTTTGGCAGTTTCAACGGCCAGGGTGGCGGCATCCTTGATCGCGTCAGGACCGGTCCAGAACCAGACCATGTGAGCGATTGGCAGGTAAGCGAAGGTGAACCAGATCGCCACAAAGGCCAGCACGGCGCTGAACTTGACGCGCTCGGCAAAGGCGCCGACGATCAGCGAGCAGGTGATGGCGGCAAAAGTAGCCTGGAAGGCGACGAACATGAATTCTGGAATGACCACGCCTTTGCTGAAGGTAGCAGCATAGGCAAAGGTGCCGGCAACCGGATCCCAGATACCGTTCAGGAAGGCACGGCTGAAGCCGCCGAAGAACGCATTACCTTCGGTGAACGCCACCGAGTAGCCGTAGATCGCCCACAACACCACGATCAGCGAAAACACCATGAAGACCTGCATCAGGATCGACAGCATGTTCTTGGAACGCACCAGGCCGCCGTAGAACAGGGCCAGGCCAGGAATCGTCATCATGACCACCAGCAGCGTTGCCACCATCATCCAGGCGTTATCGCCTTTTTGCGGGGTGGGCGCGGCGGCTGCCGGCGCTGCAGCCGCGGGAGCTGCAGCTGCTGGCGTGACATTGGCCGCGTCGGCGACCGGTGCAGCAACTACGGTTGCAGCGGCGACCGGCGCATCGGCCGGTTTTACTTCCTGCGCCTGTACCGGAGCGGCCAGCGCAAACAGCAGAGATACCCCAGCCAGCAACGTTGTTATAGTTTTCTTCATCTAAATCCCCTTAAAGAGCTTCGTTGTCGGTTTCGCCGGTACGAATGCGGATCACCTGTTCCAGGTTGTACACAAAGATTTTGCCGTCACCGATTTTGCCGGTGCGGGCGGCGCCTTCGATGGCTTCGATCGCCTGTTCGACGATGGCGTCATCGACGGCCGCTTCAATTTTGGTTTTTGGCAGGAAATCGACGACGTATTCCGCGCCGCGATACAGCTCCGTGTGCCCCTTTTGACGGCCAAAGCCTTTGACCTCGGTCACCGTGATGCCTTGCACGTTGATGGCCGAGAGGGCTTCGCGCACCTCGTCGAGCTTGAACGGCTTGATAATGGCGGTAATCATTTTCATGAGAGACTCGCTTAGAAAGTTTTGGAGATGGTCAGCACGGCGCCCGATTTGCCAGTGTTCTTGTTACGGCTGGAGTAAGCGTCGGTATTGGTCTTGATGGCGGCCACGGCAACCGTGACCACGCCGAAGTCCTTGGTCACGCCAACCTTGTAGTCGCTATAGCTCGAAGCGCCGTTGTTCTTGACATTCTGGTGGCCGGCGTGCAGGTTGAGCACATAGCCGTCATACACGTCGTAGTTGAACTGGCCGTCGAGGTAGCCGCTGTTCTTGCTGTCGGCAAAGCCGAACAGGTTGGTGGTCGAGTGCGAATACTTGATCGAGAACGGGCCGGCGCTCAGTTGCGCGTACAGTTCGAAGGTATTGGCGCTTGGGTTCAGCTTGTTGGACGGGTAGTAGTAATACAGGCCGCCGACATCGTAGGCGATGTCGCTGGTCAGCTGGCCGCGCTTGCCGCCGTAGATATCCCATTCGATGTCGCCATCGCCGCCGCCATCCTTGACCCACTTGATATTGGTGGCCCAGGTCCCCAGATACAGACCGGTAGGGTTGTTGACATAGTCGGCACCGAGTTGCACTGCTGGATTGAGGCGGGTTTGCGAAATACCGCGGTAGCGGTAGTCGCTGACAACGGCAGCGTTATAGCTGATCTGGTTGTCTGGTACGGCTTCGGCAGCGGGTTGCGCTTCCTGGGCCTGCGCCGTGGCGCTCATGGTGGCGAATGCTAAGGTCAACGCTGCGATCAGGGTCAGGCTTTTGTTCTGGCTCTTCATAATTTTGTCCTTGTAGTTATCGAAACTGAATACAGATACGAGGTGCGAAGCGGGTAAAATCGTTATAACGCGAAGCGGTAAGCATTCATTAGTTTGTATAGCAGAATGCGTGCCAGCTAATGTTGCTGAGCAGACAGCGCCCGGCAGCACACTTTTCAGGCGCAACACGGCACTTACCCTGACAAAAGTGATAATTTGGAAGTGAAGACAGTCGAACCGCCAGAAATTGCACCATATTGATACACGAAGGCACCCTCATGGTGCATCGACCCGCCAACCAGATCAAGGAATATGATGGATATGAATACTTTTTTTAACGACTTGCAAAGCAAGATCAGCCAGGCCATCGAAAATTCGCCCGCCAAGGACATCGAGAAAAACGTCAAGTCCATGATGACGCAGGGTTTTTCCAAGCTTGACCTGGTTACCCGCGAAGAGTTCGATATTCAAACGCAAGTGTTGGCAAAAACGCGCGCCAAGCTCGAGGCACTGGAAACCCGGCTGGCGGCGCTGGAAGCCAAAGGCGGCGATATCAAGGCTGAGGAAGCCAAGGTCGATATCGCCAAAGGCGAAGTGATTTAATTATTTAGTCACGCGGAAATAGTCGACATCGACAAAAGCCGGCTGGTCACCCGAACGCGTGGCGACCAGCCCCACCTGTGCACCCACCCAGCGGCCCATGCTGGCCGTGAAGGGCTTGCCAGCCAGCGTAAACTGCTTGCCGTCCAGGCTGTAAGCGAAACGCACCACCGCCCCCTCGCTCACCTGCGCCCGTAAATACACGGGCTGCTTGCCCAACGGGCGCAGCACTTCCACTTGTTCATTCTTGCAGGCCGTGGCCGGCTGCTCGCAGGTGCCCAGCACCAGTTGCGCTTGCCCGGCGTGTTGACGCACGCCCAGCCACGCATAGCGCAAGCCCAGCACCGTTACGCCAGCGCGCGTCACGCCCTCGCCCTGCACCTCGATGCGGGTATCGACCGTAAACGCCGGCGCCGGGAATTTTTGCGTGAGCACGGACGCCACATCGCGCAAGTTGCCATCCGTTGGCGCCTGCTGCGCCTGCAGGCGCAAATAGCCGCTGCGCGCATCGAGGGCATACCAGCCCGGCGCCTGATTGGCGCTCCATTGCCACTGCAGGCCGAGCTTGCCGGTGCTGAATTCGTCGCCGGTGGGCGGCGTCTTGATGCCGCTGTTCTTGCCAGCCGGCTTGTCGTGCGTGAGCACCGGCTCACCGGCGCCCTTGCCGGCCTTGTCGATGCCGATCACCGGCCAGTCATCCTGCCAGCGCATCGGCTGCAAATGGACAACGCGGCCATAGGCGCGCTTGTCCTGGAAATGATAAAACCAGTCGCGCCCGGCCAGATCGTCCACCCACGCGCCCTGGTGCGGACCATTGATGCTGGAACCGCCCTGCTCCATGACGATACGGTCCTGGTAGGGGCCATCGATGGTGCGGGAGCGGAATACCGATTGCCAGCCATGCTCGACGCCGCCTGCAGGCGCAAAGATATAGTAGTAGCCATTCTTCTTGTAAAACTTCGGTCCCTCGAGCGTGGTATAGCCGGGCAGCTTGTTGCCATCGATAATGTTCTTGCCGCGCTCGTCGAGCAGGGTGCGCGCTTCCGGGTCCATGCTGCGCAGGGTCAGAATGTTGTTGAAGCCGGCGCGGCTCTTGGCCCAGGCATGTACCAGCCACGCGCGGCCGTCGTCATCCCACAGCGGCGACGGATCGATGATGCCCTTGCCCGGCAACAGCAGGTGCGGCGCACTCCACGGGCCGGCAAAGCTGGTGGCGGTGGTGACATACACGCCGTGATCGGGGTCGGGATAAAAAATCCAGAATTTACCGGCATGATGGCGCAGCGACGGCGCCCACACGCCCTTGCCCGGCTGCGGCGTGGCAAACGCTGCCGCCGGCACCAGCTGCGGCAGCGCATGGCCCACCAGCTCCCAGTTGACCATATCGGTCGATTGCAGCAGCGGCAGGCCAGGCACATTGCTGAAGCTGGATGCCGTCATATAGAACGTCTCGCCGACACGGATGGCGTCGGGATCGGAATAGTCGGCATGCAGGATCGGATTCTGATAGCGGCCGTTGCCGAGGTCTGCCACCCACGGTTGTGGAACCGGGCCGGCGGCGCTGGCAGCGTTTGCATAGCTTGCAGACCCGCACAGCATAAGAGAGATGGCAACGGCGATCGATTTCAATGCAACACTCCTTCGGTGGACAAGGCGCCGGACACTCCGGCATGGCATATATTGCATGATGGCGCCAGCTAGCGACAAGTAGTCGCCAACTGAAGCAGGCTTTTTAATCATCCGCGTGAGCAGATGCATACCATTCATCCGCCCCAGTCCACCTCGGCGACCGCTCTGCCCGCTTACATTTTGATGAAATTGTGTGTCGATAAAGGGCCGAAGGGCAGCGAGGCCAGTGGCCCGCCGACATCGAGTGCACCGAGATCGACCGGGAAGAAACCTGCGGCTTCCATGATGCTACGCACATCGGCCTTGGCGGCGGTATCGTCTCCCGAGTAAAACAATACGCGCTTGCCGCCGCCAACCTCGGGCTCCGTCAGCACGTTGACATCGTTATGGTTGAAGGCCTTGACCACGCGTGCACCGGGAACGTATTGCTGAATCAGCTGACTCGAGTGCTTTCCGCCCAGATCGACGGGCTTGATGCCATAGGCGGCCAGCGGATTGCTCGGGTCATTCGCATCGGGCGAAGTTGCTGGATCGAAAAACTCCACCGGGTTGGTGCCATCGATGACGATGCGACCGTTCCATGCTGGCAGGCTGCCCAGCACTTTCTCTGCATCGACCCAGCGCACCGCCACCAATACCACGTCCGCGCTTGCCGCCTGTTCTACCGTGCCAGCCTGGATTGAGGGGCCGAGTTCCTTGACCAGCTGCGCCAGCGAAGCGGGGCCACGGCTGTTGGAGATGGTGGCCGAAAGACCATTTTTAGCGAGAACGCGAGCGAATTGGGAACCGAGAGCGCCTGAGCCAATGATGCCGATAGTCATGATATTTCCTTCAAGGTTGGTGAACGACTGTTGTGAACGAACTGTTTTGCTGAGTTGAATTGTAGGGAGCGGCAGCTTTCAGCGTTAGTAGCAACTGGCTATAATCAGTTTCAATGATTACTTGAAGGTAAAACCTTGGAAACACTGGCCAACCTGGAATCCTTTGTCCGCAGTGCCGAGAGCGGCAGCTTTTCGGCGGCAGCACGTCGCCTGGGTTTGACGCCGGCAGCCGTCAGCCGCAACGTTGCGTTTCTGGAGCGCAACCTCGGTGTGCGACTGTTCCTGCGCAGCACACGTGGGCTGACGCTCAGTGAAGCGGGCGAACGATTCCTGCTATCCGTGCAGAGCGGTCTCGACAGCATTCAGGGCGCCATTGCCGACATCAGGATCAATGCCGGGCAACCGGCCGGCATACTGAAACTGAGTGCCGCACCGGGATTCGGCATGGATTACCTGCTGCCGCTGATGCCGGCGTTTCTCGAACGTTATCCGGGCGTAACGCCCGACTGGGTCTTCGACAGCCGTCCGCTGGACTTGATCGCCGGCGGCTTTGATGCGGCGATCGGCGCCGGTTTTGAGCTGCCGCCCGGCATGGTGGCGCGCGAACTGGCGCGCATACACCTGATCGCCGTGGCTGCGCCGGCGCTGCTACAGGGCAAGCGCGCCCCTGCCGACCCGTCCGAACTTGCCGGCTTCCCCAACGTGGTATTACGATCGCCACTGACCGGCCGTGTACGCACGCAGCTCATGCGCAATCAGGCAGGCGTTGAGATAAAAGCCGTACAACCACCGGTGATGCTGGTCAACGACCCCGACGCTGTCAGCCGGGCAGTGTTGCTGGGCCTTGGCGTTGGGCTGATCCCGGTCCCGCACGCTGCACCGCATCTGGAAAGCGGTGCGCTGCGACGTTTGCTGCCAGACTGGTATGGCGATGTGGGCGCGGTCTCGCTGTATTTCACCAGCCAGAAACTACTACCGGCAAAGACGCGCGCCTTTGTCGATTTTGTTGTGGAGGCATTTCGTGTGCAGAAACTGCCGCAGCTTTTCTCTGATCCATAAACCCTGGCGACGATGACGGCCATACGACGTGTGGCATGAGGCGCCAACGCTTGTCCAATGCCAGCGCCAACAGACATACCACCTGCGCTGCATCAACATACGCTCCAGCTTCAGACTTTAGAATGACCCGGCCCCTGTCCACGTGGAGAAAACACATGAGCCTGGCCGTACTCAAGAGCCGCGCGCTGGCCGGCATGGAGGCGCAGGAAGTCAACGTCGAGGTGCACCTGGCGAACGGCTTGCCCAGTTTCACCATCGTTGGCCTGGCCGATACCGAAGTCAAGGAAGCCAAGGACCGCGTGCGCGCCGCTATCCAGCACAGCGGCTTTGAATTTCCCGCCAAGCGCATTACCGTCAACCTGGCGCCGGCCGATTTACCCAAAGAGTCAGGACGCTTCGATCTGCCGATCGCACTCGGCATTCTCGCCGCAGCCAAGCAAATCCCCGCCACCCGCCTGGCCCAGTATGAATTTGCCGGCGAACTGTCGCTGTCGGGCGAATTGCGGCCGATCCGTGGCGCGCTGGCGATGTCGCTGGCCACGCGGCGCAAGGGCGGGCGGCTGGCGTTTATTGTGCCGCAAGCCAATGCCGACGAAGCAGCACTGGTGAGCGACGCCGCCATCTACCCGGCCAGCTCGCTGCTGCAGGTATGCACGCACTTTGCCGCCAAGTCATCCGACGTCATGCTGTCGCGCCACACGCCGCTGCCCTTGCCGGCGCCGGTGCAAGCAGCCGATTTTGCCGATGTGAAGGGACAGTTAATGGTCAAGCGGGCGCTGGAAGTAGCCGCCGCCGGCCAGCACAGTATTTTACTGGTGGGGCCACCCGGCACCGGCAAGAGCATGCTGGCGGCGCGCTTTCCCGGCCTGCTGCCGGCCATGACCGACGACGAAGCGCTGGAAGCGGCGGCCGTGCATTCGCTGACGGGCGAATTTCGCCTGGAGCACTGGAAGCGACGCCCCTACCGCAATCCGCACCATACCGCTTCGGGCGTGGCGCTGGTGGGGGGCGGCGCGGTACCGCGTCCCGGCGAGATTTCGCTGGCCCATCACGGCGTTCTTTTTCTCGACGAATTAACGGAGTTCGACCGCCGCGTGCTGGACGTGTTGCGGCAACCGATGGAGTCGGGCCGGGTCACCATATCGCGCGCCGCACGGCAGGCCGAGTTTCCCGCCCAGTTTCAGCTGATCGCCGCCATGAATCCCTGTCCCTGCGGCTACCTGGGCCACAGCAACGCCGCCTGCAACTGCTCGCCCGACCTGATCCGGCGCTACCAGGGCCGCGTGTCCGGCCCGCTGCTCGACCGCATCGACCTGCAGATCGAGGTGGCGGCGGTAGAACCCGAAGTGCTGGCTGCCGATGCAGGCGGTGAACCCTCGGCCGTCATCGCCGTCCGCGTACAGGCCGCTGCCGATATCCAGCTGGCACGCCAGGGCAAGCGCAACCAATACCTGAACACCCGCGAAATCGACCGCCTGTGCCAGCCCGACAAGGCCGGCAAGGCGCGCCTGAGCGCCGCCATGGAACGCTTCCAATGGTCGGGCCGCGCGTATCACCGCATCTTGCGCGTGGCGCGCACCATCGCCGACCTGGCTGGTGCTGAGCGAATTGCTGAGCCGCATTTGAGTGAGGCGGTGCAGTATCGGCGGGCTTTGCTTGAGCGTTGAGAGTATCTCAGCGTTAGCGCGTCATTGCGGACCAACCCCGGCGTGTGTGCTACTGTAGCAAGGTCCACAATGGCTGTTTCATTCAATAAATCGATGAGTTGACCTTGAAATCTCCATCAAAATATTTTTTGTCCGCTATCTTTTTGGTTTGCACACTGGGATTTAATTCCTCCGCTTTTTCAGTGCTGACTTCCGCCAAGGATGCCAATCACCCCACATTTACACTACAGACTCGAAATCCTTTGGCATCCAAAGATAGCCCCATCAGCATTTCCAGTTTTGCCGTGTATATGAAAGTGGATGGGAAATGGGACTATGCAAATGCCGTATGGGAGATCAAGGCTCACAGGGACACCTCCCTTGAAGTCAAGACCATCACTTACGGCGTGACACCCAAGGGTTTCAATACATCCGTGGCTGCCAGGCCGCTGGTGCAAGGGAGAGAATATCAAGGTGTAGGCTTCAGTGGTAATGCCAACGGTAGCGTGGACTTTACGCGCTAATTTAATTGTTCACTAACCCACCAAGTCAGCGCCGCTGCTGGCGGAGCTTGCCGACTTCCATTCAAGCACCTGCCAGCTGATTGGCCGCATCCTGCAATCCCGCAAAAATGGGCTCTGCCACCTGCCCGGGAAAGTCACTTGGCAACTGCGCGCGCACTGCCTTGATCACTGCGGGGGTGCGCTCAACGAGGTCCTCAAGCACCTGTGCAACAGGCCGTCCGTCCGGGGTGACGATGCCATAACGCTCGCCGATGGCAATCCAATGCCGGCGCAGGATTTCGCGCATCTTGTAGTGGGTGTTGGTCAGGCGCACGGCCATGGCCATTTTTGCTTTAAAGGGAGAGAGCTTGTTCGGTCCGGCACCGAGTATCGGATAGGCCGACAACACGTCATACAGCGGCGTCATCGCAAACGTATCGTTTTGATTCAGGAAGATGCTGAAGTTTTTCGCATGGCCGTCAGTCGCGCAGAGCATCCAGAAGATGACCTGTGACTGGAAAAAGAGCAGTCGGTCCGCGTTGCGATGGGAAGAACCCTGCAGCAGTTGCATGATGTCTTCGACGCCAGGGCCACCTTCGTTCTCGTATTTAAGCCCTGGTGGCGTGCCTGTGGCCTGGCACATATCTTCTTGCGGCAAGCGCAGCAGGTAATCGGAAGATTCGCCCCACCAGCGCCGATCAAACCGCTCGACGACAAGAACCTTGGCATCCTCGAAGCGCATCGGTTCGCACCTGGCTACCGGCAGTCCATACGCCTCGAGTATCAAGGAACACAGCCATTCGTTCTCCACCGATGAACTCATGTCTGCGCGCATGTTGCCGACCAGGCCGAGCGGCAGCTTGAGAATGTGCGAGGTGGGCGTTACGCCCTTCGGTTTTTGCCATTGCCCCTGATAAAAAAGCAGCGCGGTTTTCTCCTGCGCTCCGGCGATCGAGATACGGAAATCGTCCTCATCGTCTTCGTTTTCGCCTAGCAAGTGCGGTGGTGTCACGACTACGCGCAGAATATGCGCGACCTCGCTTTCATTGAGCGGCGTTGCCTGTACAGGGCCCGGGCTGGCAGGTTGCATGTGCGCCGGAAATAGCTGTAGCGCACCAACGCAATCGCGGCCGATTTCGGCCAGCAAATCGAAGGCCTCAGTCGATGCGGTTTTATAACGGCGGGCAATACGCTCACGCATTTCTTTGCTGTCCGGCAGCAGGTTTTCAAAGTAAGCTTCTACGCGCTGTCCCGTGTGGAGCGGATTGCCCGGACGGAAAGGCAGCGACCGAGACAGCGGCCGACCACTTGGGTGCCTGATCCATTCGTCGGCGTAATGTAGCGTCTCGCCATACGGCGTAATCGACCAGGTACCGACGAAAATGCCGTTCATCCACAGGCCTAGCGATTGCGAGTGCGATTTTCGGCCCATAGGAATGACCTACCAGGGAAGCGGGTTGCTGTTACCGTCAGAAGCAGCAGCATTGCGCGGACGCCGCAATACCAGCTCCACACCGAGCACACTCAGCAGCATTAATACGCGCTCGGCACTGGCACTCTGGGCGTTCAGTTCCAGGTAAGACTGTTTTTGTTGTGTCAGGCCCATGCGGGTGGCGACCTCGGTTTGCGACAGCCCCGATTCCTTGCGGAAGGCCTGCAGCACGCCAGTCAGCTGGTCTGCATTGCGGATAGCAAATTCGGCGCCCATACTTGAATTCCCCGGTAATTTGAATTTACCAAGATAAATTGGTAAATTCAGATTACCGACTTATCTTGGTAAATTCAGAATAGCACATGCCTGTGCATCGGCAAGCTGTGCGACAATTTACCGATGCATATCTTCCGCCGTCCTTCATTGTTATCGGGTCTTGCAGCACTGCTGCTCGCCTTGCCGCTTGCTGTCCATGCCGACGATGCGGTCACGCCGCCGGTGGCGTTTTCGGGCAAGATCGTCAGTGCCCAAGGCGCCCTGCCCGCCCAGCTGGCTGTTACCGCAGACTGCGAAGACGATCATCCGCCGATTACCGGCCAGGTCAGCGGCGATGCTTACCTGATCGAATTGCCGCCAGCGGTTTCATGCACCGTCACCCTGGCAGCGCATGAATGGACATCCGCGCCACAGCGCGTGTTCGATGCCGTCAGCGCGGTGGCGCAAACCATGCTGGTGTACCCGCGCCAGGTGCGCGAGCCGGAACTGGCCAAAGAACTGGCCGACATGGCGCAGCAGGAACGGGCGTTACAACGCACCGGCAGCAGCACAGATAGCCAAATCGGCGCGCAGCGCGATGCTGCCACCGTCAAGCGCCTGGCCGGCAAGGAGCGTGCGCTTCAGCGGCGGCTGCGGCAGATCATTACCACCAGGGGCTGGCCGACCATCTCGATGGTGGGCGCCGAGGCGGCCAGCGATGCATGGTTTGTGGCCCAGCATGCGCCGCCTGCGCAACTGAAGCACTGGCTGATCTTCATGCGCGCGGCGGCGCGCCAGCATGAAATCGAGCCGGCCAACCTGGCGGCGACCATCGACCGCGTGCGCACCAATGCCGGCAGGCCGCAGTTATACGGCACCCAGTACCGGCTGCTTGCGGACGGTGGCGTCGAGTTCCTGCCGATTGAAGACAGCGCGAATCTGGATGCGCGCCGCTATAGCATGGGCATGTCGTCGCACGCCCTTTATCTGCAATCGCTCCAGCCTGCGCCTACAGTGCAGCTCGAAAAACCGTAGCGAGCCGCGCAGCAGGTTTTTCGAGGTGCCCTACACTTCCCACTGGAATTTGACCGTCAGCGACTTGTTGGTAGTGGTCGCCGGGTCGCGCGCCTTGTCGCGCGAGAGGCCGACTGCCAGCGAGCGGCCGTGGCGCCACAGGTGACGATACAGCAGCGAGCGATGCATCTGCCGTTCGGCCCACAGGTCGAGGCTGGTCACGCCATCGTCGCGCCGCGCAGCCGAGGTGTTCTGCACCAGCAGGCGTAGCGAGTCTGCCGGCGACAGGTGCAGCATGGCCAGCGTGCGCCAGCCGTTGTCCACAAAAGCCGGCCGTCCCAGCGTGCCCTGCACCCAGGCGCGGTTGACGCGCAGGTCGGTTTCCAGCGACCAGCCAGGCGTTCCCGGTAGCGGGAAGCGCAGGCCCATATCCACGATGGCGTTGCCGCCACCGCCCACGCGGTCGGCATCGACGTCGAGCTGGCGGCCCAGCGTCACCTCGGCGTTGAGCTTGTGCATCCACGGCAGCGGCGACGATTCAAAACCAAAATGCACAGCAGGCGTGTCGTGCAGGCGCCCTTCGCGGCGGCCGCGCTGCTGGTCAAAGCCCAGATTGGCCCACAGATTGGTCTGGCGTCCGGCGCGGAACCAGATCCCCGGCTGCAGCTTGCGCTCGATGATCTGGTTGGCCTGCTGTTGCAGCCGCTCGTCGGACAGGGTGCGTACTTCGTGCAGGCCCAGGTGCGCCTCAAACTCGTACAGCGCCAGCGTTTGCTGGGCCAGCGACAGCGTGCGCGCACCGAGCCGGCGATTGAGGTTGATGTCGGTCTTGATCACGCCCGCCTGCGGCACAAAGCCGTTATCGTTGACAAAGCCGGGGCTGATGGCCTGCACCTGGAATTCATTCCACCAGGCCTCGCTGATGTGGTTGAATTTGCCCATGGCATAAGCGCCGCGGCGCGCTTGTGCGCGCACCGTATGTGCTACCGGCTCGTCAGAAAACTGTGCGCTGTTCTGCGAGTGCATGAGCAGCCACAGGGCTTGCTGGCCGTCGCCGCGCCACTGGCCATCCACACCGAGCACCTCGTTGCTGCCGGCGTCGCCGTAACTGCGCTGCGATACAAAGGCCCCCATCACGGCGCTGTCGCCATGCCAGCGCCCGCGCACCATGCTGGCCAGCGTGCGGTGGGTTTGCGCGTAGCTGGCGGTTTCGTAAGCGCCGCCGCGCAGCACGATGCCGCCTTCCTGGTCACGCAAACTCATGGCGGTGGCGTCGGCCCCGGCATCGCGCCAGGTGGCGCGCAAGCCCCACTCGGGATCGGCCACCGTGCGCGAATAAAATGCCGACAGCGGCAGTCCCAGCACGTCGGCGCTTTCGAGGAAGAAGCCGCGTTTTTCCGGCAGGCTGAGGGCAATGCGGCTGGCGCCAGACGATGTCGGTTCGTCGATTTCCACCTGCGAAAAATCGGGATTGAGGGTAGCGTTAAACACCCAGTCAGCGCGCGGACGCGCATTGATTTCCACGCCCAGCGCAGACTGGTTGCTGCGCGTGCGCCCCTGCGCATCGCGGTCGCTGTTGGCGCGCATGGTCAGCTCTGGCTTAATCTCGAGAAAACTGCGGTCGCGCACCGTTTCCACTGTGCTGCCCATACCGCCGATGTCCTGCAGCTCGGAGATATAGCTGAGCGCACCGTTCTTCAGCGGCGTGCTGGTGAGCAGCGTGCCGCCGGCATGGGGCACGCTGCGCTCGATCATCACGCGCCAGGCCTTGCCGTCTGCGTAGGGAAAACGCAGATTCGACAGCGGCCAGCGGATTTCCATGCTGTAGCCGTCGTCGAGACGCTTGACGGCGGTGTCGATCGGGAAATCCGGCCCCAGGTCGGATTCATCGAGGTCGGCGCGATACATGCCGTCGCTAAATACGCCGGCGATATTCACACGCACAAACTGCGCTGCGCGCCCGTGCCCGGTGGGGTCGAGCCAGATGCCGATAAAATCCTGGTCCAGCCCAACCTTGTCGCGCCGGGCCAGGGTGCTGCGTATGCGCTCGGGCGCGTCATCCCAGGCGCGAATGCCGAACACCAGCGCGCCATCGTCGATCAGCAGCCGCACCGTGGTGCGCAGATTGGCCGGTGCGGGCTTGCCGTCCTCGGGCAAAAACTGCTGGAATGCATCGAAGGCGGGCGCCAGCCGCCAGGCTTCCTCGTCCAGTGCACCATCCATCTTCAGCCTGGTACTGCGTTCCACCAGCAGCGCGGGCAAAGGCAAGGTTTCAGCAGCAGCGCCAGCCACGGCGGCCAGGCTGGAGAACAGCAATACGCCGAAGCGCTTACGCGCGTGGAAGAAAAGAGGGGCGAATGAATGGGTAAATACGGGCACAGTGTTTCCTGAGTTTTGTGCGCGGTAGTTTACCTTAAAGCAATGCAATTTCTGGAACTATTTTCGTCAGCTGGTACGATCTTGCAGCTCCCTTGCTGCTATATTGGCAGCCATG
>JBEVNE010000381.1:0-17858 GCA_040508275.1 Duganella sp.
GGTTTGGCGTCAGTCTTGACGCCACTAGAGTGCTCTTGCATAGGAGGCGTGAGCCGTTGTTACAAAGGGGTACAGGATACACCAAAAGCGCGGGAAGGCAGGATTTTGTCAAAAAAGCGCGTTTGATGAAGCGCTTGAGGAGACGTTTGCGCTGGATCAGCAAGTCTGCGGTTGCCAGTGGCACGCTCGATAAACTCCCGCCGTAACTCTTTCATTGAGACCGACATGGGCATTCTTGCTGGCACCATCCGCTGCGTTAACGCCAAAAACGCCACTTTAAATTGTGTTAATTGCGCCATTGCAACGGATGCCTTGCTGGCTGGGCGGCCCGCTTCGGCGCTAGCGGGTGGACCGTACAGAATTAGTGTACTTGAACAGACTTTTGGCGCAAAATTCAGTTTTCCAGTCAGTCGTGAAAAAATCGTCGAAGCATTGTTGACGGCAGGCAGTGGTAGTCGTGCGATTGTTTTTGGTTTTACGGGCGGCGCCGTGGGACATGTATTTAACGCCGTCAACCAGGGCGGCATTATCCGTTTTCTCGATGGGCAAACGGGAACTGTGCCGGCACTGTCCGGGTATGCCGAATTACGTTTTTTGAGGACCAACTAAGGGAGGCGATCAGATCATGGATACCACCAACCACACAATCAACCGTAGCGCGGCGTTAAAGATCGCTGAGGCGAGGGTGCTGGCAATGGGCGCTGCTGCGGGCGATATATTTCAGATACTCCCAAACGAAACCCGGGAGCTTGAACAAGGCTGGCTGTTTTTCTTTAATTCAGCCGATTATGTCCGCACCCACGATCCGGTGTTTGCCCTGGCAGGCAATGGCCCTGTTCTGGTACGCCGGACCGGGCAGGTCGCCATGCTGCCGAGCGGCGCAGCGTGGCAAGACATGATCAATGACAAGCCCCGGCAGCAGCGCCGTTATTCCGCGTAGGGATTGGCGTAGCCCAGTTTGGCCAGCAGCTCGGTTTCTATCCCTTCCATTTCCGCTGCCTCCTCATCATCCTCGTGGTCGTAACCCTGGGCGTGCAGCACGCCGTGCACGATCAGGTGGGCGGCATGTTCCTCGACAGTCTTGTTCTGCTCGGCGGCTTCCCGTTCCAGCACATCGGTGCACAGGATAATGTCGGCGCGGGTGGGTTCGTCCTCTGCAAGCTCTTCACCCTCGTTGTAGGCAAAGGTCAGCACATTGGTGGCGTAGTCCTTACCGCGGTATTGCTGATTCAGGGCGCGGCCTTCCTCGGCATCGACAAAGCGGATCGTCAGTTCGGCCGGCGCAAACAGTGCTGCCTGCACCCAGCGGCGGATGTCGGGGCGGGGGATGCTGGCTTTCAGGCGGTCGTCGGGATATTGCACCGACAGCGTCAGTTTATTTTTTACGGACATTTTTCAGGGCGGTGGTTTTCAGTAAGGGGGCGAGTTCTGCCTCGTGGTTGTGCGCCGTTTCGTAGGCATCGACGATGCGCGCCACCAGCGGATGGCGTACCACGTCTTCGCTGGTGAAATGGCTGAACGCCACGCCGCGCACATCCTTGAGCACTTGCACCGCATCGACCAGGCCGCTTTTCTGGCTTTTGTGCAGATCGACCTGGGTGACGTCGCCCGTCACCACGGCCTTGCTGCCGAAGCCTATGCGCGTCAAAAACATTTTCATCTGCTCGACCGTGGTGTTTTGCGCCTCGTCGAGGATCACGAAGGCGTGGTTGAGCGTGCGGCCGCGCATATAGGCCAGCGGAGCGATCTCGATCACCTGTTTTTCGAACATTTTCTGCGTGCGGTCGAAACCGAGCAGGTCGTACAGCGCGTCGTACAGCGGGCGCAGGTAGGGATCGACCTTTTGCGTCAGGTCGCCCGGCAAGAAGCCCAGCCGTTCACCGGCTTCCACTGCTGGCCGGGTGAGGATGATGCGCTTGACGGCGTCGCGTTCCAGCGCATCGACCGCGCAGGCCACGGCCAGGTAAGTCTTGCCGGTGCCGGCCGGACCCACGCCAAAGCTGATGTCATGTTCAAGAATATGGCGCAGGTAGCGGATCTGGTGCGGCGTGCGGCCGCGCAGATCGGCGCGCCGGGTTTTCAGCACCGGGCTGTTGATATCGGGTTCGACGAATGGCGCTTCGGCCACCGCCCGCGCGGCTTTTTTCGCCGCGCTGGCCGACTGCACGGCGTCGGCAGAGCCAGACGCCGCCGCTGCCTGCGAAGCCGCCGCCGCCGTGGCTGCTGCAGCGGCATTGAGGCCGGCGCGTTGTTCCACCAGCGCCAGCTGCACTTCCTCGATCGGCACCACCTTGTTGGCGACGGCATAGAATTTTTCGAGGATTTGCACAGCGCGTTCGCCGTTGTGGCCGCTGACGATGAATTTTTCGCCGCGACGGAAAATCGTTACGTCGAGCGCCGCTGAAATCTGCCGCAGATTTTCGTCGAGCGGACCGCACAGGTGCGCCAGGCGCGCGTTATCGAGCGGTTCGGGAATGAAGTAGTGCGGCTGCACAGGAGTTTTGGTTTTCAATGGAATCAGGAGTGTGTGAAGCGCCGCAGCGCACAGCTGCTAGTTTAGCGTAAATCGCTGCATTGCCGTCCGCGGGCAGAGGTGCAACGGCGTCCCTGCGCTCACTGGGCCTTGCGTGCGCCGCAGTCCGGTTTCATGTGTTGAAATGTCATCGTTGCCAGGTTTTCTAGCTTGCGATTGACGCCGCACAAGCATGGTCAGGCCGTTTCTATCGGACGGCAGCAGATTTGCGCATAGAATTCTCTTGCACGAAAGGCAACCAGTTGGCACCGATTTAATTGAAAGATTCTAAGTTTTCCTTAAGTTCGGACCAGCAATATCTGTTCACCCAACCAACCGCAATGAGGACATTATCATGGCACATCACGCACTCGCATCGCAGGAAAGCTACAACCCCAACCACCTGCTCGACATTTTGCTGGGCAAGATGCAGCTGAAGAATGACGCCGCGCTGTCACGCTTGCTGGAAGTCGCGCCGCCGGTCATCAGCAAAATCCGTCACCACCGCTTGCCAGTGGGCGCTTCGCTGCTGATCCGCATGCACGAAGTAACGGGCATGAGCATCCGCGATCTGCGCGACCTGATGGGCGACCGCCGCACCAAGTATCGTCTGTCCGACGCCCAGGGCCGTCCAAAGCCTGAAGACCGCAGCAACGACAAGGCCGTGGCCGGAAACGCAGCACATCACTAATGCGCCCCGTGCGCCGCAGCTGCCGCACCGGTCCCGCGACCGGGCCGGCAGGCTGGCGGGGCCAGCGCTATCATCGGTACCACGCTTCAGCTTAACAGCACCATCGAAATTTCTTCATATTGCAATTCCGTTTCGCGGAACAGCTGCAAATAGATTTCCTCATCGAGACCGAGCGCGGTCCACGCCACATTCGATATCTGCGGCACCAGATCATCCTGCACCTGCGCCAGGTCGAGCGCATGCACAATCGCGTCCGCCACGTGAATGATGGCGGCCAAAAATCCAGCACCGGGCACTTCGGGATCATGATGGTGGGCAATTGCCTGGCGCATGGTGTCGGAAAAATTCCAGTGTTCGGCCAGCGCCACACCGGCATCGACGTGATCGACGCCGAGCACCTTGCGCTCGGATTCGAGCAGGTAACAGTCGTGTTCTTCGCGGTGCGCCAGCGTCAGCGAATACTGGTTGGGGAAGCATGAAACGAGCACCAGCCGGCCGATATCGTGCAGCAGTCCGGCCGTGAAGGCGTAATCCTGGTTGAAGCGCATATGGCGCGCCAGCACCCGGGCGCAGGCGGCGGTGGCGATCGAATGGCGCCAGAACGCCTTGTGATCGAAACCGGGGCAATGTCCTTCGGCAAAATAGCCGGTAACGGCCGCTGCCGTGATCAGGTTGCGCGTGGTCTGAAAACCGAGGTAGGTGATCGCCTGCTGGATCGTGGTGACTTTCACCTGCAAGCCATACAGCGAGGAATTGGCCAGGCGCAGGGTCTTGGCCGTCAGTGCCTGGTCGTGTGACACCTTTTTGGCCAGCACCGAGATATCGACATCTTCCTGGTCGATACTGTTGAGCAGTTCCATCACCACGGCCGGCAGCGAGGGCAGGTCGTCGAGCGTGCGCACCACGTCATCGTAGCTGATGGAGTGGGTCATTCGGCGGCCTCCGGTTTGCCCAGGCGGAAATCGGTGACAAAGCGGCGCAGCAGGCTGCTGGCCCAGTCGTCGCCGGCGTCGGGATCGGTTTTACGGAACAGATGATCGATGCGGGCCTGATGGTAGTCGCGTTCGGCCTGCAACTGTTCCGGCGTAGCGGCTGTGGTCAGCACCGGCAGCATTTCAATACCGTGGCGCGGCATCAGCGCCAGCATGGCTTCGGTCAGCACTGCGCCCTGCGGCAACAGGACCTGGCCCTGCAGGTCGAGCAGCACGTCCGACAGGACCATGCCCGGCCGTACGTCGGCCAGTGCCAGTTGATGATAAGTGCCTGTCATGGAGTCTCCCGGATAACGTCTATGCCCGCCCGCCAGGGCGTCAGTCGATATTACCATTGAGAACGCCTTAAGTGTCCCGCCAAGTGTTGTCGGATTTGTGCAAATTGCCTGGCAACAGTCAGCCACAGTGGTTGCTTGCCAAGATGCATCTCTTCCCTTACATTGCATGATGCCGTCACATCCACTGCGGGGAGAACCATCGATGTTTGGGATTCAGGGTCGCCTGACGCTGCTTTTCGTGGTCATCGTGACCCTGGTACTGGGCATTTCCGGCACTTATGCGCAACACAACCTGGCGCAGGAACTCGAGGCGGCCAGCCAGCGTTTGCGCCAGGGCGTGCTGGCGCGCCTGCAAACCAGCCTGCCATCGGCGCTGTGGGATCTCGACAAGGCCAAAGTCGATAACATCGTTGCCGCCGAGATGATGCCCCCCGAACTGGTCTCGATCCGCGTCTACGATACCTCGGTCGGCCTGTTTTCAGGCAAGCTGCGGCGCGAGGATGGCACGCTGGTGGCGATTGAAAACGATGCCGCCGTGGGCGGCACACCGGTGGTGGCCGATCTTGCCTATCGCGATTCGGGTGGCGTCGGCGCGACCCTCAAGCCGGTGGTGGTGGGCCGGGTGGTGGTCAATTTCAGCCGTGCCCAGATCGAAGCCACGCTGGCCGCCGAAGTACGGCGCAAGGTCACCGAAGTGCTGCTGCTCGACCTGATCCTGGTGGCGGCGCTGGCCTTGTCGCTGCGCATCGTGTTCGATCCGCTCAAGCGCCTGCGCGATGGCTTGTTCGACCTGGCCACGCGCAACAGCAACGAAGTCGAGGAGCTGCCGGACAACCGCCGCGATGAGCTGGGCGAGGTGATTCGTGGTTTTAACGCCATCCAGCGCAAGGTCAAATCGAATATTCAGCGCATCCGCGAAGCCGAAGACGAAGCGCGCCGCGCCGCCCAGGCCACGGCCCAGGCGCTCGACGAGTTACGCCGGGCCCAGGAATCGCTGTTGCAGGCGGAGCGCCTGGCCTCGCTGGGCAGCCTGGTGGCCGGCGTCGCCCATGAGATCAACACCCCGGTCGGCATCGCCCTGACCAGCGCCTCGGTGCTGGTGGAGGCCACCGAGAAAGTCCATGCGGCGGTGGAGGCGGGCAATATCAAGAAATCGGACATCATGCGCTACCTGGAGACAGCTGCCGAGAGTACGCGCCTGATCATGAACAACGCCTACCGCGCCGCCCACCTGATCCACAGCTTCAAGCAGATTGCCGTTGACCAGATCAGCGAAGCGAGGCGCCGTTTTGAGTTGCGCGACTACATCCACGAAGTGGTGTCGAGCTTGCAACCGAAACTCAAGAAAACCCGCATTACGGTCAGCATCGCCTGCCCGCCGGACCTGATGCTCGACAGTTATCCGGGGGCGCTGGCCCAGGTGCTGACCAATCTCACGCTCAACTGTGTCGAACATGCGTTCGAGCCGGAGCAGGAGGGCCGCATCACGATCGGCGTGGCGCGCCATGGCGAATGGATCGAAATGCAGGTCAGTGACAATGGCAAGGGCATTGCGCCCGACATGATCGACAAGGTGTTCGATCCCTTCGTCACCACCCGCCGCGGCCAGGGCGGGACGGGCCTGGGCCTCAACATCGTCTTCAACCTGATCGCCAAGCAATTCGCCGGCACTGTCACCGTCGCCAGTGTGCTGGGCCAGGGCGCCTGCTTCACCCTGCGCATGCCCTGCGTGACGCCTGCGGAAGCGGTGGCGCCGGTCCCCGAGGAGAGCTGACGCACAGGGCGAAAAAAATCCCGCGCACGGCGGGATGGTGTGATCAGCAGGCGCTGGCTTTATTGATCAAAACGCTCCGATACATTGCGGCGCGAAGCGAAGCCCAGTACAACCAGGCCCAGCATCAGCATGACGAAAGTTTGCGGCTCCGGTACCGGTAACGCAGCCGCGTCCACCTTGGCGTTCTGGGCTTGCTTGCGGGCTTCTGCAGTGCTGTGCGGGGCGCCATCAATCACCAGTTCTTCGCACACGGTGACAGCATTCGGTACGCATTCCTGGATATCGGTTGTTGCAAGCGCAGCATTCGATGGTGCTGCCTCGGCAGAGGTAGCGGCGGCGGCAGTGCCAGCCATACTCAACGCAAAAATAGCGGGGGCAAAAAATGAAAATTTCACAATAGACTCCTGGCATTCTGTTGTGCAATCAGGCTGCGCGATAGTTTTGGGCGCAATCTGTACAATTTTTCTCAGTTAGCCTTAAGCTAACGCATAGAAACGCTATTAAATCACAATTCGTAGCATATTGCTATGTTTGTTTATGAGTTGGAAATTTTTTATTGCGGTGCACCAACAGTTTTACATGCCTCTCTTTGGAGTTCATGAATTACACTCGTAAAATCAATCAATTAGCTAAAAAGATTCCATGGGGAAAATTTCTTGGTACCAAAAATTTTGTGGCATAACTGCGTTGTCAAGCGCCGCACTGTTGACCGGTTGCGCCAGCGGCGCTAGACCGGCAGGGCAGGAGAGTGTGCCGGCGCCCGTCGGTCCGCCGCCCCAGGTATTGCTCATGGGCGAGGTGCACGACAATGCGCAAGGCCACCGGCTGCGCTACGAGTTGCTGCGCCAGCGCGTGGAAGCCGGCTGGCGGCCGGTCATCGTCATGGAACAGTTCGACCGCGAAAACCAGGACTTGCTCGACAAGGCGCAAAAAGGCTGTCTCGATGCCCAGTGCGTGATCCGTGTGACGGGCGGTCCGCGCTGGGACTGGCAGTTGTACTACCCGCTGATCCAGCTGGCGCTCACCTACCATTTGCCGCTGGTGGCCGGCAACCTGTCGCGCGCTGATGCTTCGCGCGTGGTGCGCGACGGCGTCAAGGCGACCTTTGATCCGCAAAGCATCAAGGACTATGGCCTGGAGCAGCCGCTGCCGGCGCCGTTGCGCGCGGCGCAGCAGAAGGAAATCGAAGTCGGACACTGCAATATGCTGCCCGAGATGATGGTCGGCGGCATGGTGGATGCCCAGGTTTCGCGCGATATCTGGATGGCCAAGATCATCCGTGACCAGCGGCCGCGCGATGTCGTGCTCATTGCCGGCAACGGCCATGTGCGCAAGGATATCGGTGTGGCGCGCTGGCTCAATCAGCTTGCGCCTATACTGACCGTGCGCGCCGAGGGCTTTGTCGAAAAAGGCCAGCATGAGGGCCGTTACGACCAGGTCTATCTGCTCGACACCCCGGAGCGTCCCGATCCCTGTGCCAAGTTTAAAAAGAAATGAAAACACACTACCAAGCCGAGGCGCCCGAGCGCGCCGACATCGATGCGCTGCCAGGCGCTGTCTTGCTCGAATTTGGCGCCAACTGGTGCGGCCACTGCATGGCCGCCCAGGCGCCGCTGGCGCAGGCGTTTGCCGGCCACGAAGGCGTGCAGCATTTCAAGGTGGAAGACGGCCCCGGGCGTGCGCTCGGGCGTTCGTTCCGGGTCAAGCTGTGGCCGACGCTGATCTTTTTACGCGACGGCCAGGAGGTGGCGCGCGTGGTGCGGCCGCTGGCGGCCGAGCAGATTGCTGACGGCTTACAACAGATCGACTCCGGCGCCTGAGTAGTATTACCTGCAAGCGCTTATCTGCTTGGCATCCTGCAAAGGGCGTGTGTATGATCGACCGCACCCTTTTCTCCGCAGGAGCTTCACGCATGAGTCAGTCGCACACCGGGCCTCTCCAGGATTCGGCCAACAAGCCGGTCAACAAGCCTTCCACCGTCCTGTTTGCCAGCCTGATCGGCACCACCATCGAGTTTTTCGACTTTTATATTTACGCCACCGCCGCCGTGCTGGTGTTTCCCCACCTGTTTTTCCCGGCCGGCGATCCCGCCGCCGCCACGCTGCAATCACTGGCGACTTTTGCCATTGCCTTTTTTGCGCGGCCGGTCGGCTCGGCCGTGTTCGGCCACTTCGGCGACCGCGTCGGCCGCAAGGCGACCCTGGTGGCAGCCTTGCTGACCATGGGCATTTCCACCGTCGTCATCGGCCTGCTGCCGACCTATGCCAGCATTGGCACCTGGGCGCCGGCGCTGCTGGCGTTGTGCCGTTTCGGCCAGGGCCTGGGCCTGGGCGGCGAATGGGGCGGCGCCGTGCTGCTGGCCACCGAGAATGCGCCACCGGGCAAGCGCGCCTGGTATGGCATGTTCCCGCAACTGGGCGCACCGATCGGTTTCTTCCTGTCGGGCGGTATTTTCCTGCTGCTGACCGAAGTGCAGACCGACGCGGAATTCTTCAGCTACGGCTGGCGCATTCCCTTCCTGGCCAGCGCGCTGCTGGTCATCGTCGGCCTGTACGTGCGCCTGAAAATTCATGAAACGCCGGACTTCCAGAAAGTGCTCGAGAAAAACGAGCGCGTCAAGGTGCCAGTAGTGACGGTGTTCCGTGACCATGGCCGCATGCTGGTGCTCGGTACGCTGATCGCCCTGGCCACCTTTGTGCTGTTCTACCTGATGACCGTGTTCGCACTGAGCTGGGGCACCACCGCGCTGCATTTCAGCCGCAAGGACTTTTTGATCCAGCAGCTGTTTGCCGTGCTGTTCTTTGGCCTGACCATTCCGATTGCCGCCGTCTGGGCCGACCGCCATGGCCGCGCCACAACGCTGATCTGGGTATCGGCGGCGATTGCCGTCTTCGGTCTGGCGCTGGCGCCGCTGTTCGGTTCCGGCAGCAGCACCCAGGTGACGGTGTTCCTGTCGCTGGGACTGGCGCTGATGGGGCTCACTTACGGCCCGCTGGGCACCATCCTGTCGGAGCTGTTCCCGGCCGAGGTGCGCTACACCGGCGCCTCGCTGACCTTCAATCTCGCTGGCATCCTGGGCGCCTCGCTGGCGCCATACATCGCCACCTGGCTGGCCACCCACTATGGTTTGCAATATGTCGGCTATTACCTGACCGGGGCGGCCGTGATCAGCCTGGTCGCTCTGCTGCTCGCGCGCAAACATGCATAACGCCGCGCTTCGCGCAAGCACTTGATCATTTGGTGGCTGCTTTTGAGCAGCCACTTCTTTTTTCTTGCCTATCAAGTTTGATGGTTGTACGATGACATACGACATGGGTCCGGTTCAGCCTGAAGCGGCCCCGCATGAGTGATCTCTTGGAGACAGAGAGATCGTCACGATAAACATAATCAAAGTGATGCCATGAACCTGAGCGAGCCAGTATCCCCGCAATCAGTTGGTCAGGCCGTCGGTAAATACCGGTGGACGATCTGCGCCCTGTTGTTTTTTGCTACCACCATCAATTACCTCGACCGCCAGGTCCTGAGCTTGCTGGCGCCTGATTTGTCGAAGGAATTTGGCTGGACCAATACCGACTACGCCAATATCGCTGCCGCGTTCCAGTTCGTGTATGCCGTTTCGATGCTGTTCGCCGGCCGCGTGGTCGACAAGATCGGCACCAAAACCGCTTACGTGCTGGCCATCGTGATCTGGTCGCTGGGCGCCATCATGCACGCGTTTGCCGTGCCGATGGGCCAGGGCGCGGCCGTGCTGGCGAGTGCCTTCGGCATCGTGCTGGTACCGTCGATCATCGGTTTCATGATTTCGCGCGCCGTACTGGCGGTTGGCGAAGCCGGTAACTTCCCGGCGGCGATCAAGGCCACGGCGGAATACTTCCCCAAGAAAGAGCGTTCTTTCGCCACCGGCATCTTCAACTCGGGCGCCAACGTCGGCGCCATCCTGGCGCCGATCACCGTGCCGCTGATCGCCGCCGTGTGGGGCTGGCAGTGGGCCTTCATCATTATCGGTGCGGTCGGCTTCCTGTGGATGGGCGCCTGGATCTGGCTGTACGACAAGCCTGAGCAGCAAAAGCGCCTGTCGAAAGCGGAACTGGCTTATATTCGCAGCGACCAGCCTGCGCAAGCGCCTGCAGCGGCCACCACCACCGTGAAAACCTCGTGGTTCCAGCTGCTCAAATACCGTCAGACCTGGGCTTTTGCCTTCGGTAAATTCATGACCGATGGTGTCTGGTGGTTCTTCCTGTTCTGGCTGCCTACCTATCTGTCGGCGCAGTACGGCATGAAGGGCGACGCCATCATCGTGCCATTGGCCGTGTTGTACAGCATGACCATGATCGGTTCCATCGGCGGCGGCTGGTTCCCCAGCTACTTCATGGCGCGTGGCTATGCTCCGTATGACGGCCGCATGAAAGCCATGCTGGTGATTGCCATCTGCCCGCTGGTGGTGCTGCTGGCCCAGCCGCTCGGCTCGATCAGCTTCTGGGTACCGGTGATCCTGATCGGCATTGGCGCCTCGGCCCACCAGGCCTGGTCGGCCAACATCTTCACCACCGTGTCGGACATGTTCCCGCAAAAAGCGGTAGCGTCGGTGGTCGGTATCGGCGGCATGGCCGGTGGTCTCGGCGGCGTGCTGCTGACCAAGCTCGGTGGCTGGGTGTTCGACTACTACAAGGCCCTCAACGATATCCATACCGGCTACATGATCATGTTCGGTATCTGCGCCGTGGCCTACCTGGCGGCATGGTGCGTGATGAAGGCCCTGGTGCCGCGTCACAAGGAGATCACCGATCTGTAAGCGAGCGCTCCGCCTGCCAGTGTCCGCACGGGCGCTGGCGGGTGCGTTCGTCCCGGTTTTGTCCATCTCCCTGGTCGCCATGCTGGCGGCCGGCGCACAAGCAGCACCAGGCATTACCGTCACGCCTTTCGGCGCCACCAGCGACGGTCGCCAGATCGACAAGGTGGTGCTGGAAAATTCCCTTGGCATGCGCCTGGCGCTGATCGACTTTGGCGCCACCGTGCTGTCGGCCGAAGTGGCCGACCGCGACGGCCAGCGCCGCAACGTCATCCTCGGCCTGCCCGACGTCAAATCCTTTGAGCAGACACCGCGTCAATACGGTTCCATCGTCGGCCGTTACGCCGGCCGTATTGGCGGCGCCCGCTACACGCTGGGCGGCAAGACGGTGCAACTGCAAGCCAATCCTTCCGGCAGCACGCTGCATGGCGGGCCAATCGGCTATGACCACCGGGTATGGCAGCGCGAACGCCTGATCGATGCCGATGCCGATGTGCTGGGCGTGGTCTACCGCTTGCACAGTCCGCACGGCGACCAGAAATTCCCCGGCGCCCTGGACATTCGCGTGACCTACCGCCTGTTGCGCGATAGCGACGAATTCCAGATCGAATACCAGGCCACCACCGACCGGCCGACGGTACTCAATCTGACCAATCACGCGTATTTCAACCTGGCCGGCGCTGCTGCCGGCGCGGCGGCCATGCGCGATCACCGCATTGCCATCGATGCCGACCGCACCACGGAAACCGACAGCAAGCAGGTGCCCACCGGCCGCCTGCTGCCGGTGGCCGGCACGCCGCTCGACCTGCGCCAGCTCACTGATTACTGGCCGCGCCTGCAGGCCCTGGACGGCGGCTTCGATCACAGCTTTGTCCTGTCCAGGGCAGCCGGCAAGCTGGCGCGCGCGGCCGTGGTCGAGCACACGGTCAGCGGCCGCCGGCTGGAGGTGTATACCACCGAGCCGTCGCTGCAGCTTTACAGCGGCGGCGGCTTCAATGGCAAGGAGATCGGCAGCGAGGGCGTGGGCTACCAGCAGTACGGCGGCTTTGCGCTGGAGACCCAGCATCTGCCTGACAGCCCGAACCAGCCGCACTTTCCCAGCACGGCGCTGTATCCGGGCCAAACCTTCAAGTCGCTGACCATTTACCGCTTCAGCACCATCGGCAAGCAATAAGCGCCAACAGCCTTGGGGGAGGCGGTGTGTGCGCATGATAATATCGGCACCTTGCCGGTTCCCGGTGCCGATCATTCCCTGCAATGAAAAAGAACGTAGCAACCATCCGCGATGTGGCCGCCGCTGCTGGTGTGTCGACCGCCACCGTGTCCAAGTTTGTGAACGGCGCACAACGGTTTTCGCCGGCGGTCGAGGCCACCATCAAGGAGGTGATCGCCAAACTGGGCTACCGTTCCAACCCGCTGGCGCAATCGATGATCACCGGGCGCACGCGCAGCATCGGCCTGTCCATCCTCGATATCAACAATCCCCACTTCACCAGCATCGTCAAGGGCGCCAACCGGGTGGCGCTGGCGCACAATTACACGCTGCTGCTGGTCGATACCGAGGAAAACGCCGACCGCGAACGGCCGCTGCTCGAAGCGCTGAGCCGCCGCGTCGATGGCCTGATCCTGTTTTCCCGCATGGTAGAGGCGGAAATGGACTGGCTGATGGACCTGGGCAAGCCGCTGGTGTATTTCGGCCGTCCCACGCGCCTGCCGCTGCAGTGGGTGACCAGCGACGACCAGCGCGGCGCCGCCATGCTGGTGCGCCATCTGCTGTCGCTGGGACACCAGCGCTTTGCCTACCTGCGGTTTGCCCGCGCCCGCCGCGACCATGAACGCCTGGAGGCGATCCGTGTATGCCTGGCCGCGCAAAACCTTGAGCTGATCGTCTACGAAGGCGGTACCCCGACCTCGGCCGAAGGCGAGCGCGTATGCTCCGGCATTTTATTGGGCGATCAGCCGCCCGACGCGCTGATCTGCTACAACGACCTGATGGCGCTGGGCTTCATGAAGGCGGCGCAGACGCTGGGCTTTTCGCTGCCGGACGATCTGTCGGTGGCGGCGTTCGACAATATCTCGTATGGCCAGTACACCTCGCCGGCGCTGACCACGGTCGATATGCAAAGCGAGCGCATGGGCGCCGCCGCGATGGAAAAACTGATCGCCGCCATCGATGGCAAGCCCGAGCCCGACATTGCCATGATCGAGCCGCAACTGATCCTGCGCGCGTCGACGGCGCGGCGCAAATAAGCGGGGGCTGGCAGGTTGGCTGGCAAGTTGGTTTGCCAATAAGCGTAGGCTTTAACGCCGCAGGAACTTACGCGCCGCCGGCATAGCCGTTCTGGCGCCAGGCTTCAAACACCACCACGGCCACCGTGTTCGACAAATTCAGGCTGCGGTTATCGGGGCGCATCGGCAGGCGGATGCGCTGTTCGGGCGCAAAGCTGTCGCGCAGGGCCGGCGGCAGGCCGGCCGTTTCGGAACCGAACACGAACACGTCGCCGGGACGGAAGCTGGCCTCGGCAAACGGCGACGAGCCGCGCGTGGTCATGGCGAACATGCGTGTGGGATCGGGTTGCAGATCGGCGCAGAATGCCTGCCAGTCGGCGTGCACTTTCATTTTTGCGTACTCGTGATAGTCGAGTCCGGCACGTTTGAGTTTGGCGTCCTCGAGCGGGAAGCCGAGTGGTTCGATCAGGTGCAACTGGGCGCCGGTGTTGGCGCACAGGCGGATGACATTACCCGTATTGGGCGGTATTTCGGGGTGCACCAGAACGACGTGAAACACTGTTTTCTCCTTGATTTAATGAATGCTGTCTTGCGCTTAGTGGGGCGGCGTGCGTGCGAACACCAGGTTGCTTACGCGTGCGGCGCCGTGGCGTTTCAGCATGGCCGCCATTTCGTCGAGCGTGCCGCCGCTGGTCATGACATCGTCGACCACGCCGATATGGCGCCCGCGCACCTGCGCCAGCGCTGGTGCGGCCAGTGCAAAAGCGCCGGCGATGTTGGCGCGGCGCCGCTCGGGCGGCACGCTGCTTTGCGCGGCGGTCTCGCGGATGCGCGCGACCAGGCGCGGCTCGAGCGCAACGCCAAGCTGGCGCGCCAGCGGCCGGGCGATTTCCAGCGCCTGGTTGTAGCCGCGCCAGGCCAGCCGGCGCGGCCCCAGCGGCACCGGGCACAACAGCGTCGGCAGTTCTCCACCGGCCTGCTGCAACGCCGCGCCCAGCCGGCGCGCCATCAGCGCCGCCAGCGCCAGCCGCTGGCCAAATTTTAATTGCAGCACCAGCTGGTCCACCGGCAGCGCGTAGTCGGCGGCCACCACGGTGCGATCAAACGCCGGCCGCCGTACCAGGCAGTGTGCGCAGCAGCGCGCCGTGCTGCCTTCCGAGGCGCCATCAAGCGCCGCGTTCTCTTGCACCGCGCTGTCATGTGCCTCCCCTTGCGCCGCGCCCGCGTGCATTGCTGCGGGCAGCGGGTTGGCGCAGCAGTCGCAGCGCGGCACGGCGGCCGCCGGTCCGAAAAATTGCGCAATGCATGGCGCGCACAGGGTTTGCTGGCTGCCGGCCCCGCACAACGCGCAGGAGGTCGGCAGCAGCAAGGCGAGGGCCTGCAGCAGGAAATTGCCATTCATACCATGCACTCCCTCAAAAAACAGGGGCGCGCCTGCCGCCCGGGCGTCAACCATGTACACTGCCGACATTATCGCATCACCAGCGGCCATCGCGCCGCCTTGTCACCTGTACGCCAACTGACCATGCACGCTCCTGTCACCCCGCCCAAGCTCAGTGCGCCGATCGATCTCGATCATGTGCGCGCCCTGTTTTCCCGTCCCGCCCGGCTGAGCCAGGCCGATTTTTTACGCCGGGAAATCGCTTCCCGCATGGTCGAGCGGCTGGAATTGATTAATATCGCGCCCTTGCGCGTACTCGACGCCGGTTGCGGCGATGGCGCCGACCTGGCGATGTTGCAAAAAAGTTACGCGGCGGCCCAGGTGCTCGGCGTCGATGCCGCCGAAGCGCAATTGCGCGCGGCGCGTGGCCAGGTCGGCCGGCCATCGTCGCTGAACCAGTTGCTGAGCAAGCTGCTGCCATCGAAGACCGGCATCGACCTGCTGTGCGCCGATTTTGCCGATTTGCCGCTGGCGCCGAATTCGGTCGATCTGATATGGTCCAACCTGGCCTTGCATTGGCATCCTCAGCCGGACCGCGTGTTTGCCGAGTGGCGCCGCGTGCTGCGGGTGGACAGCCTGCTCATGTTTTCGTGTTTTGGCCCCGATTCGCTGCGGGAATTGCGTGCCGCGTTTGCCGAAGCGGACCTGGCGCCGCATGCATTGCCCTTCGTGGACATGCATGATTTCGGCGATCAACTGGTGGAAGCGGGCTTTTCCACACCTGTGCTCGACATGGAGACGCTCACGGTTACCTACGACACGGTGCAGGCCATGCTGGCCGATGTGCGTGGGCTGGGCGGCAACCCGCTGGCCACGCGCAGCAACGGCCTGATGGGCCGGCAGGCGTGGCAGCGCATGCTGGCGGCGTTCGAGCAGCAGCGCCAGCGCCGCAGCGACGGCAAACTGGCGCTGACGTTCGAGGTGATATACGGCCATGCATTCCGGCCGGCGCCGAAGGTCACCGCCAACGGCGAAGCGATCATCCGTTTTACGCCGCGCAAGCCGCGCGAATGATGCGGCATGCTCCATAGCGCGAATTGGTGGGGCGATGCAAGCAAAACACGCCTGCACGATGGCAGAGTTGCAAATTGGATTATTTATTGATGTGCGCGGTTTTTGTTCTATATAATCAATAACCAACTTTGTCAGCTAATCATAGCGCCGGTAGTCACAGCAGGACCGGGCGGCAAGGTTGGAACACGGGCACGTAACAAGCAGTGATGAATTAAGCAGCAGCAGGCTTTTGTGTTGTTCTCAGGTAGTCAGGGGATGGAGACAAAGGCTTCAGGAACCGCAGCATAGACGGGGCCTGAAGTTGTTTAAGGAGCGACGCGGGTTAAGTTCACCGGGATCCAAGTCGCCAAAAAATATTGATATCAAAATATTACACTTGGGTTGTTGGGGAAAACATGACACTTGCGAAGCGACTTACATCGTCCATGCTCTGGCTGACGATGATGGCAGCCAGTATTTCATCGCGGGCAGCCGAGGCCGGTATTGCGGCCGGCACTACGGCCGGCACTTATGGTCCAGCCACGGGCGGCACCGGCGGACCGATCGAAAAACAGCTCAATCTGCAGCCCCCCGCGACCCGCATCGCCACCGAAGTCTACGACCTGCACACCTGGATGATGGTGGTGTGCCTGGTGATTTTCGTGGCCGTGTTCGGCGTGATGTTCTACTCGATTTTCAAGCACCGCAAATCGCTGGGCCACAAGCCGGCCACCTTCCATGAATCGACGTCGGTGGAAATCGCCTGGACCGTCGTGCCCTTCCTGATCGTGATCGGCATGGCGCTGCCGGCCACCCGCACCGTGGTCGGCATGAAGGATACCGCCAATGCCGACATCACCATCAAGGTCACCGGCATGCAATGGAAGTGGGGCTACGATTATCTGAAAGGCGAGGGCGAGGGCATTTCCTTCCTGTCCAACCTGGCCACGCCCCGTTCTCAGGTGGGCGCGCCCGGCTTCAAGCCGACCGAGCAGCGCGGCGACAACTACCTGATGGAAGTCGATAACGAGATGGTGGTGCCGGTGCATAAAAAGATCCGCATGATCACCACCGCTGCCGATGTGATCCACTCGTGGTCGATTCCCGCATTCGCCGTCAAGCAGGATGCGATTCCCGGCTTTGTGCGCGACACCTGGTTCAAGGCCGAGCACACCGGCACCTTCCGCGGCTATTGCTCGGAGCTGTGCGGCAAGGAACACGCCTTCATGCCGATCGTGGTGCGCGTGGTCAGCGACGCCGACTACACGGCCTGGGTGGACGGCAAGAAAAAAGAAATGGCGGCACTGGCCGACGATCCCAATAAAACCTTCACCATCGACGAGCTGAAAACGCGCGGCGAAAAAGTCTACAACACCAACTGCGCGGTCTGCCACCAGGCCAATGGCAAGGGCGTGCCCAACGCCTTTGCACCGCTCGATGGCTCGGCCGTCGTCAACGGCGACAAGGCGGCGCAGATCCACGTACTGTTGAACGGTCAGAAAACCGGCGAGTATCCGGCCGAAATGCCGGCCTGGAAGCAGTTGTCCGATACCGAAATCGCCGCCGTGATCACCTATACGCGCAACAGCTGGTCGAACAAGCCAGCGGAAAACATTGTCCAGCCCGCCGAAATCGTGGCTGCACGCAAATAATTCAGCGACCATCCAGCTATCAGAGCAGGGGAGACACATGAGTACAAGCACCATCGATCACGGCCACGATCACGACCATGAGCATCATCAGCCGCATGGTCTGTCGCGCTGGCTGTTCGCCACCAATCACAAGGATATCGGCACGCTGTACCTGTGGTTTTCGTTCATCATGCTGCTGTCGGGCGGCTTGCTGGCGCTGCTGATCCGCAGCGAACTGTTCCAGCCCGGCCTGCAATTCTTCCAGCCCGAGTTCTTCAACCAGCTCACCACCATGCACGGCCTGGTGATGGTGTTCGGCGCCATCATGCCGGCCTTCGTCGGCTTTGCCAACTGGATGATACCGCTGCAGATCGGCGCTTCCGACATGGCGTTTGCGCGCATGAACAACTTTTCGTTCTGGCTGCTGCCGCCGGCCGCGCTGCTGCTGGCCACCTCGTTCCTGGTGCCGGGCGGCGCCACGGCCGCCGGCTGGACGCTCTACGCGCCGCTGTCCACGCAGATGGGACC
>JBEVNE010000014.1:0-9085 GCA_040508275.1 Duganella sp.
TATGGCGTTTTTTGCTTTGCGCCATATGCTTGTCATGTGGTGAGCTCCGCCACCAGCACCCGCACCAGTTCCGCTGCCGGCAGCTCCCGCGCCAACGGTGCGCCCTGCCCGGCCCAGTGGGCGGCAAATTCATGCACACCTTGTTTAGCCGCCGCAGCATGCAGCCGCTTTGCGGCGTCGTAGGCAACCGGATAGTCGGCCGGCCGCCCCGCTTCGCCATGGGCGATAAGACGGTTGACCATGCCCCTGGCCAGCCGGCCCGAGATGGCGGCCGTCAGCCTGGTGGCATCTGCTCGAGCGCTACGCAGGTTGTCGCGGTAGGCGCTGTTCGCCGCCGATTCCGGGCACAGGATGAACGCCGTACCCAACTGTGCGCCAGCCGCCCCCAGCGCCAGTGCCGCAGCAATGCCGGCGCCGTCCATGATGCCGCCGGCGGCGATGACCGGCAGCGCCGTCTGGCGCAGCAGCAGGCGTACCAGCACTGCGGTACTGTGCCGTTCATCGCTGGCTTCGGGATCGAAGATGCCGCGATGGCCGCCCGCTTCCACACCCTGCGCCACAATGGCGTCGATGCCAGCGCGTTCGATCAGCACCGCTTCCTGCACGCTGGTGGCGCTGGCCATGGTGCGGATGCCGGCGCCGCGCAGTGCCGCCAGTTGCGCGGGCGACGGCAGACCAAAGTGGAAGCTGACCATCGCGGGACGCAGCGCCAGCAGCATCTGCAGGGCGGCGTCATCATCGATAAAGCTCGGATAGATTTCTT
The DNA here is from genome assembly GCA_040508275.1 of Duganella sp. Classification (GTDB taxonomy): domain Bacteria; phylum Pseudomonadota; class Gammaproteobacteria; order Burkholderiales; family Burkholderiaceae_D; genus Rugamonas. Next base: position 764 of record JBEVNE010000014.1, read on the forward strand.
CCAGCGCAGCCGGCACGGTGGCGCCCACTTCGGCAAACAGAGGCGCCAGGTGCGCCAGCCAGGCGGCTTCGCCAGCGGCGTTACGCCGGGCCGGCCGGTGGCAAAACACGTTGACGTTGAATGGACGGTCAGTCAGCGCACGGGTTTCCTCGATCTGCTGGCGCGCCTGTTCCAGCGTACTGGCGCCGATGCCCAGCGAACCGAGCGCGCCGGCATTGGATACCTGCGCGGCCAGGCGCGGCGTCGAAACCCCGGCCATCGGCGCCTGGATGATCGGCTGGACGATGCCCAGCGCGTCGAAGAATGGATGGATGGATGCCATGTCGCTGTGCTCCTTGTCATCACCGGGCTCGTAGCGGCGTATCGCAAACTTGCCATGATGAAATATTATAGATAAAATAACGCCGATGTTAGCCACCGATGGCTAACATCCTACGGCAACTCTCAGTCACAAGCTGATACGTCAGACCTTAACGATAGGATTCCCTTGAAGACAATTTTCTCAACCGTATTCGCCGCAGCATTATCCCTGTTTGTCACCATCGCTGCTGCACAGGCACCGGGCGCCGCCACCAGCACCGAGATAACTCCTGACATGCGCAAGGCCTTGTCGCGCCTGGCGGCCGCACAGGAAGTGGAAAAATTCTGGCCCATGATGATCGACGCGCTGGAGCCGATGGCCACGCAAACTGTCATTGATGCAGCCGCCACCGCGATGCAGGCGGACCCCAGGCTGACACAGGAGCAACGCGCCAGAATCACTCCCCTCATCGAGGAACTGGGACCGCAAATGGCCGCCGATGTCACCGCCCATTTGCGCGGCATCGATGCTGGCAAAATGATGGAGGAATTGATGGAAAGCGTGTACCCCAAGTATTTCACGCAGACCGAGATTGAAGGCCTGACGGCTTACTACACGACCAGCGCATACCGCAAGATATCCGCCAACGACCTGGCAATATCGATCGATGCAGAAAAAACCGGCGATGCCCCGGCAGTCGTCAAAGCGCGCCACGATCCCGGTCACACGGCAGCGGAAAAGCAGGTGGTTGCCGACTTTAACAACTCGCCGCTGGGTGTCAAACAACAGCAGCTCGGCGCGCAAATAGGTGCGGACACCCAGAACTTCATGGGCCGGTACGTTATGGGCGGCGTTGATGCGATCATCAAAAAGTATGGCGCTTTGGTGGCCAAACGGCTGGAAGCGCCCGCCACCAAATAAGCTGCACGCGGGCGCTCACCGCTCACTTCAGCGACCACAATCCATACAGCGCTGCGGCGAGTCCCGCCATCGTCGCCAGCCATTTGGCCGGACGCTCGAGCCATCCCAGCACATTGGCTAAGCCCTGCACCGCCTTCATGGTCTCGGCCATGTCGCGCAGCGCAGCGATGTCAAGCTGCGCCACCTGGTCCCTGACGTCCGCCACGCCCTTGCGCGTTTCCTGTGAGCGCTGCTCGATGCGGGCCATCCGTTGCAAGGCGGCGTGCAGATGCTGCTCCATTTCCTCGACGCGGCGCTCGTTTTCGCTCACCTCGCGCAAGACCTCCGCCATGTTATCTGTAGACATATCATTCCTCTGCCAAGCCTCGGAATGAGGCCGTTGGTGCAGCCGTCGCCGGCGTTGTAAATTTCTCAAAACCATGAAGACATAATAGCACCGCTATTTTCAAGGTCAATAGCAAAGCTCGTTAAATTGTTAAACCTGTGTTATATTCAGTGTCATGAAAACCTGCCCTTCCTCCGATTCCATGCTCGACTCCACCGCTACCGCCACTGCAGCCTCCTGGCAGCTCGACGACGCTGCCCGGCTGAAAGCCTTGCTCGGTGCGCGCGAACCGCGGATATCGCAGGCGGAATTCGGCGCTCAGTTCGACATCGGTTCGCAAGGCATGGTGTGGCAGTACGTGGCGGGACGGCGGCCGCTCAATATCAAGGCCGCCACCGCTTTTGCGCGTGGACTGGGGGTACCTGTAGAGGCCTTCAGCCCGACAATTGCGGCGCAAATCGCCCAGGCGTCGCGCACGCTGGCGCAATCAGACTGGCCGGAAGCGCGCGCCATCACCGATGACGATGACCTGGCGCCGCCTTCGGTGGCGATTGAACTGGTCTCCCTGCACCTGCAGGCTGGCATCGATGGCATAGAAACCGTGCCGCTCTACGAAGCTGGTGGGCAGCACCATATTCCGCGCTCGTGGCTGGAAGAAAACGGCCTGTCGCCGCGCGCACTGCTGGCCATCAAGATCAAAGGGGAAAGCATGCAGCCGCTGATGTTCGAGGGCGATATTGCCGTCATCAACACGGCGGACAAGGCGCGTAAAAATGGCGGTGTGTTCGCCATCAACTACAACGGCCAGGCCGTCATCAAGCGCCTGCTGTACGAACGCAGGGAATGGTTCCTGGCGTCGGACAACCCGGCCTTTCGCCCGGCGCCGTGCAAGGGCGCCGACTGCATCCTGATCGGCCGCATCGTGCGTTTTGAACCACGCAACTTCAAGGACCGATTGTAGAATCGCCCTTTCATTTCAGGTCAAGGCGCCGGCGGCCCCACCTTGCTGTGCGCATGGCGCTGGGCGCGGTAAATGCCGCTGCGGCCGGAAAACAGGTAGGCGGTCACGCAGGCCAGCGCCGCAAAAGGACCGATCTGCGGGCCGAACAGTTCAATCGCCATGATGGTGCAGGCCAGCGGCGTGTTGGCGGCGCCGGCAAACACCGCGACAAAGCCAAGCGCCGCCAGCATGGGGAACGGCAGGTGCAGTAACGGCGCCAGCGCATTGCCCAGGGTGGCGCCGATGTAGAACAGCGGTGTGACTTCGCCGCCCTTGAAGCCGCTGCCCAGCGAGGCGACGGTAAAGGCGAACTTGCCCAGGCTGTCCCACGGCGCCAGCGGCTGCCGGAACGCTTCGACGATCACCGGGATACCGAGGCCGATATAGCGGCTACCGAGCCACCACGCCGCCAGCGCCACCACTATCCCACCCAGCAAAGGCCGCAATGGCGCGTAGGCGATATGGCGCCGCATGAAGGCGGTCAGCGCGTGGGTGCAGCGCGCAAAGGCCATGCCCACCAGGCCGAACAACATGCCGGCGACCAGCACGGCGGCCACGCTGACGATGCCCAGCGCAGCAACAGCGGTGGCGGGCAGCGGATAGTGCGTGTGCAGCACGCCCCATGCCAGACCGACCTGGTCGGCGGCAATCGCGGCCAGCATGCACGGATAAATGGCGTCGTAGCGCAGGCGGCCCACGGCCAGCACTTCCATGGCAAACACGGCGCCGGCCAGCGGCGTGCCGAACACCGAGGCAAAGCCCGCGCCGATGCCGGCCATGAGCACGATGCGCCGCTCGCCCGGGTGCAGGCGCAGCATGCTGGTCAACTGGTCGGCCAGTGCCCCGCCCATTTGCAGCGCCGTGCCCTCGCGCCCCACCGAGGCGCCGAACAGGTGCGAGATCACGGTGCCGCCCAGCACCAGCGGCGCCATGCGCAACGGGATGATTTTTTGTGGATCGTGGATTTCATCGATCAGCAGGTTGTTGCCCGCTTCGACCGTGCTGCCCAGCTTGAGGTAAATCCAGCCGACCACAAACCCGGCCAGCGGCAGCAGCAGCATCAGCCACGGCTGCGCTTCGCGCGTGCGCGTGGCCCAGTCGAGCGCAAACAGGAAGGCAGCGGAGGCACTGCCGGCCAGCGCCGCCACCAGCAGCGCGATAATAGTCCACTTGAACAGATACCCGGCCAGGGCGGGGAACTGGGGTGGCTCAGGCGACTGGACAGGTTCGGTGGGCGGGGGCGGTGTCATGGTTCTGCATGCTAACAAAACGCCCTGCCCCCGGCAACCGCGCCGTTATCGGGCGCAGGCGCGGCTTAGTGGTGATGCTGGTGGTCGCCGCCGTCGCGCTTGACATCAAGCGGCTTGGGCTCCGCCCCTGGCTTGGCGGCCGGGCGCACGGCGCCCGGTGCGCTGTGCGGCGCCGGCGTATCGCCGGTCCACTCACGCGCCACCGTGCCCTGCGGATGGCGGTACCAGCCGGGGTCGCGGTAGTCATTGCGGGCGAGGCCCTCGCGCACCTTCACGGTGGTAAACATGCCGCCCATTTCCAGGCCACCGAACGGGCCCTGCCCGGTCATCATCGGCAGTGTGTTTTCCGGCAGCGGCATCTGCATATCGCCCATCGAGCCGCCCTTGTCGCCCATCACCATGTAGCCGGGCACCAGCTTGTTGATTTTTTCGGCCACACCACTGTGGTCGACGCCGATCATGGTCGGTACCGCATGGCCCATGGCGTTCATGGTGTGGTGCGATTTATGGCAGTGGAAGGCCCAGTCGCCGGGCGCATCGGCGACAAACTCGATGGCGCGCATCTGGCCGACGGCAATATCGGTGGTGACTTCGGGCCAGCGCGCCGACGGCCGTACCCAGCCGCCGTCGGTGCCGGTCACTTCAAAGGTGTGGCCGTGCAGGTGGATCGGGTGGTTGGTCATGGTCAGATTGCCCGCCCGGATACGCACGCGGTCGTTCTTGCGCACCACCATCGGATCGATGCCGGGAAACGCGCGGCTGTTGAAGGTCCACAGGTTGAAGTCGGTCATGGTGTTGATCTTCGGCGTGTAGCTGCCCGGATCAATATCGTAGGCGCTGATCAGAAACACGAAATCGCGGTCCACCGCATGCTGGCGGATGTCCTTGGGATGGGTGATCCAGAAGCCCATCATGCCCATGGCCATCTGCGCCATTTCGTCGGCGTGCGGGTGATACATGAAGGTGCCAGCGTTACGCGCCACAAATTCATACACAAAGGTTTTGCCAGGCTTGATGCCGGGCTGGGTCAGCCCGGTCACGCCATCCATGCCATTGGGCAGCAACTGGCCGTGCCAGTGCACGCTGGTGTGCTCGGGCAGCTTGTTGGTGACAAAAATGCGCACGCGATCACCCTCCACCACCTCGATGGTCGGCCCCGGGCTCTGGCCGTTATAGCCCCACAGGTTGGCCGTCATGCCGGGGGCGATTTCGCGCACCACCGGCTCGGCCACCAGGTGAAACTCCTTGACGCCATCCTTCATCCGCCACGGCAGGGTCCAGCCATTGAGCGTGACCACCGGGTTGTACGGGCGGCCGTTGGGCGGCGCCAGCGGCGGCGCAGTGGTGGCGACTGGCTGCACGGGCGCCTCGGGCAGCGAGGCTGCGCCGGCTTTGCTGACCATGCCGGCGCCGATCAGGGCTGCGCCGCTTAAAAACGATCTGCGGTTGGTCATGGTTTATTCCTTGTGTTGATTGTGGTGATTGTGGTGGTCATGATGGTCATGCTGCTGCGCTGGTGCTGGTGCTGGTGCTGGTGCTGGTGCTGGTGCCGGTCCAGCAGCGGCGGCAGGCAGGCGGCCGCCCAGCGCTGCTTCCAGGTTGGCTTGTGCGCTCCAGAAGTCCTGCTGTGCGGCGATGTAGCCGCGCACGGCGCTGGCCTGCTCGCGGGCGTCGGCCAGCAGCTCGAACACGCTGATCAGCATGCCGTTGTAGCGCAGCAGGGTTTCGTCGGCCAGCTGTTTGCGCAGCGGCAGCACCTGGTCGCGGTAATGGCGCGCCAGCTGCCAGGAAGCCTGATAGTCGGCATAGCTTTCGCGCGCCTCGCTGCGGGCGTTGACCACCGCCTGGGCCAGCAGGCTGGCCGACTGCATATAGGTTGCTTCGGCCCGTGCCACGCGCGCCGTGCCCCAGTCGAACAGTGGAATCTCGAGCGAGATTTCATAGCCGCGGGTATTGGTCGCGCCCTCGCTGTTGGCAACCGCGCCCAGATCGAGCACGTTGATGAAGCGGGTGGCGCGGGTCAGGCCCAGCGTGCTGGCGGTCTGCTCGACATCGCGCCGGGCGGCGGCGATGTCGAGCCGTTCGCTGACGGCGAGTTGCTCGATATCGGCCAGCGTGCGCGGCGCCTCGGGCAAATCGGGCAGGTGGCCGGGCAGTTGATAGTCGTGCTGAGCCGCGCTGGCGCCGCCCAGGCCCATCAGGCGGGTAAGCTTTTCACGCGCCGCCACGGCAGCCTTTTGTGCCGCAGCAACCTCGGCCAGAGTTTGCGCGTGGTAGGCCTGTTCGCGTGCCAGGTCCATGGCGCTCCAGTTGCCGGCCTGGCGCATGCGCCCGGCCAGTTCTGCGCTGGCCAGGGCCGATGCTTCCACCTGGCGCGCATAGTCGGCGCTCTGGGCGCTGGCAACTGCCGCCACCCAGGCGCGCCGCGTATCGGCGGCCACCGCCACGGCGGCGTTCGATGCCAGCAGCTTGCTCTGCTCGTAGCGCCGGCCTTCGATGCGGCTGGCCAAAGGCGTGGTGATCAGGCCGATTACGTTAAAGGTCAGCGTGCGTTCCAGTTCGAGCTGGCCGCCGCCATGGCTGCGCTTGAAATCGAACACAGGGTTGCGCAGGCGCCCTGCCTGCACCAGGTCTGCTTCGGCAATGCCGAGCGACCAATAGGTGGCCTGCAGGCCGCGATTGTTAAGCAATGCGATATGCACGGCATCGTCGGCGCTTAATGGTTGTGCTGTTTGCGCCAGTTTCTGGTCGATGACGGCGGCCAGCTGGCGCGCATCGTCTTCATTGCGTGGCAGATGGCCGTTGATGCTGGCGCTGTGGCCGGTGCGCTGCGCGCTGACGGCGGCGGCTTCGCCAAAACCGCCATCGCCGGACAGCGACGCACAGCCGCCGAGCAGCAATACCAGGCCCATGCCGGTAGCGCTGCCAGCGAGTTTATGCAGACAGTTCATGTCTTACACCTCAAGATAAATTTTTAAAATGGATATGCCGCGCAAGCGGCGTCACAACCCCTGGACGGAGCTGTGGCGTATCAGGCCATGGGTGCCTGAGGCGGACGTTCGGGGTGGGCCAGATCGACTGCAGGAAGGTAGCCGGGATACCAGGCTATGGGACCGGTGAGCGCTGGCAGTGCCGGCAATACTGCAAGGCTGGCCAGCACGGGCGCGCTGGCCACGCAGCAGGCAGCGCCACTGCACTTGGCGCCGTGGCTGGCGTGCGATGTGCTGTCGTGGTGGGCGCCCGTATCATCGTGGGCATGGGATTGCATGGACTGGTGCTGCGCCATGGCTGCCAGCATGGCGGCATGGTCGTGCGGGCCATCCGGCATGACCATATGCGTCATGGACGCGGTGGCGGTGGAAGCTGGCGCGCACAACATCATCGCCGCAGCAGCATAACCCTGGTAAGGGAGCGCCAGCAGCAAAAACCAGACGATGAGTGAACGAAGCAGGACGGTCATGCCGACATGTTAGCACAACCATCCTTGCAGCAGTCCTGCGCTGGCGGCAGGCCGCCGCCCCGGCGCCGTCAGGCCAGGCGTACCAGCGGGTTGGCGATGATGTTGTCGATCTGGCGGATGGCTTCCTCGCAGGCAGCAGTAATCGCTTCATCCTCGCTGCTGCGCACAAACTGCATGGTGGCGCCTTCGAACACCTCCACGCCGTCGGCGCCGGCGCGCTCGATATCGCAGCTGGCGCTCCATTGATTGTCGCTGGTGGGCAGTGCGGTGGGAACGATTTCCCATCCCTTGTAGTGAATCTTGTCCATATGGCTCCTGTACTCCTGTTGATTTGGCTACTGGTCGGTCCGGGCAGATTATCATGAAGGTCTGCCAGCCGCGCACACCGGTGGCTCAGGAACAAGTCGTTGCCCATGCGACAAAAAACCGTCTTGCAGCGCATTTGATATTAATTTTTATTATAATGACCGCCATGAATCCACAGATCAAAGCGTTCTACGACCAGACCACCGGCACCGTCACCTATGTCGTCCACGAGGAAACAGGTGCCAGCTTGGCCAGCGGCGCCTGCGCCATCATCGATTCGGTGCTCGACTACGACCCCAAGTCGGGGCGCACCTCCACCACCTCGGCCGACCTGGTGATCGACTATGTACGCGCCCACGAACTCAGCGTGGCCTGGCTGCTGGAAACCCACGCCCACGCCGACCATCTGTCGGCCGCACCGTATCTGCAGCAGCAACTGGGCGGGCAGATCGCCATCGGTTCCCACATCGCCAGCGTGCAGCAGGCGTTTGCCCGCGTGTTTCCGCAGTCACCGGGCGAGCGGCGCCAGTTCGATGTGCTGTTTGAACCGGAGCAGGTGTTTGCCATCGGCGTGCTGCAGGCGCAGGCCCTGCATGTGCCGGGCCACACGCCGGCCGATCTGGCCTACCGGATAGGCGACGCCGTGTTCGTCGGCGATACACTGTTCATGCCCGATGTGGGCACGGCGCGCTGCGATTTTCCTGGTGGCTGCGCCACCACCCTGTACCGCTCGGTGCGGCGCCTGCTCGATCTGCCGCC
>JBEVNE010000034.1:0-11807 GCA_040508275.1 Duganella sp.
CCACGGGCAGCACAAAAGCGGCTTCTACCGCCAGTGCGCCGCGCTGGCGCTGCACCGGGCGATTCATCTTGTGCTCCGCGTTATTCATTGCCAGGTCCGTTGGCCTCGCGCAGGGCCAGTTGCTGGCGGCTGGCGGCGAGTAGCTCGCCGGCGACCGGCGCAGCGCCAGCGCGGCGCACTGGCGGTAGAAGCCGCTTTTGTGCTGCCCGTGGTGCTGACCGGCGCCATGATGGTATTCGAGCTGGCTTATATCGGCCTGACCATCGACATGGGCAACACTGCGCTCGAGCGCGCCATCCAGCAGTTTCGCGCCGATCCGGCCAATGTGCTGGAGGCAGGCCGCATGCAGTCGCTGCTACGCCAGCGCATGGTGGCCGCTTCGCACGGATACCTCGAGGACAGCAATATCGCCGCCGTCAATGTCGAAAATTTCGCCTCGCTCGACGCCATGGGCGGCGGCACCGCTTCTGGCACCGCTTCTGGTAATGATAGCGGCAGCGGTGCAGAACAATCTGGCGCCGCCAGCGCAGCGACAGACGTGCCGGTATGGCGCGTGACAGTCGATATCCGCAAGGATTTCATCACGCCCCTGCCGCGCTTGCTGGCCATTGACAGCGGCGCCTTCCGCTACCGCTACCAGCAAATGCTGGGCTACCTGCCGGCCGAGAACAGCGCACCATGAAGCGATTCCACCTTCCCCCCGCCCGCCAGCCGGCGCAATCGTTCCGGCGTCCGCTCATGCTGCGCCTGCGCGGCGCCGTGGCAGTGGAAACCGCGCTGCTGCTGCCGATGATGATAGGCATCGCCATGCTGGCCACCGACATTCAGCGCCTGTCACGCGAACGCGCGCACATCGAGCAAGGCGCCGGCGGCGCCGCGCTGACACTGTCCACCCAGCCGCGCCTGACCCGCGCCGGCGTCGATGCGCTGGTCGATCTGGTCACCATGGGCAACCCCGGGCCCTACCAGGTGGTGATGCTGAGCGTACGCAAGTCGGGCCGCATCGAATGGGGCCTGCGCCGCGGCGACGGCGCCGCCTGCCCGGCCATCAGCGATGGCCGCGACTACCTGGGAGAGTTGCCGGAAACGCCAGAGGACGACGATGCCAACGGCAGCGGCAATGGCGCAGAGGCAGGGACAGGACCGGCAGACGATGGACAAGCCGATGCCGATCCCGCCGCCACCTCGCTGCTGGTCGTGCAGGTCTGCCGCACCACCGCCGACATCACCTCGTACAGCGCCATGTGGATGCCGGAACAGTTGCAGGCACTGTCGGTCAACCGCGTACTGGGCGGCACCATCGACCTCGATCAACCTCTGACACTGGAGAGCCGGGCTTCGGGCCTGGCGCAAGTTAGCCCATGAACCTGACCACCCTGTCCCGGCGCCATCAACGCGGCGCCGTGCTGCCGATGTTGCTGGTGCTGATAGGCGCCGGCCTGGCAGCCCTTGCCTACACCGTCGATGGCACGCGCATGAAAAGCACGGCAGCGCAGCTCAAGCGCGCCACCGACGCCACCGCGCTGGCGGTGGCCCAGGAAGCCGCGCGCAACCCGGACGCCAACGTTGCGCAACTGGCCGAGCGCTATATCGCCAGCAACCTTGGCATGGACCAGACGCTGGCGCGCCAGCAGATCACGGTGCGCCTGGAACCGGTGCGCACCGCCGATGGCGACGGCTACCGGGTGCTGGCGACGTTTCGCGCACCGGGCGAACTGCTTGGCATCAGCAACGCCGTGACTGTCAGCTCGGCGGCGGTGGCGCGCTATACGCCGCTGGAAGTGGCGCTGATGCTGCCGGTGGACCTGTCGGTCAGTGCCGGCGAAATGCCGACCCTGCGCGAACTGTCGAAAAATTTCATCGATCGCCTGTTCGACAATAGCAACGGCGGCAGCAGCTATGCCAGCGACAAGACCACCTGGGTATCGCTGGTGCCGTACAGCCAGGCGGTCAGCGTGTACGACGCCGAAGACCCCGAGCGCATCCGCCGCTGGGCGCGCCCACGCGGACTGGTTCCGGTCGAACTGACGGCCCTGTTCAACAGCGGCAGGATCACCAGCCTGGCCGACAACCGTGCTCCCGATCGGCGTGCGCGCTTGCTATGCATGTTCCGGGGCCTGGGCGCCGGCGAAAACTACTTCTGGGATCAGCCGCCGGCAGGCCAGTTCGGCGTCTATTATCGTCATGATCTGCCAGAAAACGGCAGTCCCGGCGCAGCGCCCATCTCCTGGATCGGCCCTCTGCCCATGGACGGCAAGGCCACCGGCATCAACGATACACGCTGGATGGTGGCCGACCGCGGCTGTCCCAACGCCGCACTGCTGCCGCTCAGCAACGACCGGCAACGCCTGTTTGGCCGCCTCGATGAACTCACGCCGCGCTTCAACGTCAACTACGGCATTGCGCTGGGCTGGGCCGGCATGGCCCTGTCGCCCGCCATGCGCGGCGCCGAAGGCTGGGGCTTGAGCGGTTTGCCTCTCGACTTCACCACGGGCAACCAGCCCAACCTGAAGGCCATCGTCATGCTGGCGAAAATCTCGGGTGACTGGATGGATACCGACTCCTACAACCATGAACTGGGCCGTGGGCCCAACAACGATGGCCGCGAATTTTCACGCCAGCGCTTCCTTGACCTGTGCAACGAATACCGGCAACGGCGCCTGCGCTTTCACTTTATCGGCGTGCGCGCCGGCACTGCGGAAGACAACTCCGGCAGCGACTTCGACATGCAAGCAACGCCCGGCCTGCTGGTCTGCGCCGGCGACCGCGGCACCATGCATTTTGTCGACGGCGCCGATCTGCGCCAGGTGCGCGGCAGCATCGCCGGGCAGTTGAACCGCATCGCCGACTCCCTCAAGCGGGAAGCGAGCTTCATCCGGCTGATCGAATAGACGCGCGCCCATCCAATTTTTGAAAACAAGGAGTATCGAACATGAAACCAGCCCAACCGACGTTCCACCGGGCGCCGTCGCATGCACTGGCGCTTGAAGCGCGCATGCTGTTCGACGCCGCCACCGTGGCCACCGCCGGCGCGATTGCCGACGCCAATGACAATACGGTGCAAGCCACCGGCAACCAGCCGCCCACCCTCAGCGCCAGCGCATCCGGCGCCACGCTCGATGTGGTGGCGGGCGGTGCAGTGGCGGTGTTTTCCGATGCGGCGGCATCCACCGGAGAAGCCAGCCAGCGCTTCAGTGACCTGGTACTGACCGTGAACAGCAGCGGCCCGCGCGAAGCGCTCGTGATCGACGGCACCGCCATCGCCCTGCAAAATGGTAACGGCGCCACGCGTGACGCTGCCTACGGCTACACCGTGACCACCAGCGGCAACCAGACCACCATCGCCATTTCCATCGAGGCAAGCAACAATACCAGCGCCGCCCATGTGCAGACGCTGGTGGACGGTATCCGCTACCAGGCGCTCGACACCAGCGTCGACGGCGGCACCCGCACCATCACCCTGACCAGCATCCGCGACGACGGCGGCACCGCCGATGGCGGCCAGGACACCACAGTGCTGGCAGTATCGTCGACCATCACGCTGGTCAACGATACCAACCGCGCCCCGGTCATCGCCAGCAGCGCCCTGCCGATGCTGGCGCAAAGCCTGACCATTGCCGACTTCAGCGCCACCGGCGTGGTCTACGCCGCCGATGGAAAACATGCTTACGTCGCCAGCGCCGACGGCAGCCTGGCCACCTTCGAGGTCGGCGCCAACGGCCAGTTGGTCAACGAACAGGTATTGCGCAGCATCGCCGGCCTGAGCAGTGTGCGCGACATGACTCTGAGCCAGGACGGCAAGCACCTGTATGCGATCTCGGGCGCCACCCTGGTGCGGCTCGACATAGGCGCCGATGGTACGCTGAGCGCGGGTGGCAGTTTCGCCAGCAGATTCGGCAACCTGGTCAACGTGGCCATGTCCGCCGATGGCCGCCAGGTCTATGCCAGCACCCAGGTATCGGGCCTGATGGTGCTGGCGCGCGATGGCCAGAGCGGCGCGCTGAGCGAGCTGCAACGCATCGACGAAGGCGCTATCGCAGCGCCGCGCACGCGCGACATGGCCGCCGCCGGCGATTACGTCTTCGTGGTCTCCGGTCCAAGCCTGGTCGTCATGCTGCGCGCCGCCGATGGCACGCTGAGCAAACTCGCCAACGGCGAGCAACAGACCGGCATTGACAGGAATACCTTCCCGGCACTGGCCGTCTCCAGCGACGGCGCGCTGGCCTTTGTCGCTGGCGACGGCGTGATTCATGCGCACCAGTTGATCGGCCGCGACAGCGGCGCCAGCGCCAGCCTGCTCAAGGCTGGCACCACCGCGCAAGCAGACGTCAACGCGCTGTCGCTGTCGGCCGACGGCACGCGGTTGTACGCCACCGGCGGCGACGGCAGCGTGACGGTGTACACGGTCGGGCGCAACGGCAGCCTGCAGCGCGATGGCGTGATCAGCAACGTCGGCGGGGCGCGCGCCGTGGCCGTTGCGCCTGACGGCCTGTCGGTGATGGTGTCCGGCGACGACATTTCGCGCCACACGCTGCTACAGTCGGCGCTGGCTGGCCGGCCGCAGACGATTGCAGCCGCGCTCAGCGTGTCCGACGCCAACCTCGACCAGTTGGCTGGCGGCAGCGGCAACTACCAGGGCGCCAGCATCCTGATCGCCCGCAGCAGCGGCGCCCAGGCGGAAGACCGCTACGACTTTATTTCAGGTAACGGTCTGGCCCTGTCCAATGGTGCCATCATGCGGGGCGACCAGCAGATCGCCACCTTCAGCACCACGGGCGGCGCACTGACGCTGGCCTTCACTGCCGCCGTCAGCCGCGCCGAGGCCACTGCTGCCCTGCGCCAGATCACCTACAGCAATGCCGGCAGCCACGCCGCCGGCACTGCCATCACGCTCGATGTCAACATCAATGACGGCGAGCTCGACAGCACCAGCACTACCCTGGCCATCACGCTGGACGTCAACACCCCGCCCACCCTGAACGCCAGTCCGGTGGACAACCCGCTGTACACGACGTCCGGGGTTACCGTTCCCTTGTTCAATAACGCTTCCGTCAATACCGGCGAAGCAGGCCAGTTGCTGCTGGCGCTCACGGTGCGGGTCAATGGCGTGGCCCAGGCCAACAACGAGTTTCTGCTGGTCGACGGCGTGCGTATCGGTCTCGACCAGGATGGCAGCGGCACCACGGCCAGTGGCTTGACCTACACCTACACGCGTACCGCCGGCAGCGGCGCGCTGGTGCTCGAAAGCAGCGCCGGCATCAGCAGCGCGGCCGTGCAGGTGCTGGTCAACCGCATGCAATATGTCAACGAAAGTGGCGACGCCTTACGCGGCGAGCGCCAAGTACAGCTGGCGGCGCTGACCGACAACGGCGGCGGCGACGCCACTGCTGCACTATCGATTACCAGCACGATTACGCTGGCGCTGAACAATGCGCCGCTGATCGAGGGACAGTTCACGCCGGACGCCAGGCTGTTCTATTTTGAAGGCCGACTGAGCGGCTTCAACGACCATGTCAACAGCCTCAGCGTATCGGCCGACGGCAAAGCCCTGTACGTCATCAGCAGCGCTGGCAGCAATAACAGTGGCGTGCAATACCTGCGCGTGTACAGCCGCGATACCAGCAGCGGCGCGCTGGTGCTGGAACAATCATTTGCCCAGGGAGCTACCGACGATCCGGCCACCGCCGTCATCGAAGTCGATGGCCTGCGTGGCCTGAGCACGCTCACGCTGAGCGCCGACGGCAACCACCTGTACGCGGCCGGCTATTCCGCCAGCGGCAGCGCCAACGCCTATGCACTGGTATTGTTCACGCGCGCTGCCGACGGCAAGCTCAGTTACCAGGGCATGGCGGCGACCCAGGGCGCGGCCGCAGGCAACCTCAGCACCGCCGGCCTCGACGCCGCCGTCACCGAAATCGTGCTGTCCGCCGACGGTTCCTCGCTCTACACCATCAATGGCCAGTTGCCGAACGACGGCACGACCAACCGGAGCGTGATCGCTTCCTTCACCCGCAACCCCGCCACCGGCGCGCTGACCTTCATCGGCGCTTACACGGGTGGCAGCGCCGAGCTCGGCCTGAACCAGCCATCGGGCATGGCGATCAGCGGCGATGGCCGCTCGGTGTATGTGAGCAATGCCTCAAACGGCATGATCAGTATATTTTCCCGCAACACCAGCACTGGTGTGCTCAGCTATTCTGGCGTAGTCAACCAGGCCAGCATCCTGGCCAATCCCGACAGCGCGCCGCAAGGCAGCATCACTGGTTATATGGGCGCCCTCAACGACATTGTGATCGCACCGGACGACCGCTATGTGTACGTGTCGAGCAGCTCGGTTGGCAGCGTGGCCATTTTTGCGCGCCAGGCCGATGGCAGCCTCGTATATGCCGGCGTGGTCAACGGCCAGCCGCTTGTTGCCGCCATCAGCCTGCGTGACATGGCCATGTCGGCCGATGGCAAAGCCCTGTACGCCACCACGTTCGGCAGCACCTCGATCCTGGTGTTTGCCCGCGACGCCGCCAGCGGCGCCCTGCGCGCCGTGGACAATATCAAGGTGGACAATACCGTCAACCACCTGGCGGTCAGTGCCGACGGACGCAGCATTTACGCCGGCGTCAGCAGCTTCTTCCCGGCCTTGCAGGTCTTATCTGCGAGCAATAATATCGCCTATGCCGCTGCCAGTCCGGTGGCGTTTGCCGCCGGACTGCGCTTCCAGGACGCCGACTTCGACGCCAGCGGCAGTTATCAAGGTACCATCCTCAGCATTGAGCGCAATGGCGGCGCGAATGCCGCCGACCGCTTCAGCTTCACTTCCACCAGCGGCTTGAGCGTGGTGGACGGCAAGCTCATGCATAACGGCAGCGCCATTGGCGAAGTCAGCGCCAGCGCCGGCAAACTGCAGATTCAGCTGACCGCCAGCGTTGATCGCGCGCTCGCCAACGAGGTGCTGCAACAGCTGCAATACCAGCACGATGGCGGCACGCCACCGGCGCAGCTGACGCTGGCGGTGACCGTCAGCGACGGCAGCAAATCAGCGATCGAACGGATCACCTTGCAGGCGAACCAGGCGCCCGTGGCCAACGGCAGCTATGCTGCGCCCGAGGCACGCGCCAACAGCCCTTACAGTGCGCAATTGCCGCCGACGCTGTTCACCGATCCCGAAGGCGATGTGCTGACCTGGCGTGTCGAAGGCTTGCCTGCCGGTGTCAGCTTCGATGCTGCCAGTCGCACCATCGGTGGCACAGCCGCCAGCGCCGGCGTGCACCAGTTGTCCATCGTGGTGACCGACAGCGCCGGCAACCGCAGCAGCATCAGCACCACGCTGACGGTAACGGCCGATCCGCGCATACTGCCGACGATAGGCGGCGACGCCATCGATCTGGTGTACGGCGGCAGGGAGGAAATCTGGAACGCCGACGCCGGCCTGAATGTGCTCGAGGGCGCGCGCGACAGCGTCGCCTCCAGCGACGGCAATTACCTGTACGTGGTCAGCGTGGACCAGTCCGGCAACGCCAGCCTCAACGTGCTGCGCCGCAGCGCCGACGGCCGGCTTGAAACGCTGCAAACCCTGTTCGACAAAACCGGTGACAATTCCGCCGACCTGGCCGGCCTGGGCGGCGTCAACCGCGTGGTACTGTCGGCCGACCAGAACACCGTGTACGTGATTGGCGGCGACGATAATACTGTGCTGGCTTTCGGCCGCGATGCCGCCACCGGCCTGCTCAGCGCCGCCGGCAGCTTGAGCGGCGCGGCGCTGGACGGCGCCATCACCGATATCGCCAGCCGCAACGGCTACCTGTACCTGAGCGCCGGCGACAGCCTGACCGTGCTGCGCCAGGACGGCGCCACGCTGTCGCTGCTGCATAGCTACCGCGAAGGAGCGGGCGGCATGACCGGGCTGGCCGGCGCCAGCCGCCTGCTGCTGTCCGCCGATGGCAAGCAGCTTTACCTGAGCGGTAACGGCAGCAGCACCGTGGTGACCGTGTTCGCGGTAGCCACCGACGGCGCCCTCACCCGCAGCAGCGCCATCGAACGCGCCGGCAGCGAAAACTATATCCGCGCGCTGTCGCTGGCCGCCGACGGCAAGACCCTGTACGCCATCAATAACGGCGAGCCGGCCACGCTGGAAGCGCTGAGCGTTGCCGCCGATGGCAGTCTGGCGCCGCTGGCCAGCTACCCGCTGGACATCTTTGGCAGCGAGATCGCCGTGGCTGCCGATGGCCGCGCCGTGTTCGTGGTCGGCGACCACCAGATCATTGCCTATACCCGCAGTGCGGACGGCGCGCTGACCCGCTACGGCGTCCTGGGCGAAGATGATTTCGACAATAGCTTCAGTGCACTCGGCAGCGTTACCTCAAGTGCCGACGGCAAGCACCTGTACGTATCGGGCACGGTGGGCTTCAACCAGGCGCTGATGACGATCAATCTGGCGCTGCCGGCCGTCAAGTACACGGAAGGCAACCCCGCCATCGTGATACTGCCGACCGGCGAGCTGTCGAGCCCGACCAAAAATACGGCCGGCAACTACGGTGGCGCGGTGCTGACCATCGCACGCCAGAACGGCGCCGTCGCCGACGATGTCTACGGCCTGCTGGCCGACAATGGCCTGAGCCTGGCCGATGGCGAAATCCGCCGTGGCAGCACCGTGCTGGCAACGCTGGTGCAGGAAAATGGCCTGGCCACCGTAACCTTTGGCAACCAGGCCAGCGCCGCCGATGCCCGCCAGGTCCTGCGCCAGCTCACCTATAGCAACCGCAGCAACGATCCCGCCAGCCATGGTGAACGTGCGCAGTTGCACATCAGCTTCGACGACGGCTCCGGCGCCAGCGCCGGCACCGATGTGCAACTGCAGCTGACCGGCATCAATGCGCCGCCGGTCGTCGCCGCCACCGTGCTCAATCCGACATTGCAGGAGAACGGCGGCTTCGTGCGGCTGTTCAGCAATACCAGCATCGATACCGTCGAAGCCGGCCAGCAGATATGGAACGCCAGGCTGGTCATCAACGGCGCCGGTCCCAACGAAGTGATCCGGTACAGCGGCGGCACCATCCGCCTGGTTGCCACCAGCGGCGCCGCTACCCTGCCCGGCGGCCAGCAATACATGGTCAGCGTCAGCGGCGGCACCACTACCGTGACGCTGTTCATGAATGTCGGCGCGGCAGAAGCGGCAGCCATGATCGACAGCATCAGTTACAACAACCATAATAGCGGCCTGAGCGGTACCCGCACGGTCTCGCTGACGGTCGAAGAGCAGTACGCCGGCGGCGATCCAACCCGCACCACGCTGAGCGACAACGTCACCATCACGCTGGCTGGCTCTGCCACCCCCAACACCGCCCCGCTGCTGCAGGCGCCGGCCAGCGCCCCGGCATACACCGAAGGCGGCGCCGCCATCCGGCCCGCCGCCGGCGTTACCGTGTCGGACACGCAGATGGACAGCCTGGGCGCCGCTGGCAACTATGCCGGCGCCACCCTGACACTGACGCTGGGGGCAGGCGCCAGCAGCCTTGACCGGCTCGGCTTTGTCGCCGGCAACGGCCTGGCGCTGGTGGGCAGCCAGTTGCAAAAAGATGGCGTACGCATCGGCACGCTCGACACCGCACGCCCGGGCCAGTTGAGCATCACGTTCGACGACGATGGCGGAACTGTCCCGACCCGCGCCGACGTCCAGAACGCCTTGCAGCAGATCAGCTACCAAAGCAGCGAGCGCGCACCGGCGGCCAGCGTGGCGCTGACAATCACGCTGGCCGACCGCCAGCTGGTGTCGGCGGCGCTGCCGCTGCAGATTGCCATTACCGCCGTCAACGATGCGCCCGAAATCGGCCTCGATCCGGTGCTGGGCGCACCCACGCTGGCGGTGATCGACAGCCTGGCGGCGATCACCGGGCTCGGACCGGTCAGCGCTACTGCCATCAGCGCCGACGGCGCCTTGGTGTATGTGGGCGACAACCAGGGCGCGCTGGCCGTCTTCAGCCGTGACGCCGGCACCGGCCAGTTGACCTATCGCAGCACCATTGCGGCAGCCAACGGCCTGGGAGCAATCCACGAAATCCTGCTGTCGCGCGACGGCAAGTCGCTGTACGTGATTGGCGATACCGACAGCATGCGCGGCATGGCGCAATTTGAGCGCGCCAGCGACGGCAGCCTGCGCTTCCTCGGCCTGCTCACCGACCATGACGACAACAGCTACAGCTTCGGCAGCAGCCGCGCCATGGTGGAGTCGCCCGATGGCCAGTCGCTGTACTTCATTTCCGGCTCCAGCCTGGTGCACCTGAGCCGCGACAGCAGCAGTGGCGCCCTGACGTTCCGCAACACCCTCAGCGACAGCCAGATTCCACCGTACCTGTGGCAGCCGCGCAGCCTGACGATCGCCGGCGACACCCTGTTTGTCACCAATGAATACTATGCCAGCCAGACCATCATCGCCTACCGCTTCGATGCCGGCGGCGCACTGGCGCTGCGCGGCTACATCGCCGGTACCGATATCGACGTCACCGGCATCAAACACAGCGCCGTCAGCACCGACGGCAGCCACCTCTACCTTGCCAGCGCAAACACCATCCACCTGCTGCGCTTCGACCAGGCTGGCAACAGCTTCAGCTACGTCGGCGCAGTGGCAGGCAATCTGCCCGATGTCGGCGACCTGGCCCTGTCCGGCGATGGCCGCCTGCTGTATGCCAGCAGCGCCGCCGGCGGCTTGCTGCGCTTTGCCATCGACGGCGAACGGCTGCAGGCGCTGACGCCACTGGTCAGCGCCGACAGCGCCGCCCTGCAGGGCGCCGGCCAGATCGCCGTCAGCAGCGATGGCGGCGTACTAGTGGTGGGCGCCGGCCTGGCCGTGCTCAACGAACGTCACGTCGCCACGCCGTCCTACAATATCGGCGGCCAGCCGGTGCTGCTGGCGCCGCTGTTAAGCCTGCACGACGCCGAAAACGACGCCGCGGCCGGGGGCAACTACCAGGGCGCCAGCCTGGTGATCGGCCGCACCCCGTCCGGCAATGCTACCGACGTCTTCAGCTTTGCCGGGAGCAGCGCACTGGCCTTGAGCCAGGACGGCGCCACGATTCTCAGCAACGGCAACGCCATTGCCAGCTTCAGCCAGCAGAACGGCGTGCTGACCATCCGCTTTACGGCGCCGGCCAGCGGCGCCGAGGCACGTGCGGTATTACGCCAGATCAGCTACAGCAGCAGCGCCACCGAAGCTGCCAGCGTGGCGCTGCAATTATCGGTCAGCGACGGCGCCGCCAGCACAACGTTTGCGCTGGACGTTGATATCGTCAAGGTCAACCAGGCGCCAGTGGCCGGCAGCGACAGCTACACGCTCGCAGCGAGCCGTGCCGGAAGCGCTTACAGCACCGTGCTGCCGGCCAACCTGTTCAACGATCCCGATGGCGACACCCTGAGCTGGCGCGTCAGCGGCCTGCCGGACGGGTTGCGCTTCGACCCCTCCACCCGCAGCATCAGCGGCACGCCAACCATTGCGGGCACCGCCAACATCCGCGTGACCGTCAGCGATCCGCGCGGCGCCGAAGTGAGCCGCAATTTCGACCTCGTGGTGCAAGCCGCCGACAGCGGCACGCCGACGACACCAACCACGCCGACCACGCCCGTCGATCCCGGTACGCCGACTACCCCGACCACCCCGGTCGATCCCGGCACGCCGACCACCCCGACCACCCCGGTCGATCCCGGCACGCCGACTACCCCGACCACCCCGGTCGATCCCGGCACGCCGACTACCCCGACCACACCGGTCGATCCCGGCACGCCAACCACCCCGACCACGCCGGTCGATCCCGGCACGCCGC
>JBEVNE010000049.1:0-4439 GCA_040508275.1 Duganella sp.
TACGCGGGTGCGGTCACGGTCGGCGACACGCCCGAACCGCCATCGCTAGGCGGATGCTTGCGGATGGTCACGCCCGGTTTTGGCGGACGCGGTTCCAGGCCAGCCATGATGTCGTTGATCTGGTCGGCGTCGATGGTTTCCCAGTCGAGCAGCGCCTTGGTCATGACTTCGACTTTTTCGCGGTTGTCTTCCAGCAGCTGGCGGGCCAGCGCATATTGCTGGTCGAGGATGTTGCGGATTTCCGCATCGACCTTTTGCTGGGTCGCTTCCGAGATGGTCTTGTTGCTGCCACCCATGAAGCCGTCGTTCTGCTCATCCTCGTACACCATCACGCCCAGCGAATCGGACATGCCGAACTTGGTGACCATCGAACGGGCCAGCTTGGTGGCGCGCTGGAAGTCGTTGGAGGCGCCGGTAGACATCTGGCCGACGAAAATTTCTTCTGCGATACGGCCACCGAACAGGATGGAGATTTCTTCCAGCATCTTGTCCTTGTAACCCGAGATACGGTCATGCTCAGGCAACTGCCAGGTCAGGCCCAGGGCCCAGCCGCGCGGCATGATGGTGACCTTGTGCACTGGGTCGGCCTTGGGCAGCAGCTTGGCCACTACCGCGTGACCGGACTCGTGGTAAGCGGTATTGCGGCGTTCTTCCTCGCGGATGACCATCGACTTGCGCTCGGGGCCCATGAAAATCTTGTCCTTGGCGTCTTCGAAGTCCTGCATGTCGACCAAGCGCTTGGAGCGGCGCGCGGCAAACAGTGCGGCCTCGTTGACCAGGTTGGCCAGGTCGGCGCCCGAGAAGCCTGGCGTGCCGCGTGCCAGAATGTCGGCTTTGACGTCGGTGCCGATTGGTACTTTGCGCATGTGCACGTTGAGGATTTGCTCGCGGCCACGGATGTCCGGCAAGCCTACCGATACCTGGCGGTCAAAGCGGCCTGGACGCAGCAGCGCTTTATCGAGCACGTCGGCACGGTTGGTGGCGGCGATCACGATCACGCCGGACTGCGCTTCGAAGCCGTCCATTTCCACCAGCAACTGGTTCAGGGTTTGTTCGCGCTCGTCGTTACCGCCGCCCATGCCGGCGCCGCGATGACGGCCCACGGCGTCGATCTCGTCGATGAAGATGATGCACGGCGAATGCTTTTTGGCGTTTTCGAACATGTCACGCACACGGGAAGCTCCCACGCCGACAAACATCTCGACGAAGTCCGAACCGGAAATCGAGAAGAACGGCACTTTGGCTTCGCCGGCAATGGCGCGCGCCAGCAGGGTTTTACCGGTACCTGGAGGACCAACCATCAGCACGCCGCGTGGAATGCGGCCGCCCAGCTTCTGGAACTTGCTCGGATCCTTGAGGAAGTCGACGATTTCGGTGACTTCTTCCTTGGCTTCGTCGCAACCGGCAACGTCGGCAAAGGTAACGGTGTTGTTGCTGTCGTCGAGCATGCGCGCCTTCGATTTACCGAAGGAGAACGCGCCACCCTTGCCGCCGCCCTGCATTTGGCGCATGAAGAAAATCCACACGCCGATCAGCAGCAGCATCGGGAACCAGGAAACGAAGATCGTTTGCAGGAACGATGGCTCTTCCGGCGGACGGATGTCGAACTTGACGCCGTTGTCGCGCAGATCGCCTACCAGGCCGCGGTCGAGCAGCGAAGCAGTCGTGCGCACCTTGGTGTCGTCACTGCGCACGGCAGTGATGCTGGTGCCTTCAATAACGACTTCCTTGATGCGCTTGGCTTTGACATCGTCAAGCAGATCGGAGTATGCGACAGGTTTGGCGCCCGCTGATACGCCATGGCTGTCAAACTGCTTGTACAGCATGAGCAGAAGCAATACCACGACTACCCAGATGGCTGATTTGGAAAACATGTTATTCACGAAAACTCCTTGGATGCAGGGCGCATCTCTTAACCTGTAGCTAGAAACCCGATTTTACCCGCAATAAGCAGGCGGTGCCAGAAGCCCGCTGCTGTGCGGACTGCGTAGCCGGTAAAAGAGCACATTATTTGATCAAAATTCATCGCTGATCAAGATAAAACTGCTCCACCTTGCCTGATATGCGTCCCAAACCACCGTTATCAAGGGCGCACCGGGGGAAATTCGTCGAGATCGTAGGGTTGCGCCGATGCCATGGCGTCGGTCGGGTTTTTCAGTCCGCGCCCGAGCAGGAAAATTTCCGACGATTTGTCACGGCTGGCCTTGGGTTTTTTCTGGGTGACGGTTTTAAATTCCCTGCGGAATTTATGCACGATGTCATTGAAACCCATATCCTTAAAACATTTGACCAGCAAGGCGCCGCCAGGTTTCATATGCGCCTGGGAAAATTCGATGGCCAAGTCGATCAGGTGTTCCATGCGCGCCGCGTCGCTGTCGGCAATGCCGGACAGGTTGGGCGCCATGTCGGACAGCACCAGATCGACTTTTTGGCCTTGCAGCACAGCTTCCATCTGTTGCAGGACTTCCACCTCGCGGAAATCGCCCTGGATGAAATGAAAGTCGGCCACCGGCTCCATCGGCAGGATGTCGAGGCCGATCAGGGTGCCGTTGACACCGCCGCCTTCCTTGCCGGCCAGCTTGCGCCGCGTGTACTGGGCCCAGCTGCCAGGCGTACAGCCCAGATCGACAATGATCTGGCCGGGTTTGATCAGCTTCTCGTCCTCATCGATCTCTTTCAGTTTGAAAGCTGCACGGGCGCGGTAGCCCTCTTTTTGGGCCAACTTCACATAAGGATCGTTAATGTGGTCGTGGATCCAGTTTTTGTTTAATTTGTTCTTTGCCATTCGCGTAGAATACTGCCTTTAAGAGAACTACCAGAAATTTAATTATGATCAAACTTACCCCCGTTGAGCGCAGCGCCCTGCGCGCCGAAGCTCACGCGCTCAAGCCCATCGTCCTGATCGGCGAAGCGGGACTGACCGCCAACGTCCTCAAGGAAATCTCGCTTGGCCTCGATTCGCACGGCCTGATCAAGGTGCGCGTGTTCGGCGACGACCGTGAAGCGCGCGTTGCCATGTACGACACCATCTGCCAGGAACTCGAAGCAGCACCAGTGCAACACATCGGCAAGCTGTTCGTGCTCTACCGTCCGAAAGTGGAAACCACCAAGGAACGCTCCACGTCCGGCAAGGGCCTGCGCGAAGTGACCATCGTCAAGCCTAGCCCGAGCGGCACCAAGCGTCCATCGGTGACCAAGGTATTGCTTAAAGGGAATGAGCGAGTGACCCAGGGCGGCAACATCAAACGCGCCAAGCCACAGCAGAAGTCCAGCAAGAAAAGCGCGCTCGGTTCGAAGTAAGCTGCGCCAACGTATCGTCGCTCCCGCGCAGGCGGCAGCGACGGTGCAGTTATTGTTTTACCACCAGCCACGCAGCCAGCAGGCTTTGTACCAGGAAGATGCTGCTGGAAATGCCGTGCAGGATGCCGAATTCGTTCTTGGCAGCCGACTCCATTACCCCTCCCGGACCAGCACTCGCGCGCAACGCGGCCATCATCGGCTGCAGGCCGAAGTGCGACACCAGCGTACACGCCAGCATCACCACCACGATGATCATCACCGTGCGGCGGCCCTTGGCCGCCATGTTCACGGCCGGACCGGCAAAGATGCCCTCGGTACCGGGCCTGGTCGCCCACAACAGCAGCAGCATCAACACGCCGCACGCGATCGACACCCAGGCCTGGGTGTTGAACAGGCTGCCGGCGATGGTGCCGGCCAGCACGCGGTCAGGCACGGTGGCAAACAGCGTGGGCGCGGCGATGTAGCCGACGCCCCACAGGCTGCCGGCCCACAGCGTGGCAACCAGCAAACGGGTACGGGCTAATAGCATCAGACGTAACGCACTTCCAGAATTTCGTATTCGCGCGGGCCGGACGGCGCCTGCACTTCCACCACGTCGCCGGCGGACTTGCCGATCAGCGCGCGGGCGATCGGCGAGGTCACCGATACTTTGCTCAGTTTGAGATCGGCTTCGTCGAGGCCGACGATCTGGTACGTGACCTTGGCGCCGGACTCGAGGTCCTCCAGATCAACGGTCGCGGCAAACACCACGCGGCCATCGGCTTCGAGCGTGGTGGGGTCGATGATCTGCGCGGCGCTCAGCTTGCCTTCGAGTTCGGCAATACGGCCTTCCACAAACGCCTGGCGCTCCTTGGCGGCATCGTACTCGGCGTTTTCGGACAGGTCGCCGTGCGAGCGCGCTTCGGCAATCGCGTCGATCACGATACGGCGTTCTTTGGTCTTCAACTGGTGCAGCTCTTCTTTGAGGAGCTCTGCGCCGAACTTGGTAAGTGGAACTGAAGTCATATACGTTTACTCTGTTTTTACAATGGAAAACCACAGAGGCCACGCCAACTTCTGCGTGAGCTCTGTGGTTAATTGGGTACTGCCCCGGGGTGACCGAGAACCTTAGTGTAAGGCCTTATGCAGCCCTTGTAAAT
>JBEVNE010000063.1:0-21300 GCA_040508275.1 Duganella sp.
CATTTTAATTAAAACGATGTCTATGAATCACACACATGCACCATGTTTACAAGCGCCGCGACAATGGCATCACAAGCGCCACTGGGACGGCGCCGACGCCGACAGCCGCTGCCAGTCCACGCCCGCTACCAGCCAGCGCCATTGCTCGGCGCTCATCTGCCAGCACGCATCGTTCACCTGCGGCCAGACGAACTGGCCACGGTGCAGGCACATCCAGACACCGGTGCCGTCCCAGCACACCAGCTTGAGGCGCGTGCGGCGGCGATTAGCGAACACGTAGGCCGTGCCGTCGCACGGCGGGCGCCCCAGCGCCTGCTGCACATGCAGGGACAGGCCGTCGATGCCGGTGCGCATATCCACCGCCGCCGTCGCCAGCCAGATCGCATCAGCCGACAGTTCCATCACAGCGCTCGCATCAATTCGGCCAGCCAGCTGGCCGGCACATCACTCGGCAAGCTCAACGTCCAACCGCGCTCGTTGATCAGGCTGATCGCGACGGGCACCGGCGGCGCTGGCGTTACCTGCACCGGCAACAGCCCGGGTGCAGCCGGCGACCGGGTCAGTCGGCGAACCCAGTAACCCACCTGTCGTATTGGATAGCCTTCTTGCAGGGCGAACGCGCGCTGCGACAGTCCGCTTGCTCGCCAGTGCTCAACACGCTCTTGCCAAACCGCTTCGCGTTCGGTGTTCACCATCCTCATCTCCAAGTAAAAATTCGGAGTTTGGCCTGGGGCTTCACGGATTCATAGGTGGGTGCGCTGGTCGCTTACCAACGGCTACTCTATCCGTTCCGTCTAAAATCTTAAAAAGTGCGTCATCTCCATTTCCACGGCCAATCAAGCGGACGGACATACCATGCCTGGGCCGAATATGGTCGTGTGGCGCTGAAAAATTAAAGGTCAAATTTCAATGTCTGATCTAAAGCATGTTCGAGGTCTTCAAGGGGGAAAACTCTCCCCGACGCACTGATCTTCGCCGTCAACGCCAGACCGTCTATTTCAACGCTCAGACTGTCTGGTCGGTGATTTCCTGGGAACTTGCAAAGACACAGGCTGACAGTAGCATCGTCTTTCCAAACGCTGGCGTCCGCCGACCAGTTTTCGTCCTCAAACGAAAATATACAATCGCTATTCTTGGCGGCCCATATCGACGGGTGATATACCCACAGTGAATTGCGAGCCTCCCAGATTTCTGTGCGCACCTCAAAATTCTTTTCGGGAGAGACCGACATAGTTTCCATAGTATTTCATTACTGAGCGAGGTGAAAATCGATCAGCGGCTAACGGGCTGCTCGCTACGGCTTTTCGAAGTCATGACTATGAAAGATTGCTCCTCAACGCATCATCGTCTCCGGTCGGCACTCCAGGTACATACCTGAGATGCCCTGCAAGCAAAGGCCCCGCATTGGCAGGCCTGTCTTTCGGATGCGTTACTCCCTCATTGACCGGAACCGAATCAAAGTCAAAAGGACTGATGCCACTCAAGCACGCAACGTTGACGCCGTACTGTTCCGGATTGGAGCGCCGTTGATGATGGGTATAAATACCGCACTTTGAGCAGAAATAATGCCGCGCCTGCCTGGTGTTGAACTGATACAGCGTCAGCGCATCCTGGCCGGCGGTGATGTGTATGTCGGACAGGTTGGCGGAGACGGCAACTGCGCCGCGCATGCGGCAATAGGAACAGTTGCAGCGCCTGGCGGTATGCAAGCCGTCGGTGAGCCTGACATGGAACTTCACCGTGCCGCAATGGCAAGCTCCATCGATTTCTTTAATGCTCTTATCCATAGTCCTGCCTACCTTTTCGCTGATGGCCGTAAAACCGTCGATTACAACATCTCAATCACCGGCTCACACCGCACAGGAAAATTCAGAGAATTGGCGATAAAGCACTGCGCATGCGCTTCATGGTGCAGGCGCGCCGCCAGTTCCGCGTCATCGCCCTGGCGTATGGTCACGCGCGGGCGCAGTACGATGCCGGTGAAATGCCCCCTGGCGCCTTCCACCATCGTTCCTTCCGCCTGGTCTTCATAGGCGCTGACGACGATCCCTGCTTCGGCGCACAGGTGCAGGTACCAGAGCTTGTGGCAAGCCGAGGTGGAAGCGACCAGCAAATCCTCCGGATTCCAGCGCTGGGCGTCGCCGCGAAACGCCGGGTCGGACGAGCCGGGAATGGCCGGCTTGGCGCCAGCCGTAATGACATGTTCGCGGCCATAGGCCTGGTAGCCCGAGGTGCCGCTGCCATGGTTACCGGTCCATTGCACCGATACGCGGTAGGTGTGCTGGCGCTGCGTCATTTGCTTCTCTCCCTATTTTGTTGTCGGCTGATAGCCATCAGCACTGATTTCAAGTTCGGTCACCTCGCCGTACGACTTGGCCACATCGCGGATATCGGCCGCCTTGCCGATCAACACGGTTTGCAGGTTGTTGCGCGGGAAGTGCTTGTTGACCAGGGCTTTGGCGCGTTCGGGCGTCAGGCTGTCGACGTCCCTGGTGAAGTTGTCGATCTGTTCGCGGCCGACGTTGGACGCGTACATATCGCCGAGCAGGCTGGCCAGTTGTTCGCCGGTTTCATAACGCGGCGGGAACTGGCCTTTGACGTAGGCCTTGGCCGATGCCAGCGTGGCCTGGTCGATACCCTTGTCCCACAGGCGGGCATAGGTTTTGTGGGCCAGCGCCAGCGCGTCGCCGGTCTTGGCGGTGGCGGTAAAGCTCGAGATGGCGAAGGTGCCGGTTTGCGACAGCGTGGCAAACTGGCTGTTGGCGCCGTAGGTCAGCCCCGAGTTCACGCGCAACTCGTCGTTGAGCCAGGACGTGAAGCGTCCGCCGAGGATGGTGTTGATCACCTGCAGCGGTACGTAGTCGGGATCGTTGCGGGCGATGCCGGCGCCGCCGATCAAAAAGGTGGTTTCAATCGCATCGGGCTTGTTGACCAGCCAGGTGCGCGCCTTGTCGGCCTGCACCTTGCCATTATTCTGCGCTTGCGGCGCCGCGCCGCTGGCCTTCCAGGCGCCAAACAGCGCTTCGATCTGCTTGCGCATCTCGTCTTTCTGGAAGTCTCCCACCACGATGATGGCGGCGTTGTCGGGGCGGTAGAACTGCTGGTAGTAGCGCTGCACATCGCCCTGTTTCAGCGCGCTCACGCTCGCTACCGTGCCGCTGGCGGGAATTGCGTATGGCGCGCCGCCAAACAGCATGGCGCGGTAGTAGTTCTGTACCACATTGCGTGGCGCTTCCTTCGCCTGTTTCAGGCCGCTGACCTTGCGCTCGCGCAGCTTGGCCAGTTCCGCTTCGTCAAACGATGGCTGCTGGACGATGGCGGCGAACAGCGGCAGCAGGGTGGGCGCATCGGTGCGGGCAAAGTTGGCTTGCACCGTGCTCGATTCGGCGCCGGCGCCGCCGGCCAGGCGTGCACCGCGAAAATCAAACGCTTCGTCGATGGCTTTTTTGCTGTGGGTTTTACTGCCCAGCAGCAGGGCGTCGCCGGTCAGGTTGGACAGACCCGGCTGCGCAGCGTCGTTGACGGCGCCGGCCTTGACCACGGCGCGCACCGAGATCAGCGGCACTTCGCGGCGCTCCATCAGGTACACGGTCAGGCCGTTGGGCAGGGTCACGGTATCGTAGGCCGGCAGGCGGAATTGGGCGGCGTTGGCGGTCTGGCCGGCACCGAGCAGCGTGCTGGCCGCCAGCACGGCGGCGATGATTGGTTGTTTCATGCGATCAGTCCTCCTTGGCAGCGAGCACGCCGATGGTGCGCTGCGACTTCTTCAGGTATTTGGCGG
Organism: Duganella sp.; assembly: GCA_040508275.1. Classification (GTDB taxonomy): domain Bacteria; phylum Pseudomonadota; class Gammaproteobacteria; order Burkholderiales; family Burkholderiaceae_D; genus Rugamonas. The sequence goes on from JBEVNE010000063.1 coordinate 3,782, forward strand.
CGACGGCCTGGATGTCGGCCGGCGTCAGTTTGGCGTAGGCGGCCGGCGCGTCGAACATTTTCTGGTAGCCGCCGAAGAACATTTCGTAGTTGCCGAGCTGCTGGGCCTTGCCGTTGATGGTTTCCATCTGGCGCGAAAAATCGACGAGTTTCTGGTTCTTGACCTTTTGCAGCTCGTCGTCGCTCACGCCATCCTTGATCAGTTTGTCGATTTCGGCCAGCAGCGCTTTTTCCAGCTTGGCCGGTTCGACCTTGGCAGCAGCCACGGCAAACACATACAGCAAGCCCGGATCGAAGCCTTCGGCGCTGTTGGCCGATACCTGGGTGGCCAGTTGCTGCTCCACCAGCGCCTTGTACAGGCGCGAGGTCTTGCCTTCGGCCAGCACGCTTTGCAGCACTTCCAGCGCATAGTAGTCGGGGCTGTTGGCTGCCGGGACCTTGTACGCCACGGCGAGGTTGGGCGCCGTGACCGATTCCTTGGCGACGAAAATGCGGCGCTCACCGGTTTGCGGCGGTTCCACCGTGCGCACGGCTGGCGGCGCGGCGCCCTTGGGGATGCTGCCAAAGTACTTGGTGGCGAGTTTTTTTACCTCGGCGGTCTTGACGTCGCCGACCACCACGGCCACCGCGTTATTCGGCGCGTAATAGGTCTTGAAATAGTGTTCGAGGTCTTGCTGGGTCCAGGCCTTGATGTCCGATTCGTGGCCGATCACGGGCCAGGAATAAGGGTGGGCCAGGAACGCCACGCCATTGATGGCGGCGTGCAGGCTGCGGAAATTCGAGTTTTCCAACCCCGTGCTGCGCTCGGACAGCACCACGCCACGCTCGCTGGCGACCATTTTCGGATCGATGCTGAGGTGGCCGATGCGGTCGCTCTCGAGGTCGAAAATGGTTTCCAGCGAGGTCGCCGGGAACCAGTCCTGGTACACGGTCAGGTCGTTGCTGGTATAGGCGTTGTTGGAGCCGCCGGCCGCTTCCATGGTGCGGTCGAACATCTTGGGGCCGAATTTTTTCGAGCCGTTGAACATCATGTGTTCAAAGAAGTGCGACAGCCCGGTGATGCCGGGCGCCTCGTTGCGCGAACCGACCTTCCAGAACGTGTACATATTGGCGTTGGGGATGGTATGCGATTCGAGCACGATGAATTTCATGCCGTTCGACAGGGTGAAGGTCTGCACCTGGTCAGGCGTTACCGCCTGCGCGGTGGCGGCCATGCCGAGCAGGATGCTGGCGGCCAGGACTTTCCATTTCATATGCGCTCCTTGTGTTGAAGCATAAAGCATACGTTATCTGACAATGTTGTTGATAACTATTTGCTGTTGGCAGGCTGAGCGGATAGCATGGCAGGAACAAAACACAGGGAGTTCTAGATGGAAAAACCGATGACGTGGGTAGCGCATGAGCTCAGCATGACCGTGCTGATGACGCCGGACATGGCCAATTTCTCCGGCAACGTGCACGGCGGCACGATTCTGAAATACCTCGACAGCGTGGCCTATGCCTGCGCCAGCCGTTACTCGGGCAGTTACGTGGTCACGCTGTCGGTGGACCAGGTAATGTTCTTGCAGCCGATACACGTCGGTGAGCTGGTCACCTTCCTGGCGTCGATCAATTACACCGGTAACACCTCGATGGAAGTGGGCATCCGCGTGGTGACGGAAAACATCCAGAAGCGCCTGGTACGCCACGCCAATAGCTGCTACTTCACGATGGTGGCGGTGGACGAACACCGCAAGCCGGTGAAAGTACCTGCCCTGGTGCCGGAAACCGAAGAACAAAAACAGCGCTGGGAACAGGCGCTGCTGCGCAAGCAGGCGCGCCAGATGGTGCATGTGTCGCGCAAGCCCTGAGTTTTTTGGCTTCTACCCCTAACAGCCGACCCTTTGTGGTATCGGTGGCCTGTCTCTGGCAGGGATGTCAGGGGTTGAAGTCGGCATCCCTGGCATCTGCGAAGGACCTACTTCTTCGACTGGCGCGTCAGAAACACCAGCGCTGCCGCCACCAGCGAAGCCGCCGCAAGGCCGTACAGGCCGCCCTGGATCGAGCCGGTTTTCTGTTCGAGGTAGCCGAAGGTGGTGGGCGCGACGAAGCCGCCCAGGTTGCCCAGGGAGTTGATCAGCGCGATCACGGCGGCGGCGATGCGGGCGTCGAGGTAGGCTTGCGGGATCGGCCAGAACAGCGCCGATGCCGCCTTGAAGCCGATGCCGGCGAAGCAGATCGCCACGAACGCAAACACCGGGCCGCCGACGGTGGACATGAACATGCCGGTCGCCGCGATCACCAGCGCAATCGCCACCCACATCTGCTGGTGCTTAAAACGTGCAGCCAGTGCGGCAAACATATACATCGCGGCAATCGAGATAATCCACGGGATCGAGTTGAACAGCCCAACCTGGAAATCGGTAAAGTGGCCCATCTTTTTGATGATGCTCGGCAGCCAGAAGGTGGCGCCGTAAATCGTCAGCTGGATGGCAAAGTAAATAAAGCAGAACAGGGCGATGCGGCTGTCGCGCAGCAGCGAAAACATGCTGACGTGGCCCGGTTTGCTTTTCTCGCGCTCTTTCTGCTCGGCCGCAATCACCGATTCGAGCTCGTTGCGTTCCGCTTCGCTCAGCCATTTGGCGTCGCGCGGACGTGAATCGAGAAAGAACCACACCACGAAGCACAGCAGAATCGAGGCCACGCCTTCGATGATGAACATCCATTGCCAGCCATGGAAGCCGCCGCCTTCAATCTGCAGCAGCGCGCCGGACAAAGGGCCCGACACCACCGAGGCCAGCGCCGAACCGCTGAGGAAAATCGCCATCGCCTTGCCGCGCTCGGCGTTGGGCAGCCACTGTGTAAAGTAATACACCACGCCCGGGAAGAAGCCCGCTTCGGCCACGCCCAGCAAAAAGCGCATCACGTAAAACGAGGTTTCGCCCTGCACGAAAGCCATGCCGGTGGCGACGATGCCCCACGAGGCCATGATGCGGGTGAGCCAGGCCTTGGCGCCGAAGCGCTGCAGCAGCATATTGGACGGCACCTCGAACAGCGCGTAGGCCAGGAAGAAAATGCCGGCGCCAAAGCCGTAGGCGGCAGCGCCGATGCCCAGGTCGGTTTCGAGATGGGTGCGGACAAAACCGATGTTGACGCGGTCGATGTAATTGGCGATGAACATCACCACGAACAGTGGCAGGATGCGCCACTTGATCTTGCTGACGGCGCTGGCCAGCACTGGCGATGTCGGCGATGTTGGTGATGCGGGTGAAGCGGTACTCATGTTGCTGTCTCCTTACACTTCAATCAGACGCTGTATCAGCGTTCAAGTCGGCACTTGGTCGGCACTTAGCGCACCAGGCAGGGTTTTTTGTTATCGAATTTCCAGCCCGGAATCAGGTATTGCATGGCGATGCCATCGTTGCGTGCGCCCAGTCCTTCCTTGAGATACAGCTGGTGGGCTGCTTCAATGGCGTCCAGATCGAGGTCGATGCCCAGGCCAGGCCGGGTTGGCACCTGCACCTTGCCGCCTTCGATCTGGAACGGATTGCGGGTCAGGTACTGGCCGTCCTGCCAGATCCAGTGCGTGTCGATGGCGGTGATCTGGCCCGGGGCGGCCGCTGCCACGTGGGTGAACATGGCCAGCGAAATATCGAAGTGGTTGTTCGAGTGCGAACCCCAGGTCAGGCCCCATTCGTGGCACATCTGCGCCACCCGCACCGAGCCCTGCATGGTCCAGAAGTGCGGATCGGCCAGCGGAATATCGACCGATTGCAGCTGGATCGCGTGGCGCATTTCGCGCCAGTCGGTGGCCACCATGTTGGTGGCGGTGAGCAGGCCGGTGGCGCGGCGGAATTCGGCCATCACTTCGCGGCCCGAGTAACCGTTTTCGGCGCCGCACGGGTCTTCGGCGTAGGCCAGCACGTCGTGCTGGTCGCGGCACAGGCGGATCGCATCCTTGAGCAGCCAGCCGCCGTTGGGGTCGAGCGTGATGCGCGCTTCGGGAAAGCGCTCGTGCAGGGCGGTGACGGCGGCGATTTCATCTTCGCCGCGCAGCACGCCGCCCTTGAGCTTGAAGTCCTGGAAGCCATAGCGGTCATACGCGGCTTCGGCCAGCTTGACCACTGCTTCCGGTGTCAGTGCTTTCTGGTGGCGCAGGCGGGTCCAATCGTCGGTGGCGTCGCTGCCGTCGGCATAGGGCAGGTCGGTGGCCTGGCGGTCGCCGATGTAGAACAGGTAGCCCAGCATGGCCACTTCGCTGCGTTGCTGGCCTTCGCCGAGCAGAGCCGCCACCGGCACGCCCAGGTGCTGACCGAGCAGGTCGAGCAGGGCTGCTTCCAGCGCGGTGATCGCGTGCACGGCAATGCGCAGGTCGAAGGTTTGCAGGCCGCGGCCGCCGGCATCGCGGCCGGCAAAAGTGGTGCGCGCAGCGTTGAGCACGGCCTGATAGTCGCCCACGCTGCGACCCAGCACCAGTTCGCGTGCGTCTTCCATGGTCTGGCGGATCGCGTCGCCGCCCGGCACTTCGCCCACGCCGGTGCGGCCGGCGCTGTCGGTCAGGATCACCAGGTTGCGGGTGAAGTAAGCGCCATGGGCGCCGCTCAGGTTGAGCAGCATGCTGTCGCGGCCAGCGACCGGCACTACGCGCATGGCGGCGATGCGCGGCGTATCGGTGTTGCCGGTGGCGGATGGAGTGGTCTGGGTGGGCATGGTCTGTCCTTGTAAAAGCTGAATTCGGTAAAAAATGATTGCGCTGTCATTTCATGGTAGCTCGACAAATTGGAAAAATCAACGGGAATTTGAGCTGGGTAATGTTTTTTGGCAATCAAAAAAATGATTGAAAATGATGTGTTCATGTATAATTTGGAGCATGAACAGCAAACATGACAAAACCGCGTTGCAGGTACTGCGCACTGACGATGCCGAGCTCAGCGTCAGCGGCGCCACGCTGATCGATGTCGCCAAGGTCGCCGGCGTATCGCCGATTACCGTCTCGCGCGCGATCAACCAGCCGCACCTGGTGCGCCCGCATACGCTGGCGCGGGTGCAGGCGGCCGTGCAGCAGACCGGCTATGTAAAGAACATGATGGCCGGTGCGCTGGCCTCGAACCGCAGCAAGCTGGTGTCGCTGGTCATCCCCAGCATCGCCACGCCGATCTTTGCCGAACTGGTGGAGGCGGTGACCGATACGCTGACCGAAGCGGGCTACCAGGTGCTGCTGGGACTATCGCGCTACGAGGCCTGGCGCGAGGAGGTGCTGGTGGAAACCATTCTCAGTCGCCGCCCGGACGGCATCATCGTTACCGGCACCCTGCACACCGATAATACGCGGCGCCGTTTGCAACAGGCCGGCGTGCCGGTGGTGGAAGCATGGGACATGGGGCCGGCACCGATCGATATGGTGGTCGGCTTTTCGCACGAGGAGGTGGGGCAGGCGACCGCGCGCCACCTGCTGGAGCGCGGCTACCGGCGCATCGCCATACTGGCCGTCAATGATCCGCGCGGCGCCCGCCGCAATCAGGGGTTGCAGGCCGAACTGGCGCGCCACGGCGTGTCGGTGGCGGGCGTGCAGGTGATGCCTTTGCCGACCACCCTGCAATTGGGCCGCGAAGGGCTGGCGCAACTGCTGGCGCAGGCGCCGCAGCTCGACGCCGTGGTCTGCAGCTCGGACACGCTGGCGCACGGTGTGCTGACCGAGGCGCTGAGCCGCGGACTGAAGGTGCCCGGGCAGTTGGCGGTAATCGGTTTTGGCGACCTGAATTTTGCCGCCCACACCTTTCCGCCGCTGTCGACGATTCGGGTCGATGGCCGCAACATCGGCCGCCTGGCGGCGCAGGCGCTGCTTGGCCGTCTCGGCGGGGCCGGTGCCAATGCAGCAGTGCAACCGCGAGTGATCGATACCGGCTTTGAGTTGATGCACCGGGGCAGTACCTAGCTTCCTGCATTGCGGCGCAGCCGCCACACCACCCAGTATGCCAGCAGGCGGTTCAGCCAGGGCAGGGACCAGCGCCAGCGGCGCGCCACCTGCTGCTGCATGGCCAGCGCAGGGGATGGCGCAGCGCCATTGACGGCAAAGATGATGCGGTTATTGCCGGCGATGCCGCGAAACCAGCACAGGCGCCCGCGAAAGGCCTGGCGCAGCCGCTTCAGCATGACGCCATAGCGCGGATCGTAGCTGAAAATATTCGTCGCCAGCACGCCGCCAGGACGCAGCGCGCGGCGGCAGTCGGCGTAAAATGCTGCGCTGCCCAGTGCGGGGGGCAGGCCATCCTGGTCAAAGCCGTCCACCAGCAGCACGTCGACGCTGTCGCGTAAATGCCGCATATAGCTGACGGCGTCGGCCTCGATGATGCGCAGGCGTGCATCGTCGGGCGGAATGGCAAACTGCTCGCGCAGCGCGATCACGTCGGCGCGCAGTTCCAGTACCGTGATGCGGCTGTGCGGCAAATGGCGGTGGCAAAACTTGGCCAGCGAACCGCCGCCCAGGCCGACCATGACGATATGCGCCGGGCGCGGGTGAAACAGCGCAAAGCACATCATGGCGCGTGAATAGCTGAGTACCAGCGCATCGGGCTGCGACAGCCGCATTTCGCTTTGCACCATGCCGGGGCGAAATTCGAGCCAGCGGCGGTTGCCGTGCGTGTGGACCTGGGGTGGTGGCTGAAGCTGAAAAGGCGGAGCTGTCAAGGGATGTGGTGCAGGAATGGTATCAATTGATAGTAGCATGCGGCTGGAACCGCCGGTTTCATTTACAGACGGAAAAATTGTAGGTACATTGGCGGGGCACCGCTGCGGCGGCCAAAAAAAACCCTCGAAAAACGGTAGCGAGGGGTTCGTTATCGTCGTGAGTAGCGCAAGCGTACGGAGGTACGCTGAGCAACGCAGCGGCGATAGCGGACCGCGCAGTAGGTTTTTTGAGGCGGCCATAATGGAGAAGACGATGTTTTTAGACCACCCCACACTGACTGCCACGAATAGCTTGACCGAACCCGATCGCCTGGAACGTCTGGGCCGGGTGTATGGCTACGTGGTGGCCTTGGCCGACCTGTCCGGCAAGCAGAGCTTTGTTGAAAAAATCAGCCAGCTGCACGACCATAAAGGCACGCTGATCGTGTTCTGGCACGATACCCCGAACGAGGACGAAAAAGCCCTGTTCTCGCAGGCCTGGGCCAGCAAAATGGGCGATGGCACCAGCAACGTTGAACACGAGGTCTGATCTCTGATCTACGGCGTTCATGGATATTAAAACCCTGGTACTGGCGCTGGCGCTGGGCAATCTTTGCCTGTGCGCGGCGCTGTTCTTTTTTGAGCAGCAGCAGGAGCTCGGCAACGGCGGAGCTCCTGCCCCCGCTGCTGGCAGCGCCGCCTGGGCGCGTGCGCGCCAGTTGCAGGCGGTGGCCTGGGCCTTGCTGTACCTGCGCGGTACCTTGCCCGATTTTCTCACCATAGCCCTTGCCAATGGCTTGCTGCTCAGTGGTTTTGCGCTGGACGCCGCCGCACTGTGGCAGCAGGCCGGGCGCCGCATCTGGCGCCGCTACCTGCTGCCGGCACTGGTGCTGGCGGTGTTATTGTTTGTCGGCGCCTGGCTGTTCGACCGCTCCGCCGCCGAACGCCAGGCGATTTCCTCGGTGGCCATCGGCGGCTTTGTGCTCGCCGGCGCCGCCGCCCAGGCACGCCGCTGGCCGGCTGCCTCGCTGCTGCGCCGCTACCTGGTGTTCAGCAGCGTGCTGCTGGCGCTGCTGGTGGCGGCGCGCGGCGTGGTAGGGCTGCTGCTGCCCAATGGCTGGTCGTGGGTCAGTCCCGAACTGGTGCAGGGCATGGGCATGGCGGCGCTGTACCTGATCATGCTCGGCAGCGCCTTTGGCTACCTGCTGCTGGGGCGCCAGCAATTACAGGGCGAACTGGAACGGCTGGACACCATCGACCCGCTGACCGAGGCGCCCAACCGGCGCGGTTTCCATCAGGCGCTGGCGCCGTGGATCGCGCTGGCACGCCGTCCCGGCCAGCCGACCGCACTGATTGTTTTCGATCTCGACCAGTTCCGCCGCGTGAATGAGCATTACGGCCATGCGGCGGGCGACCAGGCGCTGGCAACCATGGCGGAAGCCTGCAAGCGCCAGTTGCGCGACAGCGACCTGCTGGGCCACATGGGCGGCGGCGAATTTGCCATCCAGCTGCCGCGCACCACGCTTGATGATGCACTGCTGGTGGCCGAACGGGTGCGCAAGGCGCTCGCTGCGCAGCCGGTCAAGGCTGAAAAAGCCATCGTTAACATGACCGCCAGCCTTGGCGTGACCACCATCCGCGCCGACGACACCACGGTCAGCCTGTTCAAGCGCGCCGACGAAGCGCTGCGTGAGGCCAGGGCGGCCGGCGGCAACCAGGTGGCGCAGGAACGCCTTGCGGACAGCATGGCCGAGGCCTGACGGCCACATTGCCGCCAGGCCACTTCGTCTGGCAGGCACTGCTGTCATCATGCTGTCACAAGTAAGGCATATCGTGATAGCATTTTCAAAACCATGTAAACCGTTTAGTTGGATTTCCTCCGCAAGCCTCTGCCTTTTGCAGAGAAAAGGCTACAAAGGCTATCAATGATGTATGCAGCAGTAGATTTAGGTTCCAACAGCTTCCGCCTCCATATCGGCAAGCATGACGGCGACGCCATTCGCGTGCTGAAAAGCGTGCGCGAGCCGATACGCCTGGCCGCCGGCCTTGATGACAGGGGCAACCTGACGCCCGCCGCACGGCAACTGGCGCTCACCTGCCTGCGTAATTTCCGCACCGTGCTGGAAGGGTATCAGCTTGATGCGGTGCGCGTGGTGGCCACGTCGGCCATGCGCGTGGCGCGCAACGCCGCCGCTTTTCTGCCCGAGGCCGAGCAGGCCATTGGCTATCCGATCGAAATCATCTCGGGCGAGGAAGAGGGCCGGCTGATTTACATGGGCGTGGCCAATGCCGTGGCTTTGCCTGGCGAGCGCCGGCTGGTGATCGATATCGGCGGCGGTTCCACCGAGCTGATACTGGGGCGCGGCCAGGAAATTGAAAAAGTCGAATCGTTCAGCGTCGGCACGGTCAAGCAAAGCCTGTCCTTTTTCATCGGCGGGCGGGTTGATGCGCCGTCGTTCGAGGCGGCCATCCTGTCGGCGCGCAGCCATTTCGAGGATGCTGCCCCGCCTTATCACCCGCAGTTCTGGAAGCAGTGTTACGGGTCTTCCGGCACGGCGCGTACGATTGCCGACATCATCGTCAAGAACGGCATCGGCAAGGAAGTCAACGCCGAAACCCTGAGCGCCCTGAAGCAGCGCTTTATCGAATTCGGTCATGTGAGCAAGATCGACATGCCCGGCCTGCGGCCGGACCGCGCGGGCACCATTATCGGTGGCCTGGCGATTCTGATTGGCCTGGTGCGCGAACTCGGTATTCCGGTGGTGCAGCCGATCGAAGCCGGCCTGCGCATGGGCGTGATGTGGGATCTGCACCTGCGCTCGACCAAGCGCGACCGGCGCGAGCAGTCGGTGCAGGCGTGCGTGGAAAAATTTCACGTCGACGAACAGCGCGCCAACCGCGTGGCTGACGATGCGCTGGCGCTGTATGCCCAGACCAAGCCGTCCAGCGAAGACTATACGCGCCACTTGTACTGGGGCGCGCTGCTGCACGAAGTGGGGCTGGTGGTGTCGCATACGGGCTATCACAAGCATGCCTGCTACATGATCGAAAACGCCGACTTGCCCGGTTTTACCACCCGCGAGCAAAAGGTAATGAGCCGCCTGGTATTGGCGCACAAGGGCAATCTGCGCAAGATTTCCGACTGGCTGGAAGAAGCCGATTTTGCCAAGGCGGTGGTGGCGTTCCGGTTGGCGGTGCTGTTCATGCACTCGCGTATCGATATCGATTTCAGCAAGCTTCGGCTGCGCATGAAAAACCGCATCGAGCTTGAATTTCCGCGCGCCTGGGTAGCAGATCACCCCACCTTATCCTATTGGCTGGAAAAAGAGCAGGAACACTGGGATGAGGTTGGTGTCGATTTCAGCATCCGTAACAGTGGCTGACAGTCTGTTGCCAGCGCTGCTGCGGGGAGGTGCCGGCGCCGTTCTGGTGATGGCTGCCGGGCTGTCATGCGCGCAGGCGGCGCCTGCACCATCGGCTGCGCCGGTCACGCTGTGTTTTGAGTCGCAGGATGTGCTGCCCTGGCGTACCCAGGCCAATGGCGGCCTCAATTTCTCCTTGCTTGCCATGGTGGAGCAGCGCCTCGACATCAAGTTCGAGTACCGCAGCATGCCGTGGAAGCGCTGCCTTGCCAGCCTCCAGGCCAACCTGGTCGATGGCGTGTTCTCGGTCAGCTATACGGCCGAGCGGCGCGAGCTGGGTGTTTATCCGGGGCTGACGGCCGTCAGTGCGCTGCCTGACATGAGCAAGCGCATGCACATGGATAGCTACGTGGTGCTGCGCAAAAAAGGCAGCCAGGTGGAATGGGACGGCAAGGCTTTTCATCATCTGCACGGGCCGGTCGGCTTCCAGCTCGGTTACTCGGTGGGCGAAGTGCTGCGCGCGCTGAAGCTGGATGTGGACGAGGGCACTTTACGCGCCACCGACGTGGCGCGCAAGCTGATCGCCGGACGCATCGCCGCCGCAGCCGTTGGCGGCAGCGACGCCGCCAGCGTGATGCGCAGCCCGCTGGGTGCGCAGCTCGAACAATTGCCGGTGCCGATTATCGAAAAGCCGTATTTTCTCGTGTTGTCGCACCAGATGCTGGCAACCCGGCCGGAGCTGTCCCAACGCATCTGGCACGCGGTCGAGCAAGCGCGTAACAGCGCAGCATACAAAAAAATCGAACAGGCCCACTCAGCGCGTTGATGCCGAAGTTGGCCGCACTTTTGCGATAGCGCAAGCAAGATTGGCCTAAATGATATATATTGTTTATATTATTGGATAATTGTGGAGTCAGTATGAATAAAATTGTTGATGATCTGAATGATGGCAAATCGCCTGCAAGCAAGGCTGCCAAACCAGCCCAGGCTGCGACCAAGGCTGCCGTCAAGCCGGCTGCAGTAAAGCTAGCGGCAGCCAAGCCAGCGGTTGCCAAACCGGCCGTGGCAAAGCCGGTTGCCGCCAAGGCTGCGGTCACCAAGCCGGCGGTCGCCAAGCCAGCCGCCAAGCCAGCCGCCAAGGCCAAGCCGGTTGCCGCTGTTGCTGCAGCCAAGCCGGCGCCCAAGGCTGCTGCCAAGCCTGCCGTCAAAACGGCCGCAAAGCCAGCCAGCAAGGCAGTCGTCAAGCCAGTGCCCAAGTCAGCAACCAAGCCAGCAACCAAGCCAGCAACCAAGCCAGCCGCCAGGGCTGCAACCAAAGCCGCCGCCCCCAAGACCGCTGGCAAAGCTGCGGCGTCTGCTACCCCGGCAGCTCCCGTGGAAAAAGCGCGCAAGGAAAAACTCGTGCGCGACAGCTTTACCATGCCCGAGCAGGAATACGCGGTGCTTGGCCAGGTTAAAAAAGCTTGCCTCAAGGCTGGCTTCGAGATCAAGAAAAGCGAGTTGCTGCGTATCGGCGTGGCCCTGATCAGCCAGATCGACCTGGCTACCCTGCAAAAAGTGCTGGCCAGCCTGCCGCAGCTGAAAACCGGTCGCCCGAAAAAAGACTGATCAAAATACAACACTGTAGCGCTTGTCACGGAAATGACATTTTCCTGTCATTTCCTTGAAGTATTCGATGGTTACGCTTGCTTCGTCGCCCCTACCAAGGATGAAGCATGCAAACCTCGATCTCTCCAGCAGCAGATGTACAGGTCACCACGCCCCAGGCCGCGCCAAGGCCGGCAGCGGGCAAGCTGGTGCTCAGCATGGCCAGCACGGCGGAGGAACTGCACGAAGTACAGCGCCTGCGCTATAAAGTCTTCATCGATACCATGGGCCTGACGTCGCTCGAACGCGCCGATGGTCTCGACTGTGACGAATTCGACGCCCATTGCGATCACCTGATCGTGCGCGATACCGACACCCTGAAAGTGGTGGGTACCTACCGCTTGCTCAGCGCCACACGCGCGCGCAAGCTGGGGCGCTTGTATTCGGAGGGCGAATTTGATCTGAGCCGGCTCAATCACCTGCGCGGGCGCATGGTGGAAGCGGGCCGCGCCTGCATCCATCCCGATTACCGCGGCGGCAGCGTGATCATGCTGCTATGGTCCGGCCTGGCCGACTACATGCGCCGCGAGCAGTGCGACTACCTGGTCGGCTGCGCCAGCATCAGCCTGGCCGACGGCGGCCACAATGCGGTGGCCGTGTACCAGCAACTGGTAGCCAGCCATCTGGCGCCGCTCGAATACCGCGTCACGCCGCATCTGCCTTTCCCGTTTGGCAAGCTGGAAGCAGCCGCCAAGGCGCAGGTGCCGGCGCTGCTCAAGGGCTATATGCGTTCGGGCGCCTGGATTTGCGGCGAACCGGCCTGGGACCCCGACTTTGAAAGCGCCGACCTGTTCCTGCTGATGCCGCTGGCCAATCTCGACAGCCGTTATGCACGACACTACGGCGTGACGGGCTAAACCACACCAGCGCCGCAAGGTACAATAGCCGCTATCAATCAACGGGGCGGCGATGAAGGTAGACAAGGACACGGAAGCAGCAGGATTCCAGCAACGCCCGGTGCTGCGCCGGCGTGGCCTGGCGCCGGCCGATGCCGACCGCGTAACTGACAGCGTGGCCGAGGAAATGCCGGTGGCACTGGTGGTCAACGGCATTTCGCACGCCGTCATGATGGTCTCGCCGTGCGACTTGCAGGCGTTTGCCATGGGCTTCATGCTGACCGAAGGCCTGGTCGGCAAGGCGGCCGACGTCTTTGATATCGAAGTGCGCGAGCATGCGCGCAGCATCGAGGTGCTGGTCACCATTGCCCAGCAGGACTTCATGCAGTTCAAGGAGCAGCGCCGTTCGATGGCGGGGCGCAGCGGTTGCGGCGTGTGCGGCGTCGAGAGCCTGGCCCAGCTCGACCTGAACCCGTCACCCATCACTTCCGCCCCCCTGCACGACGACATCACCCGCCCGGCCGCCATCGCCCGCGCCAGTGCCGAACTGGGACAGCACCAGGCGCTGATGCGCGTCACCGGCGGCGTCCATGCGGCGGCCTGGTGCAACGCCAGCGGCGCCGTGCTGCGCGTGTGTGAAGACGTCGGCCGCCACAATGCGCTCGACAAGCTGATCGGCTACCTGGCGCTGGAACAGGCGGACATGTCGCAGGGTTTCGTGTTCATGTCGAGCCGCGCCAGCTACGAGCTGGTACGCAAGGCGGCGCGCCTGCACATCCCGATGCTGGCCACCATTTCCGCCCCGAGCACCCTGGCCATCGATATCGCTACCGATGCCGGCATCAAGCTGGTGAGCTTTTGCCGGGCTGACGGCTGCATCGAATACACCTAGTCCTTGCAAGCCGTCAGCAGCACCGGTATCGACTTCGACGTCGGCGTGCCGGCGCCGTCGGCAGTGCTGTGCAGCGGCACCAGGCTGTTGGTCTCGGGGTAGTAGGCGCCCAGGCAGCCGCGCGGGATGTCGTATTCGACCAGCAAAAAGCGTTCGGCGCGACGCTCCACATTGTCGTCCCACACGCTGGTGAGATCGACATGCTGGCCATTGCGCAGGCCCAGCATGTCGAGGTCGGCGGCGTTGATGAAGACCACGCGGCGCATGCCGAACACGCCGCGATAGCGGTCGTCCTGGCCGTAGATGGTGGTGTTGTACTGGTCGTGCGAGCGGGTGGTCATCAGCGTCATCAGCCGTTCGCCGTATTTGGCACGCGCGCGGTGGATCGGCGTATCGGTGCTGACTGCGTGCGGCACAAACTGCGCCTTGCCGCTGGCGGTGCGCCATTCGCGTTCGCGCGAGGCCACGCGCAGGTGGAAGCCGCCCGGCTTGGCTACGCGCGCGTTGAAATCGTAAAAATCGTCAAACACCTGCTCGATCAGGTCGCGGATGCGGGCGTAGTCGCTGCCCAGCGCCAGCCAGTCCACCTTGTCGCTGCCCAGCGTGGCGTGGGCCAGGTGGGCGACGATGGCGGTTTCCGACAGCAGGTTGCTGGATGCCGGCTGGTTCATGCCGTACGACAGGTGCACCATGCTCATCGAGTCTTCCACCGTCACGCCCTGCGCCACGCCGTTCTGCAGATCGACCTCGGTGCGGCCCAGGGTGGGCAGCAGCAGGGCTTCCTGGCCGATTACCAGGTGGCTGCGATTGAGCTTGGTGGCGACGTTGACCGTCAGCGTGCAGGCGCGCAGCGCCTCGAAGGTGAGCGGCGTATCGGGCGTGGCCATGGCGAAGTTGCCGCCCATGCTGAAGAATACCTTCACTTTGCCATCCAGCATGGCCTGTATGCTCTCGACCACGTCGTAGCCATGCGCACGCGGCGGCTCGAAGCCGAACACCGACTGCAGCCGGTCGAGGAAAGCCTTGGTCGGCTTTTCCTCAATTCCCATGGTGCGGTCGCCCTGCACATTGGAGTGGCCGCGCACCGGACACAGGCCGGCGCCACGGCGGCCGATATGGCCGCGCATCATCATCAGGTTGGACAGCATCTGGATGGTCTTGACCGCGTACTTGTGCTGGGTCAGGCCCATGCCCCAGGTGCAGATGACGTTCTTGCCGTTGATGTAAACGTTGCTCAGTTCTTCGATTTGCGCGCGTGATACACCCGATTCGGTCACCAGCTGCTGCCAGTCCTGGGCCCGCAGGTCGGCGGCAAACGCCTCGAAGCCGCTGGTGTGTTCGGCGATGAACTGGCGGTCCAGCAGGCCGGGCTGGCCGGCGGCAATGCTGTCGTCGTCGCGTTCGAGCAGGCGCTTGGCCAGCGCCTTGATCAGTGCAAAGTCGCCGCCCAGCGTGGGCTGCACGAACAGCGTGCTGATGGTGGTGCTGGCGCCGGTCAGCATTTCCACTGCATGGGCAGGGCTGGTAAAGCGTTCCAGTCCGCGTTCGCGCAGTGGATTGATCGAGACGATCTGCGCGCCGCGCCGGGCGCAGTCGCGCAGTTCGCCCAGCATGCGCGGGTGGTTGGTGGCCGGGTTCTGGCCGAAAATGAGCAGCGTGTCGCAGTGCTCAAAGTCGTCCAGCGTGACCGTGCCCTTGCCGATGCCCACCGTGCCCGGCAAGCCGCGGCTGGTCGGCTCGTGGCACATATTCGAGCAGTCGGGGAAGTTGTTGGTGCCCAGCATGCGCACGAACAGCTGGAACAGGAACGCCGCCTCATTGCTGGTGCGCCCGGAGGTATAAAACGCCGCCATGTCCGGATGCGGCAGCGCCTGCAGGTGGCGCGCCATCAGCGCAAATGCCTGCTCCCAGGAGATCGGCACATATTTGTCGCTGGCGCGGTCGTAGACCATGGGATCGGTCAGGCGGCCATGCTGTTCGAGTTCGTAGTCGGACTGGCGTTCGAGTTCGGTGAGCGTGTGGGAGGCAAAAAAATCGGGCCGGGCGCGCTTGCTGGTGGCTTCGGCCGCCACCGCCTTGACGCCGTTTTCGCAAAACTCGAATGTCGATGCATGTTCGCGGTCTGGCCAGGCGCAGCCCGGACAATCAAAGCCATCGGGCTGGTTCTGGCGCAACAGGGTCTTGTAATTACTGCCACTGACCTTCTCGCGCACCAGGTTCACCGCCACCTGCTTGAGCGCGCCCCAGCCGCCAGCGGCATGCTGGTAGGGAGCGATCACGCCGTCTTCTTTGGTCTTGTCCATTGCCATCACCTCACCGTACATTGCTCGTCAGTATTACCCGGGTGTTCCGAGTATAGTGCAGAATGGCGCTTTCAGTTGCTCGGGAGACTTATGGAAGACGATGCACTGGCCGCCGCACTGGAGTTGCTGCACACATTGTGGCGCCTGCACGACGAACGGCCCGGCAAACCCTGTACGCTGGCGCGCTTGAGCAAGCAGGCGGGCTTGCCGATGAGCGCGCTGCGCCGCCAGTTGCTGCCGCTGGCCGAGGCCGGCTGGGTCGTGCTGCAGCTGGAAGAGGGAGGGGTGGCCGGTACGGTAGCGCTGAGCGTGGCCGGCCAGGAGCTGTGCCGCGCCTTGCACTGATCACCCCGGCGAACGTAATCGCAGTGTGCGTGTCCAACAGGTTTAACCCGCCTGGGGAAGACCATCATGAACCCGCCACTTGCCACCATGTTGTCCCCAGGCCTCGCCGCCGATGTGCTGCTGCGGGAAATTTATACGGGTGTGCGCGATTTTGCCATTTTTACCATGGATACTGCCGGTAATGTCACCAGCTGGAACATCGGCGCCGAGCTGATCCTCGGATTTGCCGCCAAGGACATCATCGGCCAGAGCTGCGACCTGGTGTTTACCCCGGAAGACGTGCAGATCGGGCAGTCCGGCCGCGAGCGGCAGATTGCCATGGAGACCGGCCGCGCCGCCGATTTCCGCTGGCATCTGCGCAGCGACGGCACGCGTTTCTGGGCCGACGGTGTACTCACGCCCGTGCACGACAATGGCCAGGTGCTCGGTTTCCTCAAGATCTTGCGCGATATTACCGAGCGCAAGCTGGCGCAGGATGAAATCCAGCGGCTGGCCTCGATCGATTTGCTGACCGGACTGCTCAACCGCGCCTCGTTCGACGCGCGGCGCTCCGAGATGGTGTCGCTGGCCGACCGTAGCGGGCACCTGCTGCTGCTGATGGTGATCGACCTCGACCAGTTCAAGGAAGTCAACGACCTGCTCGGTCACCAGGCTGGCGACCTGCTGCTCAAGCACGTGGCGCAGCGTATCCGCAACATCAGCCGCGAAAGCGACGTGACCGCCCGGCTCGGCGGCGATGAATTCGGCCTGCTCCAGCTGTATGCGCCGGCGCCCAGCAACGGCGGGCTGCTGGCCGAAAAACTGCTGGCGGCGCTGTCGCAGCCATTCCAGCTCGGCGAACGCGAGGTGCGCATCAGCGCCAGCATCGGCCTGGCCGTCTGCCCGCTCGACGCCGCTACGCCCGACGACCTGCTGCACAAGGCCGACCTGGCGCTGTACCATGCCAAGCGCTCGGGGCGTAACTGCTTCCACTTCTATACCGAAGAACTCGACGCCATGGCGCACCGCAAGAGCGCCGATCATATTGCTTTGCGCTGCGCGCTGGCTCAGGGCTCATTCTGGATCGCCTACCAGCCGATCATCGACGCCGTCAGCGGCCGCACGCTGGCGGTGGAGGCGCTGCTGCGCGTGCCCGGCAAACTGGGTGCCCGTGGCGCCGATTACGTCATCGGGCTGGCGCAGGAAATCAATGTACTGCCCGAGCTGGGCAGCAAGATCGTGCACGAAGCGTGCGCACAACTGCGATCCTGGCGCGATCTCGGCCTGGGCTCGCTGCGCATGTGCATCAATACCTGCGCCCAGGAGTTGCTGGCGCTTGATTACATGGGCCAGTTCGAGCAGGCGTTGGCGGCATTCCAGCTGCAACCGGACGATATCGAAATCGAGCTCACCGAGCGTGACGCCATTTACCTCGAGCGCAGCGGCAGCACCGTCATCTCGCGCATGCGCCAGCGTGGCTTTGCCCTGGCGCTCGACGATTTCGGCACCGG